>JBNMKQ010000031.1:0-18937 GCA_050874425.1 Alloprevotella sp.
GCCTCTCCTCAAGGAGAGGGGGTTAGGGGGTGAGGCCCAATTGCAGTTTATCTCTTAATTCATTATTTGGTTTTTATAAGCATTCGCGTTAACTTTGCAACAAAATTATAAAAGAACATTCAAACAACATCAAAATCTTTATGTACGCTATTATTATTAATGCCATAGCTGTTATTGTAGGCAGTGCCATTGGGGCACTATTCAAACGTGGCATCAGCGAGAAATATATCAATGTACTGAATACCGCTATGGGACTTTGTGCCTTGGCCTTAGGCATGAACGTAGCCATCGACAGTATGCAAAAGACGCAATATCCTGCTCTTTTTATCTTCTGCCTCTCAATAGGTGGTCTGTTAGGTACGGTATTAAAAATGGACCAACGCATGGAACGTGCTACGCAACGTATCTCTACGACCAATCTCTCCGAGGGTATCACAACAGGCATCCTACTCTGCTGTGTGGGCACGTTGGCCATGATGGGCCCCGTCATGAGTGCGCTCTATAACGACAATACTTATTTAATGACAGCCGCCACGCTCAACCTCGTTACGATGGTGGTAGTCGCCTCATCTTATGGATTTGGTGTAGCGATTACGTCTATCGCCGTTTTTGTATGGATGAGCGCTATTTATGGTATTGCCTTATTGTCACGCTCTTTTATCTCTACCGAACTTATTGCTGAGGTTTCATTAGTAGGTGGCATATTGATTGCTGCCTCTGGTTTAGGCGTGCTTCACATTAAAGATTGTAAAACAATCAATCTACTTCCTTCATTACTCATGCCTATGTTGTTCTTTGCAGGCAAAGCTCTACTGCAACATTTCGGATTAATCTAATAAGTTTAGAAGATACACAAATATTCATACGAATATGACACAATCTGTTACACCAGTACTGCTGCTCACTGGTTACTTAGGAAGCGGCAAAACGACTCTATTAAATCGCATTTTACAAAATAAGCAAGGCATTAAGTTTGCCGTTATCGTCAACGACATTGGTGAGGTAAATATTGATGCCAGTCTCATAGCTAAAGGCGGCATTGTGGGTGAAGGCGACGATAGCCTTGTACCCTTGCAGAATGGTTGCATCTGCTGTACATTGAAAATGGATCTCGTTCAGCAATTGAGCGACATCGTTAGCGAACAACGCTTTGACTACATCGTCATTGAAGCCAGCGGCATCTGCGAACCGGCTCCTATTGCACAAACGATTAGCGTTTATCCACAAATGTACCCTAACTTGGCTACAAAAGGCATTGCCCGACTTGACTCTGTAGTGACCGTAGTCGACGCTCTTCGCTTGCGCGATGAGTTCTCTGAAGGCCACGACCTTTACAAGAAGGATATGAAGGAGGACGACCTTGCGAGTCTCGTAATTCAGCAAATTGAGTTTTGCAACACGATTTTACTCAACAAGGCATCTGAAGTTAGCGCGGAAGAGTTAGGACGCATCAAGGCTATCATTCGTGAAATTCAGCCTAAAGCCGACATCATTACGTGCGACTACTGCGATGTTGATCTCGACAAGTTGGTCAATAGCAATAGCTTCGACTTTGAGCAGGTAGCTACTTCGGCTAAATGGATTGCTGCCGTTGAAGGCGACGAGGAGGAAGAAGAACACGACCACCATCATCACCACGACCACAATCATGAAGAAGAGGAAGACGATGAACACGAACATCATCACCACCATGATCACGACCACTGTCACTGTCATCACCACCACGGCCTTGAGAATGAAGAAGAGGGTGAAGCCTTAGAGTACGGCATCAGCACCTTCGTCTACAAGCGTCGTGAACCATTCGACATGACAGAGTTCGACCAATTGGTAGCACGACTTTGGCCCAACAGCGTTATTCGCTGCAAAGGTCTTTGCTACTTTGCCACAGAGCCTGATATGTGTTACGTATTCGAGCAAGCAGGTAAGCAAGTTTCTCTGAGCCAGGCAGGTCAATGGTATGCCACGATGCCGGCCGATGAATTGGAGCAATTCAAACAACAAAACCCAGCCGCCTTTAAAGATTGGGACGACAAGTATGGTGATCGTATGCAGAAACTCGTTTTCATCGGTCAACACATGGACCGCGAAGCGATTGAGACGTTGTTAGATGCTTGCATTAAAAAGTAAAATACCGGTACTAACCTCTATTTTCCCTTATACGTAACAAAAGACCTTTTTTATCTTTCATGTTTCACTTTTTACTCACAAACGGTTGATAATCAAGGACTTACAAATATGGAACATTGACATTCTATGTTTCAGTGATGTTTCATCAATGTTTCACTTTTTGAAAATACAAAACACAATGGGAGCGCTTTCACGCTCCCATTGTGTTTTTGTTTTTCTCCCATTGGGTTTTGAAATCGCTCCCTCAGTGTTTTTATTTTTCTCCCCCTATGTTTTTTACTTTTTAATGGTCAATATAAGAATGAAACATTGAAACTAAAAGTGAAACATACACCCGTTATGTTTCACCCCTCCAACGTATTGATAATCAATGCTTTATGAGCGGAATATGAAACATGAAACAAAAATCATCGGGGGTGAAAACGCGTAAGGTTTTTATGACGTTGTACCGGTATTTTACACTGTAGAGGTTTTTGTAGAGGGCTACAACAGTTATCTTTCGTTCAAGAAAGCTGTTTATAAGGATCGTCGTTAGTATTATTAGAAACCTTTTGTGCCAGACTACGCGCAAAAGATTCGTTATGAGCCTCTGGCGTGTATACACGAGCAAAGGTGGTGATGTAAAGCAACGACTTTGGAGATGGTTGGGAAGTAGTTGTAGTAGAATGGAGCATAGGCAGTTGTATGAATTTATTGTTTACAAAATCATAAACGGCTAACCCCACTCTTTATTGTATAAGAAAACAAAAATATTTATGACTCAGTAACGAATTGAGCGGGTAAAACGGCAATATGATGGGGCCTCTCCCCCTAACCCCCTCCCCCACAGGGGAGGGGGAATAAGTAACCTTTACTTGCTGCGTTTCTAGTTGAAAACCAACAGAAAACTCAAGAAGTAAGAGTGACTTATCCCCCCTCCCCTGTGTGGGAGGGGGTTAGGGGGAGAGGCCCCATCAATTTTATGTTTTGCTATTCCACCCAGATATGTTGTGATTGGGCCATTTTGCGCATATTACGCACAGCGTAGTGCATGCGGCCCAAAGCCGTGTTGAGGTTTATGCCTGTTTCTTCAGCTATCTCCTTATAACTCATATTTTGGTAAAAACGCATGTATACGATATTACGTTGTTCGGTGGGTAGGAGGTTCATGATGCGACAGACATCGTCCTTTAACTGTTCATCAATCACATTCTCCTCATAACTATTGGTGCAAAGATTGAAAAAGTCGTTCCATTCCCCATCTGTGGCATCATTGTATACCGTCGTGTCGCGGCTTTCAGTACGGAATAAATCAATTAGTAAATTGTGTACAATACAGATAATCCAAGCATAGAAACGTCCATGCTCGTTATAGCGCCCTTGGCGTATTTGCATTATGGCCTTGACAAAAGTTTCTTGAAAAAGGTCATCGGCCATGTCGGTGTTTTTTACACGAAATGAGATATAAGCGTATACCTTATCTTTATAACGCAACAAAAGCTCGTCAAAAGCTTCGTTCTGACCAGCAATATAAAGGCGTACCAACGCATCGTCGGTGTGCTTTGAAAGCGATTTCATTACTTTGATATGTTTTAAGAATTAAAGTAATGTCTTCTCGATAGGCTATACGTTTTAGGGGTTACAAGGACAAAAGTAGCAGTTTTTAAATAAATTACCAAATATTCCGTTCGTTATTTTGTAATTTCGCACGCGATGAAGCCTTTATTATATACTCCATACGTAGCCTTTCTGCAAAAACATTTCGACCACAAGATGCAGAAGTTGCCCATTGACGCGGGGTGCACTTGCCCCGTGCGTGATGGGCATTTATCGCATGATGGTTGTGCCTTTTGCAATGCCTGTAGCTTCGTTCCGCCTTGTAGCACTTCGGCAGCAGACATCAAGGAACAGATCGCGCGTGGTAAGGATTTCTTTAAGCGCAAACAGGGGAATAAGCCTTGTGGCTTTTTAGCCTACTTTCAGTCAGGTACGAATACTTACGCAGCGCCACAAGAGATGTTACCCTTGTTTGACGCAGCACTGAGTTGTCAGAGAGTAGAAGGATTGGTGTTGGCCACACGCCCCGACTGTATGAGTAATGAGTGGGTGGAGGCGTTGCAACAATTATCACAACGCACATTCGTTTTGGTAGAGTTAGGCGTAGAGTCGACCAACGATGAGGTACTGCTCCGTATGAATCGCGGACATGATACGGCCTGTTCCATTCGAGCTGTAGAGCGCCTACATGAAGTAGGACTTCCTGTCTGTGCTCACCTTATTATAGGACTACCTGACGAAACACGCCATTCGACACTCCAACAAGCAGACGTAATGAACAAGCTACAAGTAGAGGTGATTAAACTGCATCAATTGCAGTATTTACGAGGCTCGAGGTTGGGTAGTGCCTATATGGCATCTCCAGAACGGTTTCATGTACTTCAGTTAGAAGCATACGTGACGCTTGTAGCTGACTACGTAGAACGCCTTTCGCCAACGATTGCAATAGAACGCTTTGTGTCGCAATCGCCTGCTGGACAATTAATCGCCCCACGTTGGGGACTGAAGAATGATACGATTACGCACATGATAGAGCGCGAACTCATGCAGAGAGGAACCCGGCAAGGCAGTTCTATGCTTCCAACTTTTGAAAATGTAGCACAAATATAGAAGCATTCCTCATAAAAATTAGTAATTTTGCTTGCTATGAGCAAAGAACTGCAGCCACATGTGAAAGTTTCGGTCGTTATGTGCACTTCTAACGACGAGCATTTCTTGCATCTGCAGATGGACTCTATAAGTAGGTGTTCATAATTAGTTTATATCAAAAGTGCTCTATTGGGGTGCAGTTTGTTTCTTTGTTTGAGTGAGCATAGCGGGCTATGCGATCGAGAACAAAGGAACAAAATGCGCTCCAAGAGAGTACTTTTGACATAAGCTAATAGTGAACATCTAAATATAAACTAATTTTGAACACCTACTTATTAGTCCAAGATTTATGCTTATGGCAACATTTCCTTCTATTTTAATTCTCATTCACATCCTATATAAATATGATTCGCAATATAGCCATAGTCTTAGCAGGCGGCGTAGGTAGCCGTTTAGGACTCAGCACGCCCAAACAGTTCTTTAAGGTGGCGGGCAAGATGGTAATCGAACATACCCTCGACACATTTGAGCACAATGCCCACATTGACGAAATCGTGATTGTATCTAATCCCGTTTACGTGTCAGACGTTGAAAACATTGTGTTGCGTAATGGTTGGAAAAAAGTAAAAAAGATACTGAAGGGCGGCAAAGAGCGTTACGACTCAAGCCTTTCGGCCATTCATGCCTACGAAGGCGGTGAAGAGGTCAACTTGATATTCCACGACGCAGTGCGTCCGTTGGTTTCGCAGCGCATCATTGACGATGTGTGTGAAGCCTTGAAGCAGTATGAGGCCATTGACGTGACCGTGCCTGCTGTCGATACTATTATTGAAGCAGAGGGCGACCATATTGCCTCTATCCCCGATCGCTCTCGCTTGCAACGTGGCCAGACGCCACAGGCCTTCCGCCTCTCGGTTATCGCTGAGGCTTATAAGCGTGCACTCAATGACCCCAACTTTAAGGTGACTGACGACTGCGGCGTAGTAGTGAAGTATATGCCCGAAGTACCAGTCCACTTAGTAGCGGGCGAAGAGAGCAATATGAAGCTCACGTATAAGGAAGACACCTTCTTGTTAGACAAACTTTTCCAACTGCGCGGTTCGGTAGCTCCCGAGTCGTTAGACAAGTCGCAGTTGAAGGACAAGGTAGCCATCGTGTTTGGTGGTTCGTATGGCATTGGCAAGGACGTGGCCGATGAATTGCGTCAGGCCGGCACACACGTGCATAGTTTCTCACGTTCGCTCACAGGCACAGATGTAGGTAATCGTAAGGATGTGGCACGCGCGCTCAAAGAGGTGTATGACAAAGAAGGCCATATAGACTATGTAATCAACACGGCTGGTGTGCTCAACAAAGAGCCCCTTTGCGCTATGGACTACGGCATCATTCAGGCGGCAGTGCAAACCAACTATATGGGCACGGTAAATGTGGCCATCGAGGCCTACAACTACCTAAAGCAAACACAGGGTCAGTTGATATTCTTCACGTCGAGCAGCTATACACGTGGACGCGCTTTCTATAGCATTTATTCTTCTACGAAGGCGGCTATCGTCAACTTTGTGCAAGCCGTGTCGCAAGAGTGGGAATCGGTAGGCATTCGTGTGAACTGTATCAATCCCGAACGTACCAAGACGCCTATGCGTGTCAAAAACTTTGGCATTGAGCCTGACGACACATTGCTACGCTCTGAAGTCGTGGCCGATGCTACGGTACGTTGCTTGTTGGCCGACTATACAGGGCAAGTGATTGACGTTAAACGACAAGCTAACTAAATCGGTCATGTCAGACAACTTAAAGCGATATATGGAGGAGCATCGTCGTGCGGTGCAACTCAAGCAATTAGACATATTAAAGGAGATTGACGCGCTCTGTCAGCGCCACCACATTGACTATTGGTTAGACGGTGGCACCATATTGGGAGCGGTGCGTCATGGGGGCTTTATCCCTTGGGACGACGATATTGACATCGCTATGCGACTCGACGACCTGCCTCGTTTTGTAGAGGTGGCGAAGCGAGAACTTCCCGAAAACCTCTACATTCAAACGCCCGACACCGACCGTAATGTGCGTTTACCCATATTTAAAGTGCGCGATAAAGACTCCTTCTTGGTCGAGAATGCCGATGACTTTACGCGTCCTTATGGTAAGGGACTATACGTCGACATTTTCCCGATGATGCCTTACCCTTCGTGTTCAAAGGCTTTTATTAAGCGCGTAACAAAGGGCTACTGTCGTGCCAATGCCATTTTGTGTAGCCAGCATTATTATTCGTGGCGTTCGTTTGCTGAGTTCTTCTATTTCGGACTAAAACGTGCTTGGTGTAAGTTGCAGTGGAACGTAGCTTGCTTGTTGAAACGCAAGGGAGAGTACACCTCCAATACGCTCAACAACAATGGCTATGGCGTTATGCACCGCACGGACAGCATCTTCCCAACAAGGCGCATTCAGTTTGAGGGCGTCGCCTTTAATGGCCCTGCCAACCCTGATGCTTATCTTACTGACCTCTATCGCAACTATATGCAGCTACCACCAGAAGACAAACGCGGTGGACACGCTGTGTTTTATGTCGAAAAGCTTTAGCTTTGCTAATGTGCAAATGTGAGAATGTGCAAATGCTTTGTAAATGTGCAAATGTGAGAATGTGCAAATGTGCAAATTGTCGCCTTTGTATGCGCAATTGCAAAAACATTTTTACATTCTCGCATTCTCACATTTGCACATTTGCACATTTCCCCATTTGCACATTCTCACATTTGCACATTCTCACATTTACACATTTGCACATTGATACCATGAACATATCCGTACTAATTCTCTTCTTTAATCGTCCCGAAAAGTTAGCTGCGCTCTTCGCTGAAGTGCGCAAGGCGCAGCCTGCACGATTGTTTCTGTATCAAGACGGAGCGCGTGGTGAACAAGACAAGGCAGGCATAGAAGCGTGCAGAAAAGTAGTGGCAGAGATAGATTGGCCTTGCGAAGTCCATCGTTTATATCAAGACAAAAACTATGGTTGTGACCCCTCCAACTTTATGGCACAACGTTGGGCCTTCTCGCTGACGGATAAGTGCATCGTGTTTGAAGACGACGACATACCTTCGCAGTCTTTCTTTACCTTTTGTAAGGAGATGCTCGACCGTTATGAGCATGATGAGCGCATCGGTATGATACAAGGCTTTAATCTGGAAGAAGTAACACCCGATACGGGAGAGGCGGACTATTTCTTTTCTTCTAACTTCTGCATTTGGGGTTGGGCCTCGTGGGCTCGTGTGGTCAATCAGTGGGACGAACATTATCATTGGTTAGACGACCCCGTAGCCTTACAACGCATCGAAGCTTTGACACAAGAACGCACCTTACGTAAGGACTTTCTGCCCATGGCGCGTGCACACCGAGCGAGCGGTAAGGCCTTTTATGAAACAATCTTCCATGCCCACTTGCTGTTAAATAACCAACTGGCCATTGTGCCACGGCTCAACATGATTAATAATCGGGGCGTGACAGATGACTCTGTCCACTTCGCGGGTTCGGTGCGAACGTTGCCTTCGGGTTACCGCCGCATCTTTACCATGAAGCGGCACGAGATAGCAGCCCCTTTTCATCACCCAAAGTATGTGGTGGACCATGTGCGCTACCGCCAACACGTCTATCAAATTATGGCCTGGCGCCACCCATTTATTAAGGCTTGGCGCTCAGTAGAAGAGCTTTTCCTTAATCTACGTTACGGACAGTGGCGACGCATCACCTCGGCCTTGACCAACCGAATAAAGATTATCACCTTTGGACAACGATTTCATTAATACGCCCATGTTGACACTCCACGATGTAACAACGGGATATGGCAAAAAGGCTATCGCTCATCATCTCAATGCCACCTTGCGTCGGGGTGAATTGGTAGCCTTGTTGGGGCCGAATGGTTGTGGCAAAAGCACGCTCTTGCGCACAATGGCGGCCTTGCAACCAGCGTTGAGTGGATGCGTAAACTACGACGGCAAACCACTGACAGCATATAGTCAGCGCGAGTTGGCGCAGCGAATAAGCGTCGTATTAACTCAGCGCATTGAGGCTGAGGCTTTGACCGTTGAAGATGTGGTCAGAATGGGGCGCATACCCTATGCCACATTACTTTCACGTAGCACGGAAGATGACGAAAGAGCTATCCGCGAGGCAATGGCTCGTACCCAGACGGCCCACTTCCGTCATCGCTTGATTAGCACATTGAGCGACGGCGAGCGCCAACGTGTGTTTATCGCCAAGTCGTTGGCCCAACAGACGCCTCTTATCTTGTTAGACGAACCAACGGCCTTTCTTGACTTTCAGTCGAAAGTAAAAACGCTTCGCTTACTGCAACACCTGGCACATTCGGAGCAAAAGGCCATACTCCTTTCTACTCACGACGTAGAGTTAGCCCTTCACTTCTGCGAAGGGCTATGGTTGCTCAGTACTGCAGGCATAGAGGTAGGCACGCCTCGCCAATTAGCTGCGCAAGGAAAGATAGCCCACTTCTTTGCACACGAAGGCATCGCATTTGACGATAAGGAAATGCGCTTTGTGTATTGAACGTGGCGTATATTAATCTCATTATTCTGGAATTTATCGTTTTATGATAATTACATATTGATAGCCTTTATGTAATAAGAAAACCTTTGTACCTTTGTATTTAAAATAAAATGAATTATGATACGCAATCCTTTTGTTACGAATGGTTATGTAGGTGCGGAGTATTTCTGTGATCGAGTGAACGAAACGGATTTCTTGGTTCGTATGTTGACGAATGAAAATAATATAGCCTTGATATCTCCCCGAAGATTAGGCAAAACAGATCTCATTCGGCATTGTTTTGAACAACCAGAGATAAAGGAACATTACTATACATTTGTCATAGACATCTATGCTACTAAAAGCTTAGAGGATTTTGTTCATGTGTTAGGTAAGGCTATACTTGACACTTTGCGAAGTAAGGGACGCTCAGCATGGGAGTTATTTCTCAATGTAGTCCTGTCTCTTCGTTCGGAAATCTCATTTGATGTAAATGGAAGTCCTGTGTGGGGAGTAGGATTGGGGACTGTTCAGAACCCCTCTGTAGCACTTGATGAAATATTCCGTTATCTCTCACAAGCAGACCGCCATTGTTTAGTAGCTATTGACGAGTTTCAACAAATAACTCATTATGATGATGGGGATAATGTGGAAGCAGCACTAAGAACGTATATTCAGCGATGCCCAAACGCTAATTTTATATTTTCTGGTTCTCAACGCCATTTAATGGGTGAGATGTTTACATCACCAGCCCGCCCTTTCTATCAGTCGGTTACAGTGTTCAATCTCAAACCGATTCCGCTTGACAAGTATGTTGAATTTGCTAAGGAGAAGTTTGAAAAGGCTGGTAAGCATTTGTCTGATGGGGTTGTAGAGAGCTTGTATGAGCAATTTGATAGCATTACCTCCTATATGCAAAAGATTATGAATTATTTGTATCAGATAACACAGAAGGGGGAAACTTGCACATTGTCAATGATAGACGAAGCGATTGGCTACATTCTTGATATTTCATCTGATACCTATGAGGGAATGCTTTATCAAATGCCCGAAAAGCAGCGTAATGTCTTCATTGCAATTGGAAGCGATAGAGAAGTGAAGGGTATTTCGGGAGGTGACTTTGCAAAGCGTCACCATTTACCATCGCCAAGTGCTGTCGTATCTGCCGTAAAGGGCTTGCTTGAAAAGGACTTTATCACGCAAGATAAAAACGTGTATAAAGTTTATGACAAGTTCTTTCAACTTTGGCTGGAGCGAAAATTCTTGAATAGATAGTGCACAAAGTAGAACGCGGATATCATAATCCCATTAGTATGGGGTAAACATTTAATTATTTAGAACACCTTTATATATATGATAGTCTGCATAGCAGAGAAACCCAGCGTGGCGCGCGATATAGCCAATATTCTTGGTGCCACGCAGCAACATCAAGGTTATCTTGAAGGCAATGGTTACCAAGTAACGTGGACCTTTGGTCACCTTTGCGAACTAAAATACCCCGAGGACTACACGCCTATGTGGCAGCGGTGGAGCCTTGGGGCTTTGCCCATGATACCCCAACGTTTTGGCATTCGCTTGAAGAATGATAAAGGCGTGCAAACTCAGTTTGACATCATACAAAAGCTCATGTCGAAGGCCGACCGCATTATCAACTGTGGTGATGCTGGCCAAGAGGGTGAACTCATTCAACGTTGGGTTATGCAAAAGGCTGGCGCGAAGTGTCCTGTGGAGCGTTTGTGGATATCGTCACTTACCGAAGAGAGCATTCGCGAGGGATTTGGCTCACTCAAGCCGCAGGAGGATTACAAGTCGCTCTACGAGGCAGGCCTTTGTCGGGCCATAGGTGATTGGCTATTGGGCATGAATGCCACACGCCTTTACACAATTAAGTATGGTGGTGGTTATGGCACTCCGCCTCTTTCAATCGGACGCGTGCAAACGCCTACGTTGGCCTTGATTGTACGTCGACAACTTGAGATTGACAACTTTAAGCCAGAACCCTACTGGATACTTTCGACCACTTATCGCGACACGGTGTTCAATGCCATTATGGCCGACCCGAATGAGGACGAACAACCCATTGCAGCTGAGGAAGAGGGGGGCAATGCTGAGGCGAAAAAGAAGCAGGCCGCACCAGCTCGTCGCGGCTTTACGAGCGAAGAGGAAGGACGCGCGGCATTGGAAAAGATTAAGGACCAACCATTCGTCGTAACAAGTGTAGAAAAGAAGCGAGGCACAGAACAGCCGCCACGCCTCTTCGACCTCACCTCGTTACAAGTAGATTGTAACCGTAAGTTTGGCTATTCGGCCGATCAAACGCTCTCGCTCATTCAGTCGCTTTACGAAAAGAAGGTGACCACCTATCCACGTGTTGATACTACCTACCTCTCTGATGACATCTACCCTAAATGTCCTGGCATATTAAAAGGCATACGTGGTCAGTACAACGACTTGCTTGAACCGCTGCGTGGACAAGGTGCATTACTAAAGCGAAAGAAGGTTTTTGACAGTTCGAAGGTGACGGACCACCATGCCATTATCCCAACTGGGGTGGTGGCCAACAACTTGACTGATATGGAACGCAACGTTTACGACCTCGTAGCGCGCCGTTTCATTACCGTATTCTATCCTGATTGCAAATTTGCTACAACCACCGTGACGGGCGAGGCTGCCGATGTAGCCTTTAAGACATCGGGCAAACTTATCTTGGAACCAGGTTGGCGCGCTGTAGCTCCTTCAGCTTCACGCATCAGCACATCAAACGATGATGATGAGAACAAGAAAGATGAGGCTGAGCGTACTCTACCCGACTTTGTGAAGGGCGAAAGTGGGCCGCATACGCCTGATTTGACGCAAAAGATGACGCAGCCTCCTAAACTCTATACCGAGGCTACGCTGCTACGTGCTATGGAAACGGCGGGTAAGACGGTAGACGACGAGGAGTTGCGCGACGCAATGAAGGAGAACGGCATTGGCCGTCCGTCAACGCGTGCTGCCATTATCGAAACACTCTTCCGCCGTCAGTACATTCGTCGTCAGCGCAAGGCCATTGTGGCTACACCTACGGGTATAGAACTCATTTCAATCATAAAGGAGGAGTTGCTGAAGAGTGCCGAACTTACCGGACGTTGGGAGAAGAAGTTGCGCCAAATTGAACATCATGAATATAGCGCGGCTCAGTTTGTAGCAGAGTTAAAGGAAATGGTAACCGATATTGTGCGCCAAGTATTGAGCGATAATTCGGCACGCCACATCACGCAACAGGTCGACCCTATAGCCGCTCTTAAAGCCAAAGCCAATGCGCAAAGTGAAGGGACAACCACTTCCTCTAATGCAACTGCCACCCAATCGAAGGAGGCTAAACCCAAACGACGCATCATTCGCGCAGGCAGTATCTGTCCGAAGTGTGGCATTGGTAAAGTAATAAAAGGCAATACGGCCTATGGTTGTTCACGTTGGAAGGAAGGCTGCGATTGGCGCAAACCATTTAAATAAAGCGCTAAGTTGCAATTTGGGCGGCCTAACATAAATGAGCGTTAACGAATAATTGACGAAAAAAAATAATGAAAGAGTCCACATTTCCAAGTGGACTCTTTCATTATTTTTTTCCTCAATTATTCGTTAATGCTGATTCAAGATAGTTTTACCTCAATAGCTTGCTTTATTTCGTCATACCTTGGAACTCTGGTGCATAAACACACTGTATGCGCGCTACACCATTTGAGAAACTACCCGTACGATCAACGAAAAATTCCTCAGCAAATTGATGTTTACCCTTACGCAACTGCTCTATAAAGTAGTCAGTTGAAGCATCGTGTACTGCACGATAAGCGGGTAATGCTGTGTCCCAAGCATAACCCGAAAGCGGACGCACAGGTTGCATGTTAGCTGCATGATCGGCTGAAAGCGATACAAAATCGTAATCGCGATCGGCCTCTATCGTGAACACCTGACGCACACGGTCGCCCTTTTGTAACAAAGAGACATCTGTCAAATCGACCCATTCCATGCCTTGTTTGCGTTCAAAACGACGTGTTATCTGTAAACCTTTGCCTTCGGTCGTGACTTCTTCTATTGGAGCCATAAAGGAGGCATAGACAGCGCCCCATGACAATCCATCACTGCGTTTATCAACCTTCAACGAAGTAGCTTCAACAGTCTGATTGTCCGTATAGGTTTGCTTTACGTAACCCACATTAGTAGACATTTCCCTATCAGAGGGGGCATTTTGCCCCACAATGCGCTTTTTATTATAAAGCGTATAGTAAAGCGGTGTTTGTGTTGAAAGGGGCATCACAGTGGTGGTGTCACTACTCATTAACAAAGCATAAACAGCGTCAGACGTGGCACGAGCCGTTTCCCACATCTGGGTGCGTTTGGCTTGTAATAGCCATAAGCGCATCTCATCAGCAGTAGCCTCCTCGCTCGCATAATGCAAGGCTTCAATTGCTGCACACTGTGAGGGAATACGATATGAACGCCACGACCACTCAGCACGTGGGGTGTCAAAATAACGCCCCATTTCAGGACTACACACGGTGTGTTCCTTAAGGCTCTTTAGCGATAGTGCAGCCTCAGCACTTTTACCATTTTTTTCAAATATGATAACTGAGAGCGCCTTGCCATACATCGTCAGTTCGTGTCGCAATGCTACAGCACGATTGAGCAAATACTGCGCATCGTCGTCAAACTTCAAACCCATCAACGTACGCAAGTAAAGGTAACGCATACAATACTCTGAAGGCGCAAGTTGAGTATTGTGCTTCTTCTCATACTGTTTCATATCTCTCACGTCTTCTGCTATATCTTTCTGCAAATAGTTAAAGGCTTTTGACAGTTGAGCGTGAATGCGGACATTCTCTCGTTGTGTTAAACATTCGGTACGTGCCAAGAGTTGTGCCACCTCCAACGTTATCAAAGCATTACCATTCATACCCGGATACCAGCAGTACGATCCGTCTTCCTTTTGCAACGCTTTCAACTTATCAATGGCCGTATATAGCTGAGCTGCGGCTATTTCCTCATCAAAAAGTTGACGAAGCGCTGCACCACGCTGTTTCTCAGCCTCAGCGCGTTGCAACCAAGGTGTGGCATCGGTCAACCCCTCAGTCTTGAGAGCTGCTAATTTGTCAAGCTCTTCCTCATTCTTTTGCACCAAACATTGCACCTCAGGATTATTTTGAGCCACGAATTGTCCTATCGTAAAGGCATAATAACGCGTAGCCCAATCAATGGCACTGACACACGAAGCCGAACCAGCTAAAGCAGGTAAGGCTGTCACTGCATACCAAGTAGGATTGGACGACAATTCTACCGACAAAGAACGATGGGTAGCATGGGGCGCATTGAATAAGGTGTCAGTGGCAAACGTTGTCGTGCCCTGTTGCGTCAACGAGAAGGGTAACGTGCGCGTCACCTCCACATCGGTCGTGAGTATGGGTAGATAGTGCTCCTCACCGTCGCTAAATCCACTACCTTGTGCCGTCGTGCGACAAATCATTATGCCCTCCGCCTGACATGCATCGTAAGCAAACGTGAATACTTTCGTTTCACCAACAGACAAGGCTATCTGCTGCGTCACATTGTACTGTTGCTTTTCGGTCAAGGCATCAAGGAGCGTCAACTGTAACTGCGCCTTAATCGGTTTGTCTGAAAGGTTTGTCACCTTCACGGGCAATTCCGCCTTGTCACCACGACGCAGGAAACGAGGCATGGCGGGTTCGACCATAAAATCCTTACGTGCCACAACAGTTGCATCAATACGACCATAATCCATACGTTGTGTGTGGGCCAAAGCGCAGAAGTTCCATTGCGTCATGCTTTCAGGTAAAGTGAAAGATATACTAACCTCTCCCGCTGCATTGGTGCGCAAGTTAGGACGGAAGAAAGCGGTCTCGGCGAAGTTGGTGCGTGGAGTCACCATATTGGGAGCAGAAGAACCCATGTTCATAGGTGAAGCCAAAGGAGCTGAAGCCTCCTTCGATGCGTTTTTATACATGCGTCTGTCTTCAGCAGCATCAGTAGTCGCATCTGCCAAAGCCATACTGCGCATATAACGCACAGGTCCACCTACTGGAACGGCACTCTCAGCCAATATATGACCATAGCGGCCTAACATATAATAATCGAAGAGTGTATCGTCCCACTGCGTGAAATTCATCACCGATGTAGGCCAATAGTAGTAACGAAAATCTCCCTTTACCATTCGACGATAATCAGATACACTACTCCTCCACCAAGCTTGGGGCAAGTTGCGCGTAAAGTTAACAGCAAAGCTTTCCCACCGATTGTTCACAAAGGCATCGAGTGAAGCATCGTACATACATGCTGCTAACTGCGCTTTGGCTGGCGTGCCATCGGGGTGAGCCACTTGCAGCACCCACTCTTCTTGCTGTCCTGGAGTGAGACGTGAGCGGAATGTTTTCCACTGCAATTTTAATTGTTTATTGGGAAGGGGCTTTACGACTTCTGCCTCATCGGTGTAGAGTTTTCCGTCGCGAAACAATGCTACCAAAACTTTGGCTCCATCACCATAAGCAGGTTGATAGTCTATGTGGAAGCGACGCAGTTCATTATTCAGCGTTAGTTGTTGGCTCTCAACGACGCGTCCGTTGGCCACGACATCGTAATATAGGACGGCATCATAACAAGGGGTACCTACAATTAAATCTACTGCCCCACTCGCCTTATCTGTCTCGGTGTAACTAAAGAAAGGCTTCGCTTGGTCAATAGGCTTTTTGTCTTCATCGCTAAATAGCAAGAACGATAGAGAATCTCCCTCTGCCTGCGGCGTATGATAGCGCAAGGTATATGCTGCTGAGGGCAACGTTGCTAAATCCGTCACCGTAAAGGGAATTCCTCCCTCAAACGTTCCTTCTACCACGACTTGTTCACCACGCACCACTTGATAGGTGCCCTGTGCTTTCATGGCCTGTCCCGAAGCATTCACCTGCGTTATGGTAAATAGTGGCAAAGTTTTTCCCTCTCGCCTATAAATAGTAGTAGGCACATCAGCTGTTAGCCATGTGGGACGTGTTGCTACAGTAAGGGCATGCGAGCCTTGAGTGGTTTCACCATTTTCTGCCGTCACAGTGTAAGAAACCGTATAGGTATAACGATTATAGCCTCCTTCATGTTCACTATCATAAGCTTTGGCTAAGTGTATGGGCAAAGAGAAGTGGCCCTCATCATCGGTCGTAGTTTCACCTGTTTGAGGTTCGAACTCATCATCGTTCCAAAAGAACCAAGCCGAACGCTGCACCGTGTACTGCACGCGCGCACGTGGCACTGACACACCACTATAGGTCTTGGCTTCTCCTTCAACCTTCACCGTATCACCCAAGGCATAGGCCACTGTCACGGGCTTTGTGGTGGCGGTGAAGGTGGGACGCTTGTACTCTTCGACTTTCAATTGATGATAAGCTGAGGCACTGCACTGGGTAAGCCGTAGGGAATAATTACCCGTAAGGCCTTGTTTGGGCAAAGTAAAGCTACCACTGAACGAACCCATAGCATCGGTTCTCACTGCTACGGAGTCTACCACCTTTCCATTTACATTACGCAATTCGACCATAGCCTTGTAATTGCCCACCACACGATAGTTGTCACCAGTATGGGTAAAAGCGACTCCCGTGAATTCTACCTGCTGTCCTGGACGATAAATGCCTCGATCGGTATAAAGCTGCACGATTGTACGTGCTTGTTCTTCGTCTGTATAATAGTTTACGTTGTCTAACGTAAAGAACTCCGCTGCTGCGTCTTGTCCCACTTTGATGCCATAGTATAAGTTCATACGCTTATTATCAACCACTGTTACCTGTCCGTGACTATCAGTTTGATAGCTACGAACTTGTCCCCAACGATTTTTGTCATAATAACCAGCATAAGCTGTCACAACGGCATTCGACACAGGACGACCTGTGGCACGATTAACCACCGTTATACGATTACTACCTGCTGGAGTGGCTAATTTAATAGCAGCATAATCACTTATCGTTATTACGCACCCATCTAAATGTTTACCATTTCCTTGCAGTTCTAACCAATAGATGCCTGACTTTGGGGGAAGGGTCAAACTGACGCTATCGGCTAACCAGGCATACTCACTTTGCGGATTAAAGTTCCTTACAGCCTCTACCTCGGCCTTCTTAATGAGCGAAGCCTTCTTTTTGAAATCTATATCGTCTTCTACCTTACGATAGTCTAACTGCGTATCAAACAAACGAACTATACGTACAGTAGCCTGTTTGAGATTACGCACTTTTAATGCTAACTGCAGATGCTGACCAGTGCCATAAGAAGCCTTTACGTCCTTGAGTTCGGCCTTAGGATTGGTCATGCTCTGCATAAAGTTGCGTAACGTATTACAAGCTTTTAGTTTCTTATCCTTTCCGTAAGTTTGTATGCCACGCTCGGCCCAGTCTACTAACACGCTATCATTATGTGCAGCATAGCTTTTATCTTGACTATAATCGTCTTGTAGGGCTACAAGTTCATCATACACCCGCAAAGCCACCTCTGCACTCAACTTATTATGAAGTAAAGTAGTCAGCATTATATAATCTTCATTCTGCTCTATTACCCCACTTACCTTTCCCTTTTTTGTCAAATGGTAATGTTGCAAGGCAAGTAACGTAGCTGCATCGTATGCTCCACGCTGACGATAGAAATCAATCACGCGTACTAACCAATCTATCTGTTCTTGCGTGCGTAGCTTTCCTTTACGAACATAGGCCGATAGCATCACATGTAAGAGATCGTCGTTAAAATATTTACTATCAGCCTCATAATGCATCAACGGCAAGTATTGCTGCAAACGTGCATTTGCCAAAACTTCCATATCGGCAAGTGATGCCTCAAAATGCGTCTTAACTTGCTTCTTGTTTTCAGCATAAGTTATATCGTCATCAGCTTCCAGGCTTTCATAACATTGTGCTAAAGCGGAATGATAGAGCGCCTTCTGTACAGCATCTTGCTCCGTAGCTAAAGCCTCCTCTATTTGTGATACATAGACTTGTGCCGAATCGGGTGACACTTCTGCACTATATACGCGCAACATCAGTATGGCGCGCAATAATTGCACACGATTATTCTCCATAGCGGCCTTATCGCGTATCTTTTCTACGCCTTTGAGTGCTGACTGCGGAAGGTCTTGTTCTGCTTGTTGCTTTACGGCTTTCCACATTTTGTCATAGCTCTGTGCCGAAGCTCCTGCGGCCAAAGCTAAAGAAGTTGCTATAGTTAGTATCTTTTTCATCGCTTAGAGTTTTCGAACGTAAATAAAATTTTATAACCTTGTTTCCTTAAAACGTAAAACTATCTATTTTTTAGAAATAGCGGCGCAACCGACAAACCCTGTGGGGAGGGTGTACGGATACTAACCCAAAACCATTGCTAAACGATACATGAAGAAAGGGATGTCTCTGACTCCTTTCACTTGCGCTCGGAAGCGTTTGATCTTTGAGTTTAGTGATTCAGCTGAAGCTTTTGTCTGACGTTCTATGAAGTAGTTCAGTATTTCATCCTCATAGAATTTAAGGGTATCACGTACGGACTTAATCTCTCGCAGAGAGCATGCAGCAACTTTCTCATACCACACTTCAAACTCCTCTTTTGCTGTTTCCTTGGTGAGTTTCTTGTTCCGAAATAC
>JBNMKQ010000032.1:0-17745 GCA_050874425.1 Alloprevotella sp.
AAAAAAGTATGTTATGTTTGTTCTCGCGCTAAGCGACTTTTCTTAACAATCGCATCAACTACTTACTAATTTTCGCTTAGCGCGAGAACATACTTCGACATAAGGTTTACATACTTCGACATACCATTTATAAATACTATACCTTGTGCTTACGCACAAGTCATAAACAAACAGGCTACGCCCTTGCGTTTCTTGCAATATAACTAGTAGTTGTTTTAAGAAAGTGCTAAGCGCGCCTTGATGTTCATTCCTATTCTCTTCGACAAATTGCAGTTTACCCACACGATTCGTTATAGACCCATAATTAATGTTCAACCCAAGCGCGAAGCGCGCCAAACCCTTAACGTTAAAACGCGAAGCGCGAAACCCTTCCATTGGTTTCGCGCTTCGCGTTTATTTTTGCATATATGTAATTCATGTTACAGATCGCGGTCTACTACAAAGTCAATGTAGCCGCGTAGCGCTTCACGTACCTCAGCGTTCTGCCACGTATCAAGCAATTGAAGTGCTTCATTGTGCAGCTCACGCATGCGGCGTTCAGCGTATTCTATGCCGCCATGCGACTTGGTGTAATCCACCAACTCGGCTATCTCGGCAGCCGTAGCTTCCCCACTCTTTACACGTGCTGCTAATTGCGTAACACGCTCATTATCAGCATGTTTGATAGCATAGATAACAGGCAGCGTAAGTTTACCTTCAAGCATATCATTGCCCGTAGGTTTGCCAATCTTACTGTCCTCGTAATAGTCAAAAATGTCATCGCGAATCTGGAAGCAAAGGCCCACCAACTCACCAAAACGTTTGGCACGTGCCACATAATCAGCATCACCACCAGCTGAGATAGCCCCCAACTCTGCGCAAGCTGCAAAGAGAGCCGCCGTCTTATGATGAATGATATGGAAATAAGCCTCTTCCGAAATACGTTCTTTGCGAATATTCGCCAACTGATACACCTCGCCTTCAGACAGTGTGCCACCCAAGCGTGAAATGATTTCGACCACATGAATATTGTTCGTCTGAGCCGCTTGCAGCAAAGAAGTAGAGAGCAGATAATCACCCACCAACACAGCCACTTTGTTGTCGTAAACAGCATTCACCGAACGCTGACCACGGCGTTCACCACTCTCGTCCACCACATCATCGTGAACCAACGAAGCCGTATGTAAGAGTTCGAGCGTAACAGCCGAACGCAACGAATTGACCGACACCTCACCCAACTCCTTAGCCATCAACACCACCAACAACGGACGCATCATTTTACCCTGACGGCGGCGCACGTAGTCAAGTGCCTGGCCCAGAAAGTCATCTTCATGAGCCAGAGCAGCATCAAATAATTCTTTGTAAGCAGTTAATTCCTGTTCTACAGGTCGGCGTATAGCTGTTAATTTGTCCATATCGTTTTTAGAGTTGGCAAGTTGACGAGTTGACAAGTTGACGAGTTAACAAGTTAACGAGTAAATTTGTCGTCACTTAATATTCAATCCACTCTTCATCATAAAAGTAACTTACCCGTTAACTCGTCAACTTGTTAACTCGTCAACCGATAAGTCCTCAAAGGCTTTTGAACTACAAAAGTACGAAAAAGGCCGTGTTTACGAGAGTATTTATGTATTTTTGTGAACAAAATAAACAACTACACACATGAAAACGCTCTATCTGCTCGACGCATACGCACTCATCTATCGTGCCTATTATGCCTTGATACGCTCTCCGCGCATCAACTCTAAGGGACAAAATACCTCAGCCGTTTATGGCTTTGTCAATACGCTCAACGACGTGTTGAACACCGAAAAGCCCGATTTCATCGGCATTTCCTTCGACCCCGCAGGCGGCACCTTCCGCCACCGCGAGTATCCCGAATACAAGGCACAACGTGAGGCTACACCAGAGGACATCAAGTGGGCCGTACCCATTATCAAGGACATCATCAAAGCCTACAACATTCCCCTACTTGAGGTGCCCGACTATGAGGCTGACGACGTGATCGGCACACTGGCCGTTAAGGGAGTCAGTGAAGGATTGGAGGTGCACATGGTCACACCTGATAAGGACTACGCACAGTTAGTGCGCCCAGGCGTGTTTATGCGCCGACCCGGTCATGGCGCCGCGGGCATGGAAAAGTTGGGTCCTACCGAAGTGTGTGCAAAGTATGGCATCGAGAGCACGGAACAGGTGATAGACCTCTTAGGCCTTATGGGCGACACGGCCGACAACGTGCCGGGCTGCCCTGGCGTAGGTGAGAAGACGGCTGTCAAACTCATCAACCAATTCGGTTCGATTGACAACCTGCTCACCCACACCGACCAACTCAAGGGGGCAATGAAGAAGAAGGTGGAAGAGAACGTTGAGCAGATTCGCTTTTCAAAGTTTCTCGTCACGATCAAAACCGACGTGCCTATCCAGCTCGACCTCGACCAACTCCGCACTACCCCACCCAACCAAGAGGCGTTGCGTAAAATCTACGAAGATTTGGAGTTTCGCTCGTTCTTGAAGAAGATGGACGACAAGAAGGCCGAAAAGCAAAATAATGCTAATTTCATAGGCGCTCTCTTTGACGCAGAGCCGAGCGGGTTGTTTGAAAATGAAATACAAACGCCTCACAAAACGCTTTCTGACGTCGAACACGAATACATTCTCATTGATAATGAGAGCAATGCAGCAAAACTTTGTGAAGAAATATTGACATTTCAAGAAGTCAGTTTTGACACAGAGACGACCTCCATCGACGCGATCAGCGCTCAATTAGTCGGTTTGAGCTTTGCCGTGACTGGTGGCAAGGCTTGGTACGTTGCCGTTCCACGTGAAACGGAAGCAGCCCAACGCATGGTCAACCTATTCCGTCCCCTTTACGAGAGTGACACCATTCTGAAGGTGGGACAGAACATCAAGTACGACCTCACCGTGTTGGCCAACTATGGCATCAAGCTCCACGCCCCGATGTTCGACACCATGTTGGCTCACTACCTTGTACAACCTGAGTTGCGCCACAACATGGACTACATGGCTGAGGTCTACCTCAACTATCGCACGATTCACATCGACGAACTCATAGGTCCGAAAGGACGCGGCCAAAAGAACATGGCCGACCTCGCCCCTATTGACATTCGCGACTACGCTTGCGAGGACGCCGACGTGACGCTTCGCCTCAAGCAACCTCTTGAGGAGGAAATGCAGAAGAACGAACTCACCCGCGTGTTCTACGACATCGAAATGCCGCTTATGCCCGTGTTGGCTAAAATGGAGCGCAACGGTGTAGTGCTCGACACGGAGGCTTTGGCCGAAACGGGCAACCACTTCCACCAACGCATGGAGCAATTGGAACGCGAGGTGTACGAACTCGCTGGTCACCCCTTTCTCCTCACCTCGCCCCGACAGGTGGGCGAAGTCTTGTTTGACGAACTCAAGCTCAACGAGAAAGCGAAGAAGACCAAAAGCGGACAATACTCTACGGGCGAGGAAGTGCTCGAAGGCTTGCGCGACAAACACCCCATTGTGGGCAAAATCTTGGCGCACCGCGCCTTGAAGAAGCTCATCAGCACCTACATTGATGCGCTCCCCAAGTTGATTAACCCCACGACGGGCCACATTCACACGTCGTTCAACCAAGCCGTTACGGCCACGGGACGCCTCTCATCGTCTAATCCTAACCTCCAGAACATTCCTGTGCGAGGCGACGACGGCCGCGAAATTCGCAAGGCGTTCGTACCTGAGTCGGGGTGTATCTTCTTCTCTGCTGACTACTCACAGATTGAGTTGCGCATCATGGCTCACCTGAGTCAGGACGAACATTTGGTCAACGACTTCCGCGAGGGACGCGACATTCACGCTGCTACGGCAGCACGCGTGTTCCACAAGGAGTTGGACGAGGTGACACGTGACGAGCGCCGCAAGGCAAAGACTGCCAACTTCGGTATCATCTACGGCATCTCTGCCTTTGGTCTGGCTGAGCGCATGGAGGTATCGCGCACGGAGGCGAAAGAGTTGATTGACAACTACTTTGCTACTTATCCCAAGGTGAAGCAGTACATGGAGCAGAGCGTAGAGCTGGCGCGCCAACGTGGCTACATTGTCACGGAGTTTGGTCGCCGTCGTTACCTTTCTGACATCAATTCGCGCAATGCCGTGGTGCGTGGCTATGCTGAGCGCAATGCCATTAACGCACCGATTCAGGGCACTGCGGCGGACATTATCAAGGTGGCGATGATTCGCATCGACGAGCGTTTTGAACGCGAGGGCATCAAGTCGAAAATGATTCTTCAGGTGCACGACGAACTCAACTTCTCTGTCCTCCCTGAAGAGTTCGACCGCGTGAAGCAAATCGTCATCGACGAGATGGAACATGCCTTCACGCTCAGCGTTCCCCTCCTCGCCGACTGCGGAGAAGGTCAAAACTGGTTGGAGGCACATTAATAAGGGGGGGGCCTCTCCCCCTAACCCCCTCCCCCATAGGGGAGGGGGAATAAGTTACTCTTGCTTCTTGAGTTCTCTATTGGTTCTCAACTCGAAACGCAGCAAGTAAAGGTTACTTATCCCCCTCCCTGGTCGGGGAGGGGGTTAGGGGGAGAGGCCGTGTTCTAAAACTCGCTAAAGTTTGCCGTTACCCCCTTAAAGTTTGCAACGTTTAGTTTAAAAAGTGTAACTTTGCACGCTACATTCAAAATTACACGATACATCTCTATGAACAGCATTTGTTGCATCGGACATATTACACACGATAAAATTATCACCCCTCATACCGAGGCCGACCTGCCTGGCGGCACGTCCTATTACTTTGCCCACGCTATGTATCACCTCAATGGGGGCAAGAACTTTCAGCTCATTACCTCTCTCGCGCCCTCTGACATGGCTGCCGTCGACGAACTGCGCCAAATGGGTATTCGCGTGGAAGTAATCCCTTCGCGCAGCACCGTATACTTTGAAAATAAATATGGTGAAAATCAGAACAATCGCACCCAGCGCGTACTCGCCAAGGCAGACCCTTTCACGGTTGAGAGCCTCAACCACGTAAAGGCCAGCATCTACCACCTCGGTTCACTCCTTGCCGACGACTTTTCGACCGACGTTATTCGTTCGCTCAACGGCCGCGGTGTGGTGAGCGTCGACTCGCAGGGCTACCTGCGCGAGGTACGCGGCGAAAAGGTGTATGCCGTCGATTGGGCCGACAAGTTGGAGGCACTGAAGTACATTGACGTGCTGAAGGTCAACGAGTACGAAATGGAAGTGCTCACAGGCCAGAATGAGCCACACGATGCTGCTCTTCAACTCGCCGAATGGGGCGTAAACGAGGTGTGCGTCACCTTAGGCGACTTAGGTTCGGTCATACTCGAAAACAATCACTTCTACGACATTCGTCCTTACGAGCCCACCGCCGTAATCGATGCCACCGGTTGTGGCGACACTTACTCTACGGGCTACCTTTACATGCGTTCTCGTGGTGCCACGCCCGACGAGGCAGGCCACTTCGCCTCTGCTATGTCGACCCTCAAACTCGAACACACTGGGCCTTTCAGCCAAACGGAAGACGACGTGTGGCGGATGATTAAATAAAGTCTACTTTACACTTTCAAACTGGGGCCTCTCCCCCTAACCCCCTCCCCCACAGGGGAGGGGGAATAAGTCACTCTTACTTCTTGAGCTTTCTGTTGGTTCTCAACTAGAAACGCAGCAAGTAAAGGTTACTTATTCCCCCTCCCCTGTGGGGGAGGGGGTTAGGGGAAGAGGCCTTTCTATATCCTAAGCACAAGTTCTCACAATGGAGGCGGGGGAAAATCCACACGAAATCGCCGATTAGTTAGCGTCCACAACGTAGTGGACGTGTTTCCACTGCGTAGTTTACATGCTTCCACAACGTAGTGGACGTGTTTCCACTACGTAGTGGACGCTAACTAATCGGCGATAATTCGACTACCTTTCGGCAGACTTTCGACAACATGTGTCCATATAACCACCTAAAATTTTGGCATTCGCAAATATTTGCGATACTTTTGCAGTATCTATGAATCTGACATCAATTATACGTCCCGTGTTCAATAGCCGACTGCGGGCTATTGAACAATACGACAGCCACGCTGAGGACATTCAGCGCGCTGTACTTGAAAGTCTGCTGCAAAGAGCAGCTGACACGGAGTGGGGACAGCGCTATCACTACGCCTCCATTCACTCTTACGAAGAATTTGCAGCCACCGTTCCCGTCAACACCTACGAGGAGTTGAAGGGCTACATTGACCGTATGCGCCACGGCGAACGCAACGTGTTGTGGCCCGGACAGGTGAAGTGGTACGCCAAATCGTCGGGCACGACGAACGACAAGAGTAAGTTTATACCCGTGAGCCAAGCGGGCCTCCACGATACGCACTATCAAGGCGGCACAGATGCCGTAGCGCTTTACTTACACAACAATCCACTGAGCCGCCTCTTCGACGGAAAAGCCCTCATTTTGGGCGGTAGCCACGCACCAAACTACAATGTGGCCAACTCGCTGGTGGGCGACTTGAGTGCCATTCTGATTGAAAACATCAACCCGTTGGTCAACCTCGTGCGCATTCCGCCTAAGAAGATTGCCCTACTGAGCGACTTCGAGGAGAAGCGCGACCGCATCGCTGAGATAGCCATCCATAAAGACGTGACCAACCTCTCGGGCGTTCCGTCGTGGATGATGGCTGTCATCACACGTGTACTCGAACTTTCGGGTAAACAATATTTGGACGAGGTGTGGCCCAACTTGGAGGTATTCTTCCACGGTGGCGTGGCCTTTACGCCTTACCGTGAGCAATATCACAACCTCATTCGTTCGCCCCGTATGCACTATATGGAGACGTACAATGCCTCTGAGGGCTTCTTCGGGCTGCAAAACGACCCGCTCGACCTCTCTATGCTTCTGATGATCGACTACGGCGTATTCTTTGAATTTATACCGCTCGACGAGGTGGGTAAGGAGAACCCCACAGTCTTGCCCCTTTGGGCGGTCGAGAAGGACAAGAACTATGCCATCGTTATCAGTACGACATGTGGCTTGTGGCGCTACCAGATAGGCGACACGGTGAAGTTTACGTCGACTAATCCTTATAAGTTCATTATCAGCGGCCGCACGAAGAGCTTTATCAATGCCTTTGGCGAGGAACTCATTGTCGACAACGCCGAGAAGGGACTGCACGAGGCGTGCCACCAAACAGGTGCTGTGGTGAATGAATACACGGCCGCTCCTGTGTTTATGAACAATGACGGCAAGTGTCGCCACCAGTGGGTCATCGAGTTTGAGAAGACTCCGGCCGACTTGGCATTGTTCACACGCTTACTCGACGAGTCGCTGCAACGCATCAACTCTGACTACGAGGCCAAACGCTACAAAGACATTACCTTGCAGCAACTGGAGATTATCCCTGCTCGCAAGAATCTCTTCAACGATTGGCTCAAGAGCAAAGGCAAATTGGGCGGTCAACACAAAGTGCCAAGATTGAGCAACAATCGCGATATTATTGAACAAATCATAGCTTTAAATAGATAGTTTTTAGTTTTAAGGTTATGAGGTTATAAGGTTATAAGGTTATAAGGTTAAAAAGTTAGTTTAGTTGATCATTCACCGAATGTAACTTTATAACCTCATAACCTCAAAACCAAAAACCTCATAACCTCATAACCTCATAACCAAAAACCTCATTATTAGAACATCCCTTTTAACTGATGCTTAAACGCTATATACAATTTCTACTCGTTGTGCTTTGTAGCCTCATGGCTATGGGTTGCGCCAACCCTGGGTCGGGACCTGACGGTGGGCCGTATGACGAAACGCCACCACGCATTGTGCAACTATCGCCAGCCCTTGGGGGCACGAACGAGAAGACAAAAAAGGTGACTATCACCTTTGACGAACTGATTAAGGTGGAGAATGCACAAGAGAAGGTGACTATCTCACCGCCGCAAATCGAAATGGCGGAGATTAAGACCTCGGGCCGCCGCATTAGTGTGGCACTGCAAGATTCACTCAAGGCGAATACGACCTATACCATTGACTTTAGCGATGCCATTGTCGATAGCAACGAGGGCAACCCGTTGGGCAACTTTACGTACTATTTCAGCACGGGGGCGCAACTCGACACAATGGAGGTGGCGGGCCATGTCTTGATGGCGAAAAATTTGGAACCTGTAAAGGGCATATTGGTGGGCTTGCACCGCAACTTGGCAGACTCTGCCTTCACTACCCTCCCCTTCGACCGCGTGGCGCGCACTGACGGCAATGGCCACTTCTGCATCAAGGGCGTAGCTCCTGGCTCGTACCATATCTATGCCTTGAAGGACGTTGACGGCGACTTTAAGTACTCGCGTGGCGAGATGTTGGCTTTTAGCCGTCAAGAGATTACGCCTTCGTCTTTCCCCGACGTGCGTCACGACACATTGTGGGCTGACACGGTGCATATCGATACGATTAAGACCGTGCCGTATACGCACTATCAGCCTGACGATGTGGTGCTCTTGGCCTTCAACGAACAGAGTCAAGTAAGGCAGTTGCTCAAGTCGAAGCGCGAACCCGAACGCTTCACGACTTACTTTACCGCGCCGTCGAAGCACGTGCCTACGGTGCGTGGCCTCAACTTCGACGCTACAAATGCCTTTGTGGAGGACCGCTCTGCTGGCAACGATACGATTACGTACTGGCTGCGCGACACGGCTCTCGTCAATCGCGACACGCTGACCATTGCCTACACTTATGAGGCCACGAACGACTCAACGTTGCAAACGTACTTACAGACGGACACACTCGACCTCGTGCCGCAATTCTCGTACGAACGCCGCCAGAAGATGGCAGCGGAGGACTTGGCTAAGTTTGAGAAGGGCCGCGCGAAGCGTCATAAACAGGGCGACTTTAGTCAAGAGACACCGCCCGTCAAGCCGCTCGATGTGAAGTGTAGCATCTCTACTTCTATGGGCCCCGACGAAAATCTGCACTTCACCCTACCAGAACCTGCAACGC
Source organism: Alloprevotella sp. (assembly GCA_050874425.1). Taxonomy (GTDB): domain Bacteria; phylum Bacteroidota; class Bacteroidia; order Bacteroidales; family Bacteroidaceae; genus Alloprevotella. The sequence goes on from JBNMKQ010000032.1 coordinate 8,969, forward strand.
GTGTCGATACTACCCTATTCCACCTCTTCGTGAAACAAGACTCGACGTATCACGAAGCGCCCTTCCGACTGACGCGTGACTCACTCTCGATGCTCCGCTACACGCTGCGCGCGGAGTGGCGACCGAAACAGGAGTACGTGTTGAACGTTGACTCTGCTGCTATCAGTGGACTTTCGGGATTGGTCAACAAGCCTCTCGACCTCAAGTTTACGATTGCTGACGAGACAAGTTATGGCTCGCTCTTCCTCTTACTCCCCGATGCGGACTCTACTGCCGTCGTGCAACTCATGCAGGCGGACGATAAGGTGGAGAAGCAGTTGCCCATTCACGACGGCCGCGTTGACTTCTTCTATCTCAAACCGGGTAAGTACTACGTGCGCCTCTTCTGTGACCGGAACCGCAACGGCCGTTGGGACACGGGTTCTTACGCCACTGGTCTTCAGCCCGAAGAGGTCTATTACTACCCCCAAGAGTTTGAGGTGCGCGCCAACTGGGACATTGAACAGACTTGGCGCCTCGCCGACCTCCCACTCACGAAGCAAAAGCCGCGCGCCCTCATCAAGCAAAAGGAGGACGCGAAGAAGACGCCCAAGAGCCGCAACGCGGAACGCGAACGGAAGAAGCGAGAGGGATAGTTAATGTGAGAATGTGCAAATGTGCAAATTGTCGCCTTTGTACAACTGAGTCTTTCTCCCCCTATTTGTACGTTAATAGCATAACAACGCAGCAATAAAATGCGACCATTTGCACATTCGCACATTTGCACATTTGCACATTAACACATTAGCACATTAGCATATTCAAAAATCATGCGACGCATACTATTACTTCTTGTGCTCTTACTATCGGGTATGAGCGCAAGCGCACAATGCTCGTCAAAGAACGAAGCATTCAAAAGCGGCGAAACGCTTATTTACGACCTTTACTTTAACTGGAAGTTCGTTTGGATAAAGGTGGGACAAGCCTCAATGAACACCACCCAGACCACTTACGGCGGACAGCCAGCCTATCGCACCTACTTGATTACGCGTGGGTCGAAGAAGGCGGACAACATCTTCGTCATGCGCGATACGCTCATGGCTTATACTGGGCTTGACCTCACGCCTAAGTACTACGCCAAGAAGGCCTTCGAGGGCAAGACGTATCGTAAGAACGAGGTGTGGTATTCTTACCCCAAAGGCAACTGTAGCGTCAAGATGCGTTATCAGAAGAATACGCACCCTGCCACGCACAGCAGCCACTCGAGCAAGTATTGCGCTTACGACATGATTAGCATGTTGCAACGCGCCCGTTCCTTCTCGGCCGATGGCATGAAGGTGGGACATCGCATCAACTTCCTCATGGCTGACGGCAAACACTGTGAGTGGAAGAGCATCATTTATCGGGGCAAGAAGACGTTTAAAATGGAAAATTCGGGCACGAAATATCGTTGCCTTGTCTTCTCCTTCGTAGAGAAGGAAAACGGCAAGGAGCGCGATATTGTCACGTTCTACATCACTGATGATAAGAACCACCTACCCGTGCGCCTCGACATGAACCTCAACTTTGGTACGGCCAAGGCTTTCCTCACTGGTGCGCGCGGCCTGCGCAACCCGCAGACAGCGAAGATTAAATAAGGCCTCTCCCCCTAACCCTCTCCCCTGCAGGGGAGGGGGTTAGGGGGAGAGGCCCCATCAAATTTATAAAAATCAGTCGTTATTGCATATTTAACTGCATAAAATTTGTTGATACACGATAAAAGCGTACATTTGCAGCAAAATTGTAGGCAAAAAGCGTTTATAATCAACGTCTTGCCATACGATATGACAAAAATCAACCAAAATGAAAGTAAAAAACTTATTTGCTGCCGTGCTCTTGCTTTTATGCATGGTAGCCAACACTGCCTACGCGCAGCTGCCGTCAGTGAAGTTGAAGGATATTAATGGTAAAGTAATCGACACAGCTACCCTCAGCAATGATGGCAAACCCTTTATCATTAGTTTTTTCGCCACTTGGTGCAAGCCTTGCAACCGCGAACTCAAAGCCATTAACGAGGTATACCCCGATTGGCAAGACGAAACGGGTGTACGCGTAATTGCGGTGAGCATTGACGAAGCGCAGAACGCACAGAAGGTAAAGCCTATGGTTGACGCCGCAGGTTGGGAATACCAAGTATTGCTCGACCCCAACTCCGACTTCCGTCGTGCTATGGGTGTCAACATGATTCCCCACGTATTCGTCATTGACGGCAATGGCAAGATAGCCGAAAGCCGTAGCGGATACACCGAAGGCGGTGAACAACACCTCATCGAGAAAGTAAAAGAACTCATTGAAGCTGCAAAGAAGTAATAGGGACGGTTAGGTTTGAGCTTTTTAGGTTATAAGGTTAGTTTTGAGTTTTTAGGTTATAAGGTTATAAAGTTAGTTTTGTAGATTATCAATGTAATGCTACTTCGTAACCCCATAACCTCGTAACTTCCGAACTAAAAACAGAATTATTCTCCCCCCTTATGTTATAAAAACATACTTTATAACCTCATAACCTCCAAACTACCTTTCCCCTTCCCCTCTAAATAAGAAATATGAAACACATTGCCGCATTAACGGCTTTAACCTTAGCATCGGCTGCACTCCCCTTGCACGCACAAAGCACGGAGGGCGCAGACGATGCTAAGCGCGTTACACTACATGGTAGCATACAAAGTGATGTGCTCACCGCCGTTAGCGAAGACGATAAAATTGGTACAGGTCGTTACGACGACAAGTTTATGACCAACACTTATGCCGAACTCCACCTCTTAAATAAGTACGTGCAAGCAGGCGTGCGCCTCGAATACCTCGACCACCCCCTGCCCGGCTACGACAATGAATTTAAGGGTTGGGGCTTGCCTTATTTTTACGTAAAGGGCAACTACAAGTGGGCCGAACTCACCTTGGGCGACTACTACGACCAATTCGGTTCGGGACTTATCTTCCGCACCTACGAAGAGCGCTCATTAGGCACTGATAATTCCTTGCGCGGTGCACGCTTGGCCTTGAAGCCCGTAAAGGGGGTCAGCCTCAAACTCTTAGGCGGTCAGCAGCGCTACTATTGGAAGCACCGCAGCTTAGATGACTGCTCACCCTGGACGTGGGGTGGCGACCTCGAACTCAACGTCGACCAATGGTCGAAGCGCATGGACGAGTCGGGCACCCGCCTTACCCTCGGCCTCTCAGCCGTGAGCAATCATTATAGCAAGAAAGAAGGCGACATCGTCAAGACCACTGGTAGCGGTTTCAACCCCGACACCAACGAGTTCGAGACCACTACGCAACGCCTCCGTTTGCCCAAAGACGTGGCCGCCTTCGACGTGCGCGCCAACCTGCAAAAGGGCGACTATAACTTCTTGGCCGAATACGCTTGGAAGAGCCAAGACCCTTCTGCACTCAACTCCTATATCTATAAGCGTGGCAAGACGCTCTTGCTCTCAGGTTCGTATTCTAAGCGCGGCATGAGCGTATTGTTGCAAGCCAAGCGCAGTGAGGACATGGCTTTCCGTTCGCGTCGCGACCTCAAGTCCACCTCCGCTTGCTACATCAACCACCTGCCCGCCTTCTCGATGCAGCACACCTACACCTTGGCCGCCCTCTATCCCTATGCCACACAGATGACACCCGGTGAATGGGCCTTCCAAGCCGAGTTGGGCTACAACTTTAAGCGTCGCACGGCATTAGGGGGTAAGTATGGTACGAATGTGAAGGTGAATTACTCACACATTCGCTCTATTGACCAACACCAACCCGAAGGCGAGCTGATGGGCACAGACGGCTTTACGTCACACTTCTTCAAGATGGGCAGTGAAACGTATTATCAAGACGTCAACGTACAACTTGAGAAGAAACTCACCCGCCAGTTTAAGCTCAACTTCATGTATAGCTATCAACAGTACAACCAACGCGTAGTTGAGGGACATGGCGACGATGCTATTAAGAGCCACATCTTCGTGGCCGAGGGTAAGTATCAGTTCTCGCCCAAGGTAACGCTCCGTGGAGAGGCACAATACCTCCACACGCGTCAGGACCAAAAGGACTGGTGGTTCGGTCTGCTCGAACTCTCAGTATTGCCCAACTTTATGTTTACGGTGAGCGACCAATTCAATGCCCACGTGCCTATGCACAATGCTGACGGCTCAGCCATTTCGGGCGGCGAGACGAACAAGGTACACTACATTACGGGTAGCGTCACCTTTACCCACCGTGCGCACCGCCTGCAAGTAAGCTACGGCAAGACGCGCGCTGGTTACAACTGTTCGGGTGGTGTATGTCGCTTCGTGCCTGCCTCAAAGGGCTTGACCGCATCGTATACGTTTAACTTCTAAGTTTAATAAGTTTATTGGGTTTAATAAGTTTATTGGGTTTAATAAGTTTATTGGGCTTACATCTTGCTTCATATAATAGCAAATCTTTTATGAAACTTCATAACATCATTATATTATTGGGCCTCAGCGCATTGAGCTTTACGGCTTGTGACGAGCACGAAGTTGGCGAGCGTTGGGACGACCCCATTACGACCGTGGCCAAAAAGAACGTACTGTTGGAGGACTTTACTGGTCAGAAATGCCCGAACTGTCCTCTTGCTGCTGAAACGGCTCACCAACTGCAACAAACCTTCGGCGCAGATCGTGTAGTGGTGGTAGCCTTGCATGGTGGGCCACTTTCGTTGTCGGTTGAGACAAGCAAAGGGGGACTTACTACCCCTGAGAGCAGTGAGTATAACACACGCTTTATGGGCAACAATCCTTATCCTATGGGAAGCATTGACCGTGGTTCCGTGCAAGCATATAGCACATGGACCGCTGCCGTAGCTAGTCGTATGCAAGTGCAGCCTAAAGTAAACCTCAGTTTTGAGGGAGACGGCGTAACTTACGATGCTGAGGCAAAGCAAATCAATCTTAGTGTTAAGGTGAGAGCTAACGAGGCCGTAAAGGGTAATTTGCAAGTATGGCTCACTGAGAGTGGTATAATTGCTGAACAATATTTGCCCACCGCTCCATATCGTACCAACACTTACGAACACAGCCACGTATTCCGCGCTACACTTAATGGTATGGACGGTGATGCGCTAACGCTTGATGCAGAGCAAGAAGTAGAAAAGGGTTATACTTACACCTTGCCCGACCTATCGACTTGGAAGAATCAAACGCCTTGGCAACCCACGAAACTTTCGGTCGTTGTATTCTTCTATAATGCTACCGATGGTGTAATGCAAGTGGTAGACCACGCGGTGGTAGAGTAGCTAATGTGCGAATTGTATGATTAATAGGCCCAATACCTTTTATTACAGAAACAAACAAAACAATGATATGAAAAAAATCTTTACACTCCTTACGCTTGCTTTGGCTTGCGTGATGCAACTTTCTGCACAGAAGTTGCAGATTACGAATGGCGGCGAGGTAATTTGCTGCAGCCAAACTGAAACTCGTAATCCTCCCTTTACAAAGTATAGTTTTACTAACGCGGTGGATTTTGGTGAAGAAACCGTTTTATTAGGTTCATATACGGAACCAACAATAACCAACATTAGTGATCAAAATATCACGGTTGAGGGTATTATCACGATAAATACGGTTGATATTTTTTCATGGTGTGGATTTGATGGTTTTTGTAATTATTTGACTCCCAATAAGGATATTACAAAAAAAATAACCTTAGCACCTGGTGAGAGCAAGACATTAGATTTGCACGTAGAAGCAGCTAAGGGCGCTTACGGCACATATACGGCAAGCATTAGATTTTGGGTAAATGATTCAGAAGAGGTAGCTTGGGTTATTCTTCAGTACGTCTACACAGAAGATAGTGGCATCAACGACGTAAAGGCTGAGGGCCAACGCGTTTCAGTTCAGAACAACACACTCAGCTATAGCTTCAACGCAGCTGCTGCACGCACTATCAACGTGTATAGCATCGACGGCAAATTAGCCAAGAGCCTCAACACGAATAGTCAACAAGGCCAACTCAGCCTCAACGGCTTACAACAAGGCGTTTACCTCTACACGATTAGCCAAGCTGGCCAACAAGTGGCTACGGGTAAGGCACTTGTGAAGTAGGATAGTTGACAAGTTAACAAGTTGACAAGTTAACAAGTTAACAAGTTGACAAGTTAACAAGTTAACAAGTTGACAAGTTAACAAGTTGACAAGTTAACAAGTGGACAAGTTAACAGGTAAGTTACCCCAAAAACAAACTTGCTCGTCAACTCGTTAACTCGTCAACTCGTCAACTCAAGAAAGAAACAAGAAACACTAAATATTTAAGCAAATGAAACACATTTTACTTGCTTTGGCAACAGCAGCTGCATTGGCAGCCCCCGCTGGTGCACAAAACCTTATGAGCAGTAAGATTACCAAGAGTATGCCAGTGCTCAAGACAGGTCTTACCTTCAATCCCCAAGTAGGCCAACACGCCATGATTAAAGCTAATGGCATTAAGCCTATGGCCACCACTGGTGTAACACGTAGTCCTAAGAATTTGAGCTACGAAGTGTTTGGTGATGAGTTAGACCTCAACAACATGGGTTCAGCTGCCACCTTCAAACTCTCAGACCTTCAGAGCGCAGGTTTTGCAGTAGGTTATGCTCAGGTGTTCAACCGCGACGTGCTCAACCGCTTTGCAGGCAACAAGTTGGGCAAGATTAAGTTTTTCCCCTGGTTGGGCATCTACTCTAATGCTAAGATGTTCGTTTACGATGCCTCTACCATTGACCAAGTAAATGGTACTGTAGGCGAACCCCTTTGGAGCCAAGACATTACCATTAAGGGCAATACTGTCAACACTGTAGACTGTGACTACGTAATCCCTGCTGAAGGCTTGAAACAAGGCATCGTTGTAGGTTTTTATGCCAACGTTAAGAAGGCATCAAACGATAATAGCAAATATAAAGACTATTACAACGTAGTATATTATACTGACCACACCCAAGCCAGTTCAGGTGGTTACATCTGGGGCCGCAGCGCTCAAGCAGAAGGCATCTTAGGAAGCATTTCAAGCTATGGCTTTGCCAATGCCCTTTGGTGCGAAACTGAAGGCGACGCAGGACTCCGTACAGAGGACGTATGTGCTGCTGCTGCCGACCAAGCACGTGGTGCTACGGGTTCTACGCAGTCAGTACTCGGTCAGTTCATCAACTTCGGTACTGACTCTATCTACTCAATCAACTACACTTACGAGAACGACGGCAAGACTACTTCAGGTACAGCTCAGTTCCGTGAACCCGTGAAGTACTACAACGCTGCCACTTTCCACTTCGACGCTCCCATTAATGCTGAGGCAGGTCGTTACAACAATGGTAAGCTCACCATTACCAAGGTAAATGGTAAGGACGACGAATACACTACGGCTCAAGACAATGAATATCCTTACGTTAGCACCGTAGCACTAAACGATGCTTACAAGCGTACGCCCGTTATCGAAGAGTTTACCAGCACTACTTGCGGTTGGTGTCCCTTCGGTCTCGTAGGTCTGCCCAAGGCAGTAGAGGCTGTTGATGGCAAGGCTGTAGCCATTGCCGTACATGCTGACTTCGATGCAGACGATTTTGGCTACGATCCCTTGGTATCAAGCTCTTACGGAAACGTAGCTTATCAGTATGCAAGTTCATTCCCCGCAGCATTCGTTAATCGCGAGGAGATGACCCACGCTTACACCGGTATTGTTGATGCCGTAAAGGCTATGTCTGAAAAGCCTTGCGAAGCCAGCATGACCTTCACTCCGAAGAAGACACTTCAGGGTATCAAGATGAATACTACACTCAACTTTACCATCGATGCCGCTGAGGGAGAATATGGTATTGCTTACGCAGTGACTGAAGACAATGTTGAGAACGTATCACAGCTCAACTACTTCTCACTATACTACAACGAGGGAACTAAGAAGGGCTATCAACAGTACGTTAGCTGGTTCAACGAGTTGCCTTCTGACTTGAAACCACTCGCTACGGGCGACTACTTTACAATCGGTGACGATAATGCTATCAGCTACTGGACCGACTTCACAATGAACCACGTAGGTTGCAGCATCGACGATCCTACTTTCGCTGCTACTGAAGCTGCTTACAACAAGTTGGTTTTGCCCGCTATCGTTAAGGGTCAGGACGTAGCTCACACTTTCGTTCTGAAGAACCCCACTCGTACTGCAGGCACTGATGCCAATGGTCAAGCTTTGCAGTACACTTCAGAGGTGCCTGCTGTCAACAACGACAACTTGAAGTATGCAGCCCTCTTGATCGACCTTAGATCAGGTAAGATTTTGACAGGTTGTCAAGCTGCTCTTGGTGAGACCGTTACTTCAAATGAGAAGGCTGACCTCACGGCAGGTATCAACGACGTAAAGGCTGACGCTGCTGACGTAGCAGACATCACTGCTGCCGATGGTGCTTTCACTGTGAAGGCTAATGGTGCAGTAGCACAGGTTTACGACGCTCAAGGTCGATTGGTAAGCAGTGCAACCGTTAATGGTGAAGCTTCATTGCCTACATTTGGCAAGGGTGTGTTCATCATCCGCGTAACAAAGGGTGGTAACACTACTTCACAGAAGGCTATCTTCTAATTATAGAAAAGCTGAACATATAAATAATCCCCACATGCATGCGTGCTTGTGGGGATTATTTCGTTCATGTAGATGAACTGCAATTTGATGCGGCCTCTCCCCCTAACCCCCTCCCCCACAGGGGAGGGGGAATAAGTAACCTTTATTTGCTGCGTTTCTAGTTGAGAACCAACAGAAAACTCAAGAAGTAAGAGTGACTTATTCCCCCTCCCCTG
>JBNMKQ010000033.1:0-17464 GCA_050874425.1 Alloprevotella sp.
ACACAAATGTTACTACCTTTATGAGCCGAAAGCGGGACTCGAACCCGCGACCTATTCATTACGAATGAATTGCTCTACCAACTGAGCCATTTCGGCGAGATTTGAGCCTCTTGTCGGATTCGAACCAACGACCCCGAGATTACAAATCACGTGCTCTGGCCAACTGAGCTAAAGAGGCGGGGTGGGCAAGCTAACTGTATCGCGCCGCTACAACCAACTACCTTTGCTGCGGTCAAGCCCTGGAGGATTCGAAGGGAGCTGGCCGTACAGCACTTACCCATATAACGAGGAAGGTTCGCAATCTTGAAGAAGTGCTATGCCTTTTCGTTTTTGCGAGTGCAAAGGTAGTGTATTCTTTTTTATAACCAAAATAAAAGAGAACTTTTTTTACTTTTTGTTTAAAGTATTAGCTTTTTAAAGAGTCAACTAGCAAGTGCAATATTACACACAAAGTTTGAAAAACTCCTCTTTGGGTGTTGAGAATTTGAGTTTTTCTCTTGGTCTAGTATTGATTTTCTTTTGCACTTTCATAATAAAGCCGTCTGTAAGAGAACTTATATCAGTTCCTTTTGGTATGTATTGTCGTATTAACTTATTTGTATTTTCGACTGCTCCTTTTTGCCATGAAGAGAAGGAATCTGTGAAATAGACTTGCACCCCTAATTGTGCTGTTATCCATTCATGCGCTGCGAATTCACTGCCATTATCCGTTGTTATGGTAAGAGTTTTTCCCTTGAATGGAAGTAGCAAACGCCTAACAACTTTAGCTAGAGGAAAAGCTTTCTTTCCCTCCTTTAGCCTTGCCATCATTAGGTAGTTGGTACTGCGTTCTATCATGGTCAAAATAGCATTGCTATCTCTGTCTACAATTAAGTCCATTTCCCAATCACCAAAACGCTTCCCATTAGCCTCTTGTGGCCGTTCATGAATACTCACACGATTCTTTATATTCGTTGCTTTAGTAACGTGATATCCCTTGTTTTTACGGGTATATTTCATCTTATGACGGCAATTCTTAGCAAGTTCTCCGGTCTCATCATTACGAATCAATTTATATATTGTCTCGTGAGATATATGAATGTTCTCCTTAATAGCTAGATAGCCAGATATTTGCTTAGGAGACCATTGTTCGTCCTTGATATATTGCTTTACGCGCCAAATGATCTCTGCACTTGTTGCACGATTCCCTGGAGAGCGGTGTTTACGGCTCTCTGCACTATCCTGCGCTTTGTTCCACACGTATTTGTTGTTATGTGTTGAATTGCGCCTTACTTCACGACTGATGGTAGAGGTTGACACTCCGATAGCCTGAGCAATGGCTTTATAAGTTTCTTTCTTTTGTATTCCCAGATAGATTGCGTATCTTTGCTCACGGGTTAAATGTTTGTACATAGCAATACAAATTTAATTAATCTATTGAGGAAGGCAAAGACTTTCCTCTTTTTTTGTTTATACTGCTAGTCAACTCGTTTTTTTAGCAGCCCCTCCCAAGCCTTCGTAGTGAGCGTAGCGAACGGAGAAGGCTTGGGAGGGGCTGCTAGGATTGCACTTCTATCTTGAATCTATAAAGTATTAGCTTTTTACTCTCTTAGTTGGGGTAAAGAGTGGTGCTTTTAAAAGTTTAAGTTGAGTCCTAGTGAAAGTAATTCGTTAAATTCGAAATCAGATTGTTTGTCCTTTCGAGTACGACTATCGTCATATCTTGGATAAAGGAATATGCGTGCTGAAAGGTAACGATTGATAGAAAGATTGAACGTATTTTCCCATTCCAATTGTGTGGAAGAATAGTCGGTAAAGTAGTATATACGTCCAGTCCAACTTACGTTCTTAATGATATTCCAAGTATAGTTAATTGTAATGTTAGAACCATATTCCCATTTCGCGCTTTGCGTCTTTTTTAGTCCAAAACTTTCGCGTAGCGGCTCTCTGTCTACATATTTTAGTTTTAGTGCGATAGGCGATAGGGTCGCATTGATTTTAAATCGATTGTTTTTGGATTGAGTCTGAAAGTCCATACCGACAGAAAGTAGCGACTCGAATGGAGACATAAAGTCAGAGTAAACTTTTGGGTCGTTGGATTTATATCCTTTATAAAATTGCGTCCAACTTTGAAGCATGATGGTGTAGTACCAATGCTTTACGGCTCGTAGCCCTAATTTGTTTGTTAAACGTAAAAGGTCTGAGTTTGTTTTGTATTTATGCTCCTTGTCATTATGTGAGGTCTGAAAGCCTAATTTCATTTCGAGCTTGTTATCGAAAGTAATCTTTCGCTGATTGTTATAGTTGGCTTCAATGATAGTTGAAGCAAGTAGAGCATTGTGGCTTTCCCCTCCTTTATACCAGTTGTCAGAAACGTAGTTTTGTGTAAACTGGAGTGTGAAGTTCGTTTTGAAGTTCCAAAAATTAGGTTTATGTACAATTATTCCTAACTCATCTTCAGTAAGAGGATGAGGAGGTATGGTTTGTTCCTTTTCGCTTGGGGAAAATCGTTCCGATAGAGTAAGCTCGGGCGTAATAGGGGAAACTATTTGATCGCTATTTTCGCTTTTAGTTTTTGGTATTGTGGTAGTAAGTTCGGGAAACTTGATGCAAGCTTCTGTCATGTAAAGAGCAGTTTGTGATATTGCATCAAGTATTGAATTGGTAACAGAATATGTACTCTGTTCGTTTTCTGACAGATTGAATAGATGTCTTAAAGTGCTTTCGTAAGGTGCTGGGACTCCAATGACCGAAATGTAATAAGGAGCAGTCATCGCGTCTGCTATTGCTTGTTTATTATTGTCAATGAAGTAAAGAGAATCTAATTTCTGCGCATAACTTTTCGCTATGAGATCGGTCTTATTAGCCATAACGTGTTGGTGCATAGTACGCTTGTTATGGCTGTTTTGCGCTTCTGCAATATTATTGTAGCTCGTAAGCAAAGCTAGTGTTATTATAATAGCTCTTTGTATAAAAAAGTAGCGGAGAATATGTGTCATGAGTTTTGTTATATGTAATTGTAGTTGCGAAGATAGGTATTTATTTATCAAAAAACTTTGTTATGTCGAACTAAAGCAATATTTTTGAGCGAATTTTAATGCTAACAGTTAAATACTATGATGAGACAGTTAAAAATATCTGTGACCATAACAGCTAGAGGCGGAGAAGCTCTTGAACGATATCTTCAAGAAATAAGCCGTGAGCCGATGGTTGCTCCTGATGAAGAGGTTGACTTGGCGCGCCAAATTCATAAGGGAGATGCTGCGGCATTGGAGCGTTTGGTAAAGGCAAACTTGCGCTTTGTCGTTTCAGTAGCTAAACAATATCAAGGGCAGGGAATGGGGCTAGTTGATTTGATAAATGAAGGAAATGTGGGACTGATAAAAGCTGCACAGATGTTTGACGAAACGCGTGGTTTTAAATTTGTTTCGTATGCTGTATGGTGGATTCGTCAAAGTATATTGCAGGCTTTGGCTGAAAATAGTCGTTTAGTTAGGCTTCCATTAAATCAGATTGGCTATGTAAGTAAGGTTAATCGTTTTTATAATCGCTTTGTTCAAGAAAACGAGCGTCAACCTTCAACGGCTGAAATTGCTGAAGCATTAGGAATGGAGAGTGATAAGGTGAATGCTGCCTTGTTAACGTCTGGACGTCACGTATCAATGGATGCTCCCTTAGTAGAGGATGAAGATAGTTGTTTGCTTGATCTTATGACGTGTCGTGATGCTGATGCTGCAGATTCGACATTGGTGTCGGACTCTTTGAAGGAGGAAGTACAAAGGGCAATTAATATGCTTCCAGAAAGGGAAGCACAGGTTATTAAAATGTATTATGGCTTTAATTGTTCAGAGATGGGATTGGAAGATATTGGCGAAAGGTTAAATCTTAGTCGCGAACGTGTACGACAAATAAAAGAAAAGGCCTTAAATATATTGCGCTCAGCACAGATTGGCAATGTATTAAAGGAATACTTATAAGGCCGTTTGTATATCCCCAATTAGATAACTATAGAACCTAATAATCAATACATCAATATATTTGCTTGATGTATTATATAACGAAAGTTTTCCACCCTCATTGTTTCGGGGTGGAAAACTTTCGTTTTGTAATAACAAGAAGAGTGTTTTTGTTAGTAGTTGCTTATTTTGTAATTTTGCATACAAATAGGAAAAAAATGATATATCCAGAGAATTTTGAACGAAAAATAGGCTTTAATGAGATACGTACGTTGCTGAAAGGACGTTGTTTGTCTGCCTTGGGTACAGAATGGGTTGATAAGCAATTACATTTTATGACAGACGCGGAGGAAATTCAGCAGGCTTTAGACGAAGCACGTGAATTTAAACTCTTTTCAGAACAAACGGAAGAAGAAGTAGAAACTGAGTTCTTTGACGTGCGTGAACCCTTATTGCGTATAAGGCCCGAACGTACTTATCTAGAAGAGCTCGATTTGTTTAATTTAAAGCGCTCGATGAAGTCGGTTCATTCGTATGTTCTTTTTTTTACAAAGAAGAGGGACGAGAACGAGGATATTACCGAAACTGACGAGGTTTCAAACTCATACCTTTATCCAGCCTTAGGACGTATGGCGGCAGATGTAGCCGTATTTCCAAATTTGGTGAGACGCATAGATAGCGTGCTCAATAAATATGGTAAGGTGAAAGATACGGCTTCAAGTGAACTGCTCTCTTTGCGCCATCAAATAGAAATAACGACTCGCGGTATATCTCATAGCTTGCGATCGATTATTACAGAGGCGCAGACTTCGGGACTGATAGATCGTGATGTAACACCTACGTTGCGTGATGGTCGTCTTGTAATACCAGTAGCTCCTGCTTTGAAGCGCAAAATACGTGGAATTGTGCATGATGAGAGCGCTACAGGTAAGACGGTTTTTATTGAGCCTGCAGCGGTGGTTGATGCAAACAATAAAATACGTACATTGCGCGCAGCTGAACGTCGTGAGGTAATTCGTATATTGCAAGAGTTGACGGCTGAAATACGTCCGCATGTGTTGGTGCTGATAGATTCTCTTCATTTTTTGGCACACGTAGATTATTTGCGGGCTTTGCTATCTTTTAGTGCGCTGTTTAATGCCATAATACCTCAAATAAGTGCTACCCCACGCATAGATTGGGTGCAGGCCAAGCACCCTTTGTTGCAACTATCGTTGGCTCGACATGGTGGTAAGGTCATTCCGCTTGACGTTACTTTGCGACAGGGACAACGTATATTGCTTATTTCAGGGCCAAATGCGGGTGGCAAGTCCGTGTGTTTAAAAACGGTGGGCTTGTTACAATATATGTTGCAGTGTGGCATGCCTGTTCCTGCTGATGAACGGTCGCACCCAGGTGTGTTTAGTGATATCATGATGGATATGGGTGATGAACAGAGCATAGAAAATGACTTATCAACTTATTCGTCACATTTGCTCAATATGAAAGAGATGATGCAGCACGCCGGACCTAAAAGCTTGTTGCTGATTGACGAGTTTGGTGGAGGTACGGAACCGCAGATAGGTGGCGCATTGGCACAAGCTATATTGAAGCGCTTTGTGAATAATATGAATTTCGGCATTATAACTACACACTATCAGAACTTGAAGCTATTTGCAGAGCAAAATCGTTCAATAGTAAATGGAGCCATGTTGTACGATAGTGCGCAGATGCGCCCCTTGTTTATGTTGCAAGTGGGGCAACCTGGTAGTTCGTTTGCAGTCGAAATCGCAAAGAAAATGGGTGTTCCAGCTGATGTGATAGAGTACGCTACGAAATTGGTGGGTAAGGACTATGTTATGAGCGACAAGTATGTGCAAGACATTGTTCGCGATAAGATGTATTGGGAAACCAAGCGTCGCAATATAAAACAGCGCGAACAACAACTTGAAAATGCTATTGCTAAGTATGAACGTGAAATGACAGACTTCCAGCAAGAGCGTAAGCAAGTTATGGCACAGGCAAAGGCTGATGCTAAGCACTTGTTGGAACAGTCAAATGCTAAAATTGAGAATACTATACGTTCAATACGTGAAGCTCAGGCCGAAAAGGAAAAGACACGCGAAATTCGTAGCGAATTGGCAGAGTTTAAAACTCAAATTGAACAAAGTTCTGACGATCAAGATAGGATCGCTCGTAAGATAGCTAAAATTCAGCGTCGGCAACAGCGAAAAGCTGGCGGTGAAGAGAGTGCTCGCGCTCGTAATATGGCAAGTCAAGAGGCTGCGGCTGCAAAGCTACGTAATGCGGGACAGCGCGTTAGTGATGATGGTTCACAACAAGCAGACAATCATGCTGCGTCAAAAAAAGCATTGGCTGTAGGTAGTTACGTGCGCATAAAAGGGCAAAGTTCTGTTGGGCGCATAGAATCTTTATCGGCAAATTCGGCAAAAGTATTGTTTGGCATGATGTATACGCAAGTGTCGTTGAAGAAGTTAGAACCTGCTGAAAAGCCTAAGGATGAAACTCCGACATTGGGTCCTGCGGCAACGTTTGTAAGTAAAGAAACGCGTGACGCAATGTCTGAAAAACGTTTACATTTCCGTTCTGAAATAGACATTCGTGGAATGCACGTAGATGAGGCACTCACGGCAGTGTCTTATTTTATAGATGATGCAATACAATTAGAGCAAGGGCGCGTACGCATACTACATGGTACGGGCACTGGTACCCTTCGTGAGTTGGTAAGAAATTATCTGAAAACGGTAGCAGGTGTTTGCACTTTCCATGATGAGCACGTGCAGTTTGGTGGGGCAGGCATTACGGTAGTAGAGTTGTCGTAAATGCACGAAGGCTGTTAGTCTTGATTTGCGTATTCTGTGCCCTATAAAAATCTTTGTGCGGACAAAATGTGTTTGCAGAATTAAAAATCCTCCATAGTCCCCTTATTGGGACTATGGAGGATTTTGTTGGTACGCTCGGCATGAGCATTATCTAACGGGTGCAAGTCCCTAGTAAGCCCTAATAGCGGGAATTACATAGTCAAGAGCAAGGGTGTTCATCGTGAGGTGAAATCTGGAGGAAGCTGGCGGCAAACATCTGACCTAACGAACAGAAACTTCATATAAGGCATATGACCATGGATAAGATTGCAAAACAAATCAAAGTCCCATAGCTATTCGGAATGGTTGGTGTAAATGAAGTAGGTATAAGATTGAAAGATAATGCTCTTATCCGAGGAGGTCTTACGGACATGACGAATAGTTATTCTTCTACGAAAGTCATGGAGTAAAGCTTGCCGTAAGAAGTCAGCCGAAGCCATAGTAATGTGAATGTCGATAGTTTCACATGAAGGGCTGAACCTAATAATTAAGCGAAAGTAATTGAAATGTACCAAATGAAAGAACGAATGCAGAAAACAATGGCTCAAGCCAATGACTACCCTCGGAGAGATAGGTCGGAAACTGAATGGTAAGAGGGAGTGCAGACTTTCATGTGGATACATGAAGACAACATCGTGGAAGTACCATTCGACAAAGAACATTTATTAGAACAAATACTCAATCCCGAAAATCTTAATCGAGCATATAAATGCGTGATGCGGAATAAAGGATGTGGCGGTATCGACAAAATGTCATGTGAGCAACTGCTTCCATGGCTTTTAGCCAATAAGGAATTGCTAATAAGTTCTTTGCTTGAGGGCTCATACCGTCCCAACCCAGTCAGGAGGGTAGAGATACCTAAAGACAATGGCAAGAAACGCCAATTAGGAATACCTACGGTGGTAGACCGATTGGTGCAACAAGCTATAAACCAAGTACTGATGCCACATTACGAACGCAAGTTTTCAAGGACAAGCTTCGGCTTTCGTCCTCGTAAGGGTTGTCATGATGCGCTGCGCAAAGCACAGAAGATAGTAGAAAAAGGTTACACCTACGTTGTAGATTTAGACCTTGAACGCTTCTTCGACACGGTAAGTCATAGCAAACTTATAGAAATACTCAGTCGTTCGATAAAAGATGGTCGAGTAATCAGTCTTATACACAAATATCTTCGCAGTGGTGTAATGAACCATGGGGTCTTTGAAATGAACGAGGCAGGAACTCCGCAAGGCGGTCCTCTTAGTCCTTTGTTAAGCAACATCGTGCTCAATGAATTGGATAAAGAACTTGAACATAGAGGACACCCCTTTGTGCGTTATGCAGACGATGCGATGATATTCTGTAAGTCCAAAAGGGCTGCAATGCGTGTGAAAGCAACCATCACTCGTTTTATAGAAAGTAAGTTGCATTTGAAAGTGAACAAGGAAAAGACAGTCGTGTCTTATGTTCGCGGCGTGAAATACTTAGGCTACTCCTTTTATGTGCAGCAAGGAAAATGCAAACTCACGGTTCATCCCAAATCAAAAATAAAGATGAAGGCGAGATTAAAACTCTTGACTAGTCGTAGTAATGGTTGGGGGTATGCCAAGAGAAAGCAGAAACTGAAAGAATACATAAGAGGGTGGATAGGTTATTATCACCTTGCCGAAATGCGACATCTACTTGTTAAAATAGACGAGTGGTTAAGGCGTCGAATACGTATGTGTATATGGAAAGCCTGGAAGAAAGTCAAGACAAAAGTGACCAACCTCATAAAGTGTGGTATCAATAAAGGTAAGGCATACGAATGGGGTAATACTCGCAAGGGCTACTGGCATATAGCCGATAGCTTTATACTACATAGGGCAATAACTAAAGAAGACCTACGTAAAGCAGGGTATGTCACTTTAATGGGCGAATATCTCGAATGGCACCCAAAATAGGAACCGCCGTATGCGGAACCGCATGTACGGTGGTGTGAGAGGTCGGTAAACATGAAAGTAGGAGATAAACACCTATGATTAGTGTTTACCTCCTACTCGATTTTCCTCTCGTTCCCCTCATTTCCCTTCTCGCCCCTCCCCATTACCCCTCATTTTGTGAGCCATTTGTGAGTACTCATTCCTCAAAAAATCATAACTTATTCAAAATCAATTCATTCCGCCCTTATCGCACCAGTTTTTGGAGCCAACTCACCGCAAAGCATGATAAATAAAGATCGAGAGAAAAACACGAATATAAAACTCTTCAAATAGTGTACTATCAATCTTGATGTTGATTTTGCACTTGATACTTGACTCTTCGCCAAAAAAAAGTCGGGTTAGAAAAAGGATAAAAACCTTTGATCGGATCGTAAGAAGTTTTACCTTTGTAATCAAAAATGTGAAACTATTAAAATTATTGATCTAATGAGTGAAAACCTAAATAGCTATGCTTCTGCCTTATTGGGGGATACGCAACTCGCATCCGATAGTTATCCTACAGCAGAAATGGCATTTACCGCTGTTGTCCTAGAAAAAATTGAAGGACTTAATGAATATGGAGATATTGTGCAAGAGCATTGTGTTCTGACTAAATCAAATGGAAGCATAATAGGCGAAATCCATGCATACTCAATGAGTCCAAATGAGGAAGTATTTAATATATTCTATGCAGATTATCACCCTTCTCAAGAAGTAAGTACTTTGAGTAATACTGAATGTCAAAAGTTCTTTTCTCGTATGCAGGGCTTTTATAATAATGCTATAAGAGGTGGATACATGGATCTTGACTGTGATTCTACGGAGTATCATGCAGCAAAGTTTATATATGACAATGTCCAGAAATTCCAGACTGTTAATCTTATAGTGCTTTCTAATCACATCATAAATGATGCAAGTATAAAGAAAACTAAGATTGCTACAAAAACCGTATTCCCTGTAGTATGGGATTTAAAGAAAATTTATGGTTGTACTCATTCGATGAGTGATCATGTCGCAATTGATATAGATTTTGAGTCAGAAGAATATAGCCGATATAAGATTCCATTTATTCAGATGGAGTCTGCGCAGTATGGCTATAAGTGTGTTCAAGCTATGTTTCCAGCCAAACTGCTTTTCCAACTTTATGAGCGTTATAATACGAACTTACTTTATAACAACGTACGTTACTACATAGGCTTAAAAGGGTCAAAAGATAAGAAACCCAATGTTGCAATGCTTGACACACTTCGTAGGGAGAATGAGATGTTTCTTGCTTACAATAATGGTATTACGGCTTTGGCTCAAAGTATAGATTCAAGCATTGTAGGTGAGCGTACTGATGTGACAGACCCCGATAGCAAGAATAATGCGCAATATATAACAATGGGGCAACTGAAAAAAATCGTAGACTTTAGAATTATCAATGGTGGACAGACTACAGCTACTATATTCAATGCTAAGAAATTGAGCGACGAAACTAGAGAACCGACACGAAAAGTGAATCTTTTGGGTGTATTTGTGCAGGTCAAATTGATTATCAGTGATAATATTGAAAAGATTTCTGGAAATATCACGCGTTCGTCTAATTTTCAAAATAAAATGAAGTTATCAGACTTTACGGTAGGAAATGATTTCAATATTATGATGGAGAAACTTTCTCGCCAGACACGTGTGCCAAGTCCTAATAATGATCCAACATTTTGGTTTTACGAGCGTCTGCGTGGTCAATATGATGAGCTAAAGAAACAGAAACACACAAAGTCAGATAGAGAATACTTTGATTATCAGTTTCCTAAAGGTCGAAGATTTACGAAAGAGGAAGTTGCGAAGGTTTGGACAGATTGGCATCTTATGCCCTATGATGCTGTAAAGGGTGCTAGTACCACGTATGTAAATTTCATGAAGCGAATACTAGAAGGTGGCTTTTTGCCTGATGAAGTGTATTATAAGCAGACCATAGGTCTACTCATCCTCTATAAATATCTTTTGGCCCGTCCTGAAAATAAGCAATACACGAATGGTAAGGCTACGGTCGTGGCATATGCAATAGCAATGCTAAGCTACATTACTGCTGGAGGGTTTGATTTGGAAAAAGTTTGGCAGAATCAATGCATCTCTGACAAGACAAAGGCATTTCTCAATCAACTTTGCGATAGAATATATGAGTTACTCAACACTCAAGCAACTAATGTCCAGACATCGATTCTTTCTTACGGAAAGAGTAAACCAGCCTTTGATTTCTTAAAATCGCAACCAATGAATGTCGAAAGACAATTGCTTAATGATGATTTAAACTAAGTACTTATGACTTCTGATTTTCTCACAAACTTCGTACAAAACAAATGTCTTGATGCTGATATTATTGTGCTTAAAGGGTTCGAGCCAAGATTGCTTTTAGAACTGTCGAAGACATATTCCTTATTAGATCCTTATGTAGTAAAGCAAGACAAACTTTGTCTAGATGAAGTGAGTGGAAAGCGCTTCTTACTCTCAGTAATGAGTGCTCCATTGGGGCAGAAGTCTATATGTACTTGTGAGTCGCTGATAAGTATGTGTACCGAGATACATAGGTTAGGCATACTAAATAAGCGAATTGTTGTGCTCGAAAATAACCTTCTTAGGCTCTATCCCAATCCTTCTGATTATGACATCCCCGACTTTGACGATGAGAAGTTCATGGATACGGAGGGAGAAACTGCACGATTTAGTGAATACTATTCTTTCTGTCTTCATGAAAATGGTGTACAGAAAGTGCAATACATCGACAATTTTACAGAAAACAATGGAGATTGTCTTCGTGTTCAAAGGTTAGCAGAGCCAATCCTTTTTTCCGTAAGTGAATCATCTGCACCATTAGGTGTGCAGATGATTTCAACCAAAGATGGGTCGGTCGACGATTTGTTAGAAAAGCTATACTATCAGATGAGTTTGGATAATATTGAATTCCAAGTAGCAGTAGAAGATAGCAAGGCTGTCGAAATAGGCACACTCATGCAGGCAACTCATTTGATGGAAATCGATTTGCAACTATTCGCATGTTCACAAAGTCAAGAAGTTAAGCCTCGTCAAGCACTTTTTGATCTGATGAAGCGCGTATGGGGATACGACACTTTTCGCCAACTAAAGATGTATCGTGATCTTAATGTCAATCACGATGTCATCGAAATATCACAAGGAGCAGTCATAGAGACTGTAGTACAACAAGCAGAGCATGCTTACAGTGGTGAACCAAAGGCTGTACATAGTGTGTTGCTAACATCTCCCACTGGTGCGGGCAAGTCTTTATTGTTCCAATTATCTGCGATTTATTTAGCAGAGCATTATGGACTACTCACTATTGTCGTGTCGCCACTCGTAGCACTTATGAATGACCAAGTAGATGGGTTGACGGGCTACGATGGTGTAGCAACGCTTAATAGTAATAAGACAGCTTCAGAAAAAGAACATGTGCTTCGAGGAGTGCAAGAAGGTAAGGTAAACATCCTTTACCTTTCGCCTGAGCTGCTCCTTTCCTATAGCATTACGTCATTTATTGGTAAGCGCCAATTAGGCCTTTTAGTCGTTGATGAGGCTCACACAGTTACTACGTGGGGGCGTGATTTTCGCGTCGATTACTGGTTTTTAGGTGACTATTTGCGTAAGGCACGTCGCATATTGAAGTATAACTTCCCTATTTTTGCACTAACGGCAACAGCGGTATGGAGTCCTATGGGGAAAAATGATATGGTGTTTGAGACTATACGATCCCTCAACATGAATCCTTGCATCAAGTTTATAGGTGTTGTTAGGAGAGATAATATTTCTTTTGAGATAAATCTTTCTGGCATAACAAAGCAATACGAGTCATTGCGAAAGGGTAAAACAATAGAACGCATTAGAGAAGCCTTAGCAGCAGGGCGTAAGACAATTGTCTACTTCCCATTCCGTCGCACAATCGACAATATCTATTTTAGCGATGAAGTAGCAGATATACGCCCATCTTTAGCTCGTTACCATGCAGGTCTCTTCCCTAATGAGAAAGCGAGCAATGCAGAAGACTTTAGAAGTGGTAAAAGACCAATTATGTGTGCTACAAAGGCTTTTGGTATGGGAGTCGACGTCTCTGACATACAGGAGGTTTACCATCATGCTCCTACAGGATGCTTGTCTGACTATGTGCAAGAAATAGGTCGTTTAGCCCGTGACCCGAAGATAAAGGGTATTGCTAAGATTGATTTTTCGCCCAATGATTTCCGATACATCAGAAAACTTCATGGACTATCAGCCATAAAACCCTATCAGTTACACCAAGTTCTTAAGAAGTTGATGGCACTGTTTCGGATTAATGAAGAAAAGCGTAACATGCTGATATCGTCATCAGACTTCGAGTATATATTCCCTCTATCTCAGCCTGATGATGTCGATCAGAGCTTGAAGAGCTGTCTGTTGCTTATTAGTAATGATTTGCTTAATAAGCTTCGCTTTCATGCCCTAATCGTCCGCCCCAAGAGCCTTTTCAGTAAGTGCTTTATAGAAGTGCCCATGCAAGAGACCACATTGTTTCATCGCGTCAACCACCAATTTTTGAAGCGTATTAAGCCCAATCTTTTTGTCTTTAAAGCAGACGAGTATTGGGCTCAAAAGTTCGCTAATATCAGTTTTCCTCAGTTCAAGATGAAGTTGTCTGAAGGTAAAGTCTTTAAGAATTATCATGTGCAGATAAAGAATAAGGTAACGCTTAATTTGCATGCGGATGTAGAAAAGACCTATAAATCTCTGAATGACTTCTTCAATCAAGCCCATCGTTTTCTTCAGCAGATGAGTGTTTCACATCACAGAATAGACTTTTGTGCTATGAAGGAAGATCTTCCTAAGAATTATGACAAGGCTAAACGAGAACAATTTTTAGAAACATTTCGTTTGTTGTATGCCTCTTCCTATGATAGGAGTGGTAATAAAATGGCTTATTGTCGTATCTTCGCCAATAACGAGGGAACAGTTCATGCGAATAACTCATTTCAACTCATGCAGGCAGGTTATGAAAGTGTTTCAGACTCTTTTATCCAGACTTTTAATAATCAAATTCACAACGTCACGCTTTGTACTTATTGTGATACTCACGATCCCATTGTCCGACTCTGTGAGTGTTTGAATAGTTTAGGTATTGCAGATTATCAACGTTTAGGAGGAGAGCAACCAGCTATTTTTGTTCGTATCAACAATCCGGTATATCTAAATTCATTAGCTAGAAAGCCGTATTACAAAAATGCATTGTTGGAGGAAATTTACGAAAAATACCAATTATCGGAGAAGATTTTTACTTATTTCTTTACCACTCCTATGAGTGATAAGCAACGATGGGACTTCATAGAGGCTTATTTCCTTGGGGCAAGCGAAGAAGAATTGTTAAATTTTGTACCAGCAAACTCATGAATATCTATTTTGTAAGCCGAAAATCTCGTATTAAGGGACCTTCAGAAATAACAGATTCGAGTAGAAGACGGGTGATTTCTGTAGGAGATTTTTGTGTGCGTGAGTGCGAACATGGTATAGAAATCTTGTGGGTAGTGCAAGACAATATGTCGAGCTGGAAAGCATGCTCACGAGTAGCTTTTACTTCAACTCCGATAGAGTGCAAAGCAAACACGTTACTCTTTGCTTATGATGGGGCAAGTTTGCGACATGGGAATCTTGCCATACTTCAAAAATTGATTTTGGTGTTCGAAGGAAAAGCACGCGATTTTTTTCAAAATGCAGTCAGCATTCTAACCTATCAAGACGATTGTTGGGATGCGCAAATATTCCAATCTTTCCATGAAAGTGCTCGCATTCTTAAAGAGTCGCTTAGTAATAATGTTCAGGCACATGTAGAGGAGCCTTTTATGCATCTTTTGTTTCTTAATTATTTTGAAGAACCATTAAAAAGAGATTTTTATGATTTAATTAGTCAAGGACTTGAGGTAAAACAATCGTATGCCACACTTCGTGCCAATCATGGTAAAGACTTTTATAAGGCTTTGGAGAATTTTCTTAAAGATAATCCAACACGCACAATTTATGATGTAACACGATAAAAAATGTAATGTAGGTGATCCTCTAGAAAAGTTCAAACTTTGTCTTGTTGAAGTTTATGGGAAATGGTGCGTTGGGGAAGACAATTAGATATTGTAACAGTAAGAATTATTTTGTGAGTATTAAATTGGTAGAATTATAAATGGCTCTGTAATGAATTGCGTGGGGTAAAATTGTTTTCATGACAAAATAACCTGCTCTATGTAATGCGCGCTTTTCTTTGTCATTATCGGCTGCGGCTTAGCAATTCAAGCGAGCTCGATTGCATTCGCCTTGCACGATAATGACAAAGAAAAGCGCGCGTTACGTAGGATCGATAAATTGCGGCTTACCTACACAATTCGTTATGGTGTTTTATAGATTGTTTGATTATCAGTATGTTATTTGCACTGATTTTTAGTTTAGCGTAAGTTTGTGTATTATTAATAGATGGTGTATGTATCGTTTTGGTTATTATTGTGTATATTTGCAAAATGTTAACTAAATTGGTTGTCAAATAAAAATTTGTTCATGGTACTAAAAAAGTTATTGGGTTTTGACTCAAAGCAACATTCTTTCAAAACAGAAATGATGGCAGGCTTGACTACATTCCTGACGATGTGCTACGTCTTAGCTGTTAATCCAGCTATACTCTCAACCACAGGAATGGATAAAGGGGCTCTCTTTACAAGTACTGCAATTGCATCGGCTATAGCAACGTTCCTATTAGCTTTTATGGCAAAATTGCCGTTTGCTCAAGCTCCAAGTATGGGACTGAATGCATTTTTTGCTTTCACACTTTGTCAAGCTATGGGACTTTCATGGCAACAGGCATTGGCCGTATTGTTGATAGAGGGTATAATCTTTATACTTATCACTTTCCTCAACATCCGTGACTTGATACTTGATAGCATACCTGCCAACCTGCGTTATGCCATCTCGACGGGTATAGGTATGTTTATAGCCTTTATTGGTCTAAAGAATGCACACGTTATTGTATCTAATCCCGATACGTTTGTGAAGTTAGGGAGTTTTACACCAACTTGCCTTTTGGGCATCTTCTCAATCGTAATTAGTGGCATCTTAATGGTGCGTGGCGTTAAGGGAGCTTTGTTTTATGCTATATTATTATCTACTTTATTGGGTATTCCGATGGGAGTTACCGAAATCCCTGAGAACTGGATGCCAATATCAGCACCACATAGCATTGCGCCCATATTTTGTCAATTTGACTTTACGGGCTTCTTTACGCCAAAGATGTTTATGGTAATCTTTTCGCTCCTTTTGGTCAATATCTTTGATACGTTGGGTACGTTAGTGGGTTTGGTGCAAAAGACAGGACTCTCAATAGATGGCAAGATACCCCACATGCGCGAAGCTATGCTGAGTGATGCGATTGGTACTACGGCTGGAGCAATGTTAGGTAGCAGTACGATTACGACGTATGTTGAAAGTGCGTCGGGTATTGCAGAGGGTGGTCGAACAGGCCTTACGGCCTTTAATGTAGGCATGCTCTTTGTGCTTAGTATATTCCTTTCGCCTATCTTTTTGCTTATTCCTTCAGCAGCCACGAGTGGGGCATTGGTTATGGTAGGTGTTTTGATGGTTGACTCTTTTAAGGAAATAAAGTTGGACGATGTGTCGGATTCTTTCCCAGCTTTTATTACTATGATTACCATGGTGCTTTGCTATTCAATTGCTGATGGCATTTGTTTGGGCATTATGAGTTATGTATTAATCAAGATTTTTGCGGGAAAACGTAAGGAACTGAATTGGACGCTCATTATCTTAGCTATACTCTTTGCTCTAAATTATGCTTTTGGATAAGCGATAATTGATTGATATTTAATAATCTGTATTTCTATGAAATCAAGACTCCTTCTTCTTTTCTCAATCCTGTTGCTTTCAGCTAAGGCTACCATGGCGCAGGTTAATATGCAAGTGTTTTATGACTTTGGCTCTGATCGTAAGTACGTTACGATGACGCTTGAAATGTTTAAGGCAGATAAGTGGGGTAATACGTACTTTTTTATTGACCACGACTTTAACTACAATCAGCATGTTGAGGGACCTAATTTAGCTCCCGGTGGAACGTATTTGGAAATAGCGCGTTGTCTTAACTTTTGGCAGAATACGAAGTTAGCCCCGTTAAGTTTACATGTAGAGTATAATGGTGGCATAACCAAGAGTTATCCTATAAATAATGCTTGGCTTGTTGGTTTGGATTATTTCATTCACGATAAGTCATATAAGAATACGCTCAATCTTAAGGCGCTTTATAAAAACATTAAGAAGCGCACCTCAGACGTTCCGATGCAATTTACAGCCGTTTGGACGTGTAAGGATGTGTTAGGGCTAAAGCGACTTACCTTTGATGGTTTCGCTGATTTTTGGTGGGAAAATCATGACTGCGACTTTCAAGCTGATGGAAGCAGTAAACGCAAGCGTACCGTTTTCATAACTGAACCTCAACTTTGGTACAATATAGGCGATCTCTTTGGCTGTGAAAATCTAAATGTTGGAACCGAAATCGAACTTAGTAATAATTTCGGTAGCACAGCTGGCTTTAAGTGTCGTCCTTGTTTGGGCGTGAAGTGGGTGTTCTAAGAATAGCAGAAATATAGGGTCTATGTTGATTCGTGTGGGTAATATTACGTTTAATGATATGTACAAACTGCAATTTGATGCGGCCTCTCCC
>JBNMKQ010000034.1:0-17352 GCA_050874425.1 Alloprevotella sp.
CAACATGGCAATGCATTAAATAGAAGAGCATTTGCTTGTCAAGGCATCGAGCCTTGACAAGCAAATACCGACGCGAGGACGCGTCGCCCCTAGGTTAGGACGCGTTGCTCCAAGTGTTCGACAAATTGCAGTTTACCCACATGATTCGTTATAGAGCCAAAATTGTTTTCATGATAAAAATAAACTGCAAATTGAAAGCCTCTCCCCCAACTTCCTCCCCGGTCGGGGAGGAAGTTGGGGGAGAGGCTTTCAATTTGCAGTTTACTGAACTTAGATATTAAATTGTTTGCCCTGTCGCCCATCGTCGTAGCCTTTGGCATAGCCTTCGCGATAGCCTTTGACATATTGTTGCTTTTCGTTGGGTGATGAGAAAGAATTGGTGTCGTCGTAAGTTGCTCGTTCGGCATGGGCTGCGCCATCGTCACATCCTGCAGCATAACCGTCATCGTAGCCTGCTTCGTAAGGGTTGCGCTTATCTTTACCTAAAAGGGTGTCGGGCAGTTGCGAGGTGATGATAGTATCGGGCGTTGAAGGCAATACGTCGGGGTCGACACTGGTGTCGGGCACTGCCACTTGTGACTGTGAGCTATCGGCTGAACCAGGTGCTGTGAGCTGACGTTGTTCTGCCGACGACTGCTTCATATAAATTATGCCTATGACAATCAATATACAAAAGAGGATGATTGACACAATCTTCCAACGATTTTGTGATTGCGGTAACTTATTGTAGTTCATAGAATGTTTATATAGAGAGATGTAAGAGTGTGTTCTTAGTATAACCTTTTATCGTCCCATCAGCGGACGTTTGCGGCTGGCATCCATACGCAAAAAGATGAAGAGCATCAGCGTGAAACCCCATAACGATGAACCACCATAGCTGAAGAATGGCAGCGGAATGCCTATCACGGGAGTTACGCCCATTACCATACCGACGTTGATAAACACGTGGAAGAGCAATATGCTGGTGACGGAGTAACCATACACACGAGCAAAGGTGCTGACCTGACGCTCACTAAGGTATATTAAGCGCAATATCATACATAGGAAGAGCAACAAAACACCAGCTGAGCCAAGGAAGCCTTGCTCCTCGCCTACGGTGCAGAAGATGAAGTCGGTGTCTTGTTCGGGTACGTACTTTAGCTTCGTCTGTGTGCCGTTCATAAAGCCTTTGCCTTCAAGACCGCCTGAACCGATGGCTATTTTGCTTTGATTGACATTATAGCCTGCATCGCGATTGTCCTCGTTCATGCCTAATAGCACTTGTATGCGCACACGCTGGTGAGGTTCGAGCACTTTGTTGAGCGCAAAGTCGGCGGTGTAGAGGAAGGCGGTGCTACCTAAGGTGAATACAGCGATGAGCAGACAGGTGTTGACACGCTGACCTAATGACTGCCAAGCCAAAGAACCTGCCATAAAGATGCACAAGGCTAAGAGTACCCACGAGATGTCGAATGGGATAATAAACTCTGACACGATGAGTGACAATGCAATCGCTGAGATGCCTATAAGCAGAAATTGTCGTGCTGCCTTGTTGTGCTTATCATAAACGCGCAACATGCCCATGGTGAATATCCAAATGAGTGTAAGCACCACAAACTCGCCTACTGAAGCATAGGTGCCGGGAAGTTCTACTGTGCCAAAGCGTATGCCGACTACAAAATAGATAACGGCTGCTACGGCTGTAAACAATATACAACCTGGCATTCCCTCACGATAGAACATCAAGAAGAAGGCCATGTAGACAAGCGCCGAACCCGTTTCGCGTTGTAAGATAATCAGCACGACGGGCAGTAGCACTAAGGCTGCGGCTTTAAAGAAGTTGTGCATCTTGTCGAGGGTGAAGCCGTATTGGTCGATTAACTTTGCCACGGCCAATGCGGTGGCGCATTTGGCAAACTCGGCTGGTTGTACGTTGCAAAAGCCTAAACTCACCCACGAGCGCGAGCCTTTTATGTCTTTGGCTACGAAGGGGGTGACGAGCAATACCAACATCATGGCCCAATAAAAGAAGCCTGCCAAGGTGTCGTAATAGCGGTCGGACGTCATCATAATGACGAAGGCTAAACCAAAGGCACAGCCTATCCAGACGATTTGTTTGCCCGTGCGCACTCCCCATTCAAAGAAGTTGGTATCGCCCAACTCATGGGTGGCACCGCATATGCTGAACCACCCACACACCAAGAGGGTGATGTAAAGTACGAGCACCACCCAATCGATATTGAAAAGCGGATATTGTTTGTTTTCGTTTAACATATAGTAAATGTGCAAATGCTTGGTGAATGTGCAAATGTGAGAATGTGCTAATGCTTGGTGAATGTGCTAATATGCTAATGTGCTAATGTGCTAATGTACCAGTAAAAGAAAATATGCAGCAAACAAAGGCGACCATTTGCACATTTGCACATTTGCACATTCTCACATTTGCACATCATTTGCACATTAACTATGCCTTAGTCTCCATACTTAATGTGCATGTTTTGAAAATGTTGTGCTTTCTTTTCTGACGAAGCTGAAAGTTTGCCATTGAGGTATTGTTCCATGATAAGAGCTCCAATGGGCACACCGTAAACATTACCAAAACCACCATTCTCAACATATACCGACACGGCGATACGCGGCTGCTGCATCGGAGCGAAACCCATAAACACGGAATGGTCGTGGCCACGGTTTTGTGCCGTACCCGTCTTGCCACACACCTCATAGCCGGGCAAATTGGCAGCACGACAGGTACCATCAAGCACGGCCTTGCGCATACCTGCAACGCAGTATTCGTACCAACGTCGATCAACCCCCG
Source organism: Alloprevotella sp. (assembly GCA_050874425.1). Lineage (GTDB taxonomy): Bacteria > Bacteroidota > Bacteroidia > Bacteroidales > Bacteroidaceae > Alloprevotella. The sequence continues at coordinate 2,795 of JBNMKQ010000034.1, forward strand.
TGTAGTGCTTCTCGCGATAAATAGGGTCGATGCTACCATTCTGAATGGTGTGGACTACGTGGGGCGTGTAGAAGTAACCACGATTGGCTACCGTGGCCGCTAAGTTACAGATTTGAAGCGGAGTGGCCGTTACCTCACCTTGGCCTATGGCAATGGAAATGACTGTAAGTCCGTTCCACGAACCTTTGTAGGCTTTGTCGTAGTACTTTGCATTGGGTATCATGCCACGCTTTTCGCCAGGAAGGTCTATACCTAACTTGTAGCCATAACCCATGCGAACCATGTAGTCTTTCCATACGGTCATGGCTTTCTGTACAGAGCCATACTTACGCTTATTGCTGAGCAAACGGAAGAGGTTCCAACAGAAGTAAGAGTTGCACGAAGTTCCAATAGCTGGCACAAGATTAATGGGCGACGCATGACCGTGACAACCTACGTGTAGACCTTTATAATTGAAACCATGATGACAGGGAAAGGCGATGTGTGTATCAATCGAACCTTCTTGCAGTCCTGTCAAGGCTTGCGTAATCTTAAACGTTGAACCAGGTGGATACGTTCCCATTATGGCGCGATTGAGCAAGGGACGCTTAGGGTCCTTCTCAAGTATCATGTGGTTCTTACCGCGGTCGCGTCCGACCATGGTGCGAGGGTCGTAGGTGGGGGCTGATGCCATGCAAAGCACTTCACCCGTTGAAGGCTCTATAGCAACAATAGCTCCCTTCTTGCCTTCCAACAATCGCTCGGCAAGGGTCTGAAGGTCTTTGTCAATACCGAGGGTTACGTTCTTGCCTGGTTGGGCTACTTTGTCGTACTTACCGTTTTGATAATGTCCTTGTGTACGGCCATGTACGTCGCGCAGCATGATGCGCATACCCTTTTCGCCACGCAACTGATTTTCGTAAGCGCGCTCAACGCCTAACTTACCAATATAATCGCCCGAAGCATAATATTTTGTTGAGTCCTCGGTGAGTTCGCGCTCGCTAATCTCACCCACATCACCTAAGAGGTGAGCACCGATAGCACTGGTGTACTGACGCGTAGAACGCTTCTCGACGCTGAACCCTTTGAAGCGGAATAACTTCTCGCGAAAGAGCGAAAACTCTTGAGCGGGAATCTGCGCCATAAAGAGTTGAGGCGTGTAGCGCGAATAGCCTGGATTCTTCTTGGAATCCTTTATATCGGCCATGCGCTTGATATACTCATCGCGCGTGATACCTATGGTCTGGCAAAAGTCGAGCGTGTCTACCCCACGTTGGTCGTTCATCACCACCATGATGTTGTAAGACGGCTCATTGTACACCAAAATACGTCCCTTGCGATCGAGTATCAATCCGCGCGAAGGATATTGTATGTCCTTACGAAAGGCATTTGAATCGGCATTTTTTTTATAATCATCGCTCCACAACTGCAGGGTGAAGAGCCGAAGCATATATACTAATATAATGCCGATTGCAATGCCCCCAATGACAAACTTTCGTATTTCAAAATTATTGGAGGTTGACATTGTTGGGTTTATGAGATTATGGGGGAGGAGAAGTTGACAGGTTGACGAGTTGACAAGTTAACGAGTTGACAAGTTAACGAGTTGACGAGTTGACGAGTTGACAAGTTGACGAGTTGACGAGTTGACAAGTTGACGAGTTGACGAGTTGACAAGTTGACGAGTTGACGAGTTGACAAGTAAGTTACCATTTATAAAGACAAACTTACCTGTTAACCCGTTAACCCGTTAACTTGTTAACCCGTTAACTTGTTAACCCGTTAACCCGTTAACCCGTTAACCCGTTAACCCGTTAACCCGTTAACCCGTTAACCCGTTAACTTGTTAACCCGTTAACTTGTTAACTCGTTAACTTGTTAACCCGTTAACTTGTTAACTCGTTTACTATAAAAATCACTTACTGCGAATGGCCTCAATTGCCGTTACAAAGAGGGTGGTGAGTAAGGTGCTACCCGCAATGTTGATGAGCAAAATCTGCCAATCGAAGAAGGAGAAAGATTCGAGTAGGAAGAACACTACGCTGTATACTAAGACAGAAAAAAAGATATACTTTATGAATGAACTCCACTCCATCGTTTTACGTGATGGTTCGAAGGCATCGTTATCTTCCTTCGGTGCAAATGCTTTTAAGAACCAAGGGAGTACAAGACCTAAAAAACACATGGCACCAGCTGCCATGCCTGGAGTGTTCGTAAACAGATCTACTCCCAACCCTAATAAAAAGCCTAACAAAACGTACACCCACCTTGCCGTGTCGCTTGACAAAATGAGCAGAAAATATATGTAGGGCATCGGCGTAGCATAGCCAAAGATGTGTACGTGGTTAAACACCAAAGCTTGTAATAGCAATAGCATCACAAACCAGCCTACTCGCGAAGTTACGGTTTGCAGTTTCATTTATTTGGTCACTGAGTTTATACGTTACTGAAAGTTGGAGTCGGCATTGTCCATTTGTTGAGCATGCACTTGTAGGGTATCAATCTCAGCCTTGTAAGGCGTTGTTACTACTGACACATCGCGCAAGTTGGCAAAGTTGGTACCCAAATTAACATCTAAGCGATAGGACTGTCCGTCAGCCGAATTGCGAATGCGCTTAACACGGCCAACAAATATGCCTGGAGGGAACACGGCCGAATAGCCACTCGTCTCTACAGCTTGGCCTACCTTTACCTTTGCATAACGTGGCACATCGTCAAGATAGGCCATAAGGAGGCTCGCCCCGTCCCACTGCAAATAGCCAAAATAGTTTTGACCGCGCACACGACAACTGATGCTTGACTTGCGATTGGTAACAGGAATTACCAATGAGTGGTGTGGTCCTGTGAGGTAAACGATGCCTACTACACCACCTCCACCTACTACACCCATTTCAGGACGTATGCCGTCGGCCGTACCACGATCAATAACCAAATAATTGTTGGTGCGTTCCATGCTATTGGACACAACGGTAGCAGGCACCATATTATAACCTACTAACTTTTCACGCATCAACTTCTCGGTGATCGTGGTGTCTTTGGTAGCCGTTATTAAGGCTTGACGCAACTGTTCGGTTTCGCGCTGAAGTGCTATATTTTGGTCGGTCAGTTGACGATTGACTTCCTGTAGATGAAAGAAGTTCGTCACTTCTTCACAAGCACCATTGATGCCTGCAACTACAGAATTAGCAGCGGTAAAGTATACACTACCTTGATAGCTATTAAAACGAAATAGAAGGGCCAAGCTAAAGGCCTCAAGCACTACAAAAAGAAAGCAGTAGCTATATTTGCCAACAAAATCGAATAGATTGTTACGTGAACTATTTTCACTCATTATGTTGTACAAATAAATAGCTTCACCTGCTCGGTTCACACCTCTTCATTTGCGAAGATGAACACCGAGAGGGTGAAGCCACTCGTATTTTACGAATAGAATAGATTATCTCATCAAGAAAGTGAAGTTCTCAACATTCTTCAGCGCGATGCCTGTACCCTTGGCTACGCAGAGCAAGGGGTCTTCAGCTACGTGGAAGGGTATGTTAATCTTGTCACTCAGACGCTTATCGAGTCCGCGCAACAAAGCGCCACCACCTGTCAAGTAGATGCCGTTCTTTACGATGTCGGCATACAATTCGGGCGGTGTATTGGCCAAAGCATTGAGCACAGCCTGTTCAATCTTTGCAATTGAATTTTCAAGGCAGTGGGCAATCTCTTGATAGCAAACGGGCACCTCCATTGGCATATTAGTAATGCGGTTAGGGCCATGAATCAAGTAGTCCTCGGGCGGATTGGGCAAGTCGGTCAGCGCGGCACCTACGTTTATCTTAATACGTTCGGCCATACGCTCGCTCACACGAACGTTGTGCTGACGATTCATATACTCTTGAATGTCGTTGGTGAAGTCGTCACCTGCCATCTTGATTGAGTTGTTCGACACAATGCCGCCTAACGAGATGACAGCGATCTCGGTTGTACCACCACCTATATCGACAATCATGTTACCCTCAGGCGCATTCACGTCAACACCTATACCTATAGCCGCAGCCATGGGTTCGTAAAGCAAGAAGACGTCGCGTCCGCCAGCATGCTCGGCAGAGTCGCGCACTGCACGTAACTCTACTTCTGTTGACCCACTTGGCACGCCTATCACCATGCGCAACGAAGGCGAGAAGAGTCGCTTACCTGAGTGAACTTTCTTTATCAAGCCGCGCATCATCTGCTCACACGCATTGAAGTCGGCAATGACGCCATCACGCAAAGGGCGGATGACGCGTATCTTATTATTCGTCTTTTCGTACATGCGCTTGGCCTCTTCACCCACAGCCATCATTTTTTCGCTGTGAGTGTCGAGCGCTACGACAGAAGGCTCATTCACCGCTATTTCGCCATCAGCGATGATAATGGTATTGGCCGTACCAAGGTCGATAGCCAGCTCTTGTGTAAACGAGAAGAATCTTGAAAAAAATCCCATTTTATTTCTTGTGTAAGTTTGTTAGACAATAAAAGCCGTCAAACTCTCTTTTTTACTTTTCAAACCATGCGTGAATGGCAGTATCGTAATGACTGCTTACGCCAAAAGCACGTGTAGCAAACCAACGACGTTCTTCCAATTCGGTTTGTGCACCATTCTTGCTAACGATGTCGAGCAATGGCTTGTATTCGGCCTTTGAAGGAACGATTACGACGTCCTTAAAGTTTTTAGCTCCTGCACGAATGAGTGAGATGCCGCCTATGTCAATCTTCTCAATAATGTCAGCCTCGCTAGCGCCACTTGCTACCGTTTGTTCAAATGGGTAGAGGTCTACAATTACGAGATCGATTTCAGGAATCTCGTATTGTGCCATTTGCTTTTGATCCTCTTCTAACTCACGGCGTCCCAAGATACCACCAAAGATTTTGGGGTGAAGTGTTTTCACACGGCCGCCCAAGATGGAAGGGTAAGTCGTTACGTCTTCTACCTTCTGGCAGGGGTAGCCTAATGATTCAATAAACTGTTGTGTACCACCTGTTGAAAGGAATTGTACTCCTTCTTCATGCAACTTGGCAAGAAGTTCTTCCAATCCATCTTTATGAAAGACAGACACTAACGCCGTTTTAATTTTCTTTGTTGAGGACATATTGATGATTTATTGTAGTCTTACTAATTGATTTTTGCCTACAAATTTACTGTTTTTTTATATCGTATACCAAAGTTTTATACGATAAAATAAAAAGAATGCGTTTTTTTAGTCTTAGTGAGAGACACACTCCCTAATAATATAGGCTTGATGTTAAACAAAAGAAGAGCAATTAAACACTTTTGAAGCGTTTTATTTGCTCTTCTTCGTTATTTATAGGGGTGTTCTAAAATTCTGGCGCGTTGACGTGTGCTTTATCGAATGATAGTAGCTTCACGATCAGGGCCTACAGATACAATGTTGATGGGCGTATCGGTAGCCTTTTCGATATAGGCGATATAGTCTGCAAATGCTTTGGGGAAATCCTTTTCGTCGCGAATACCCGTAAGGTCGGTCTTCCAACCAGGCAATTCTTCATACACAGGTTGCCAGCCTTCCGTGTCGTAAGGCATTTCTGTTATGGTTTCGCCATCCTTGGTGTAGGCAACGCATACCTTGATTGTATCAAATCCGTCAAGCACGTCTCCCTTCATCATAACAAGGTCTGTCACACCATTAATCATAATAGCATACTTCAAGGCAACGAGATCTAACCAACCGCATCGACGATTACGACCTGTTACAGCACCATATTCATTGCCAATGTGACGAATGGTATCACCCGTTTCATCAAATAATTCAACGGGGAAAGGACCGCCACCAACGCGTGTACTATATGCTTTAAAGATACCGAACACATGGCCAATGCTATTAGGTGCAACGCCAAGTCCAGTACAAACTCCACCGCTCGTAGTTGATGATGATGACACATAGGGATATGTGCCGTGGTCGATGTCAAGTAACGAGCCTTGAGCACCTTCTGCCAATACATTCTTGCCTGCTGCAAGAGCTTTGTTTATCTCAAATTCCGTATCAGTTAAGTGGAACTTGCGCATGTATTCAATCCCCTCTAACCACTTCTTTTCCTCTTCGGCAATGTCGTAGTCGGTATAGTGAAGGTCGCGTAAGATCTGTTCGTGGCGAGCCTTTAGAGCTTGATATTTTTCATCAAAGTTATGTAAGATATCACCTACGCGCAATCCAACGCGTGCAGCCTTATCGCTATAAGTTGGGCCAATGCCTTTGCCTGTTGTACCAACTTTGTTCTTACCCTTTGCAGCTTCGTATGCGCGATCAAGTACGCGGTGTGTGGGCAAAATAAGGTGGGCACGACGGCTAATGTGTAATCGCTCTGTAAGTTGATAGCCTGCAGCCTCCAATTCATTAGCTTCAGCCATAAAGAGGTCTGGTGCTATAACACAACCATTGCCGATAATGTTAATCTTGTTCTCATCAAAGATGCCTGAAGGAATAGAACGTAACACAAACTTCTTACCATCGAAAATGATGGTGTGTCCTGCATTGCAACCACCTGCAAAGCGTGCTACAACATCATAGCGAGGTGTGAAATAATCAACGACCTTGCCTTTACCTTCGTCTCCGAATACGATACCCAACAGGGCATCAACTTTTCCTTTCGTCATGTTATATTAAGGTGATGAATTTCTTTATTCATGGCATTGACTTTCTATAAAGTCATATGCTGACTTTGCAAAGGTAAAGTATTTTTGTGGTATGAGGAAAGTTTGTGCTTATTTCTTTTTATATTATTCTTCTTTGTGCTTGTTTCTCTCTATCTTTTATTTAAGATGGATAACAAAACGTTATAGAAAAGGAGGAAAAAATAAAAAGAAACAAAAAACAATACTATCAAGCAGTAAGCGACATCTTGAGAGTCGCCTCTTTATAGGCTGCGGCTCGGAAGTACAAAATGAAAACTTTTGGTTTTTCATTTTGTACTTCTCTCTTGAATCTATAGAATGTATACGACCTCTCCCCCTAACACCACCCCCTATAAAGGGAGATTGGTGTTAGGGGGAGAAGTCGTATAAATCCTAAGCTCTATTATTGAGCTACAACCATACCTGCTATCGGCTGCGTATACCAATTCCAGCTATTGCTATCCTGCACCTTTCGTCCCCATTTTCCAATCAGAGGGTATGCTTCGAAGATATTAACATACTCTTTTGGCCACAGCCAATCACCTGCTACACAGACAGCAGTAGGCACATCGTTGTTTTCACCGATGTAAGTGCCAGTAGATGCCGCATACTGTTTGCCATTGGTAAGGGTGACCTTTGTATTAAACAAGGAACCATTAGCAACCATGGTATAATCTGTAGGCCAATCTACCTCTCCCAAGTCAATTGGTGAGCGATTAGATTTATCCGTCAACGTGTTTACCATTTTGTAAACTCCTTCCTCACCAACAGTCTGTCCAAATGCCTCATGAACCTCGCAGAGTCGTTGGTTTCCGAAATAAAGTTCAGTTTTATAAATACCACCAGCAGCCAGCAACTTCACATTTGCCTTATGGGTCATTGGATTAGGAGTAACCTTGATAACTGCGTCATTGAAGTCGAAGTCAGCATCCATTCCTTGGTTCTCAAAACCAATGGTCCAAGACTGCAATTCCTCAGAAGCATCGAACGTGTGCGGGCCTGGCTTACCATCAGCATCCATAAATCCGAAGGTCACGTCATTACAGTCAGCATCACCATTCGCACTACTGTCATCAAATCCAATGAAAGAGAAGTTGTCATACTGCTTGTAAGAACTACGATAATATACAGACTTGCCACCCGCATTTTGAGCCATGTTCAAATCAGCATTTGAGAAGTTTATCTCGTTATTACCTAACTTGCTGATGTCCACTCCTTTGTTTTGCAATACTGTCTTATGTGCATCTTTTAGCGTTTCATTACCCAAGCGCAGATAGAAGCCATACTTTAAGCCTTTAGGTATTTTGATTTGATAAGTAAGTCCACGCATAGCAGAGACACGCTCACCGTAGTTCCAGTGGGCCAAGAAGCTATTGTACACACCATCGCCCACACGGTTTGGATTACTTGTTGCAGTCACCTTATTATTACTCTCATTCACCAAAACGCCCTCACCGTCTTGAAAATAAAAGTTGGCATCATACCATTTATCAGTTCCGTCCAATTGATATTGTACTTTAGCCTGATAATCAGTAGAACCAGGAGAAGCTAAATAGTCGAAAAGGAGCGTCTCACCTAAGTCATGCAACTCCAAGTCATTAAATGTGCCGTCAGTATGGGTGTAATAACCTATTACGCGCTTCTGCGTATTGCCCGTATATCCATAGAGATAAGACAAATTGACGATCGTATTATCGCCATAAACGCCTTGTCCTTGATAACCATCAGAAGTAAACTCATAGCTAACCCCATCGGGATTATTTACTTCAGCACGAACAGTCTCAGGCAAAGCTGTAAGCAAAGCCTCCCAAGCCCAGCCTCCAAATGAAGAATAACCATTGAGAGCAGCCACACTATTACCATTGAGAGCTGCATTATGTGTACCATTCTGAGTCGGTAGTGGAGTTGACTCCGTGTTTGAGACGACACGCGTCTGCAAACGCTTCTGTGCAGCAAAATTTTCATCCAATGGAATCGTACTTGAGTTTGTTCCTCTGGTGAAATCTACGTCCTCCACCTGCTTATTGTTCTTGGCGAGATAGATGCGCTGATATTGACGTCCATCCTTATTATCGCTCACCAAACCGATACTATTGCCAATTCCCTGAGGTATGTCGAGACGAAATACACCATTTCCTTTCATTACCTTCTGTCCCAAAAGCACTGGAGTCTCATCCCCAATTGTATATACACTCACAGTAGAACCATTGTTGTCAACGATGTTTAACTGCATATCAATGGCAGTCATCCAGTTTTGCTTACTGTCAGCCTGTCCATTCAAAGCCTGCTGCCACTTTTGCGACAAAGCATCCTTCATGGTAGCATCCTCGCTACACGAGGTTATTCCCAACGCTATAGCTGTCAAGAACGGCAAATAAACTACATTCCTTTTCATATTTATCTGTTTTATTAATAATTTACGTATGTATTCGACTTTGGATAAGAATACCAATTCCAATAAGCCAACTTCGTTACGTCTTTAGACCAATCGGCAAAGGTATCATACGTATTCATGATATTCGTGCCCTCTTTAGGCCATTTCCATTCTCCTGCAACGAGCAAAGCCTCCGGGGTCTGTCCCGGCTCGTTTGCCAAAGTGATTACATCAGTACAATCATCACAAGTGCCACGCTTCACTTCAATATAGAATCGTTTTGCATCTTGTGCCATGGTATAGCTCTTAGGCCATTTCACACAATCTACCTGTACAAAAGGATATTGTGCCATAGAAGTCTTAGTATTGATATAATCCGTATTCTTTCCACCCAATAACTCATGTATTTCGCCTAAATTGATATCGCCATCAGGTCCGTCATAATGCAAGTACATACGAGAAGGTGAACCAGCTGCCATCACCGTCACGCAACAAGTCTCCTTCTCATAATTAGGAACGACCTTGATAACCGCGTCATTAAAATCATAGTCAGCATTGCGATATACATCCTCATAGGCTATCGTCCAAGGCATTTTGTCATCATATTCCCCAAAGGGAGCTAAGTCAGGCTCTATCACACTCGGTCTGTAAATGTCCATATCAGCACTTACCTTGAATATCACATCATTGCAATCTAAATCACCGCCATCGTAAGAATTTTCCATGCCCAACCAAAAGGCACTTTTGCTTTGCACGATACAACTTCTATGATTTCCCTTGGGGTTCATGGTCATATTCATCGCTTCACAAGAGAAATTCATCGTTTTGAATTGTTCTCTGGTCGTATAAGGCTTGATGCCCATTTTTATAAAGCGGTCATATTGGTCGGGCTGAGCCGAATTTTCAACTCGATCATAAAAGCCAACACGCATTCCAGCCGGCACCTTTAACATAAAGGAAATACCACGCAACGCACTAATATTTCGACCATAACGTTTGAAGACTGCGATTGAGTTATAAGCGTCATCATCCTTTCTTTGGGCGAGGTGTTGAGTTGGATTTTCAAACGTATCGCCCATATCAAAATTGGAATCATACCACTTATTGGCTTCCACACCAAAGGTAGTGGCAGCCTCATCGTTCACCATATACTGCACTTTTGCTATTCCGTCAATATAGTCGTATATCTCAGTTTCTGAAATGTCGACATATTGTATATCATCATAAGTGCCTGGAGAATGATAATAATAGCCTAAGGTATGAGGGGTAGAAGAAAGGCAGTTACCAGCCAACCAAGTGATACGAAAGTCACCCTTCGACTCCAGTTCATAATCGCAATTAAGTCCTAAGGTCTTTGCACTTACATATTCGATATAGTAATTTTCTAACAAATCCAAAGCCTCATTCTTCTGATCATCTGTCAATAGATGATATTCTCCTCCTCCCATGATACTATTGCCATAAAGCGAAGATTGGGTAGAGGACTGGTCGACTTCGGAAGACGCACGTGTAGTCTTAGAAGGCGACTGCTGGTCTACCTGAGCATACTGAGCGGGAGATGAGAGATCCAAGTTGATAGTCTCTTCTGTCTTTCCAGTAAGCAATATCTTTTGCACCGTTTTGTCACGATTGCATACTGCTACTAAATAAAGCGTGTTGCCCTGACCTTGTGGTGCCACCATATTGACAGTTGAACTATTTTCTACCTCTCTGTAGTCAAACAAGTTGCCCTTATCTTCACCAGACATCAGCCACATCTTCACAGGAGCATTGGTCGTGACATTGATTTTGAGGTCAATAGCCGTGCGCCACATCTGCATCGGACTGATTTCACCACTCAGTTGCTCCATAAATTTGGCATGATTCCGATCGTATTCAGAGAGAGATTCTGTAGAGCAAGAAGTCATGCCGACTAATGCAGCCGACAACCATACCCAATACTTATTATTCATATTATTCATAGCTATCTATTTTTCTGAATCCACAATTATCACCTTTCCGTCCTCCATTTTCCACTTACACTTCCCTTCCATGGCACTGATAACATCTGCCAGATATTGTGCCTCGTTAGAATTACCCGCATGCAGCAAGAACTGTTTAGCATCAGTGAGACGCTTAGCCTTGACACAAGCACAGGCAGCATTCAGATTAGCTGTTTGGTCCATCGGATATTGCTTGGCTGCTATCATAAGCGCATCGAGCCAATCATCAGAGCCCTCTCTATAACCCTGCGCTACCAGGTACATTTCCTTCACGCTCAAGGCCTCAGGGTGCGTATAGATGAGTTTGCGGCTCTCTTTTACTGGATAACTACGCACGTTATATTCTATCACATAGTCCGTATGGCGAAGACCAGGATAGACATATTTCAGCAACCACTTATATGGTTCTCCAGCTCCCACCTGTTTCAGTTTTTCTTCCTTTTCGTCTGGATCTATATTGGAGTCGATAACCGTCAGCAACTCATCTTGATACTTTAAGATAATATCAGGTGTTTCAGGCGTTTCTAAGATTGAAGCATTTTCATACCAGATATCGCCCTTTACCCTACGTCGATTTCCTTCTGCGATAAAACTGCGAAGGTTCTTCCAATCCTCAGGTGTAAACTCATTCAGGAATAACGAGGCAGACAGTTTGTAGCGTTTGCGTATGAAATCCATTAAAGAATCTGTACGCCCCTTTGCCAAGCGCGTATTATTGCTATATGGACTTTCGGGAGAGGCATATCCATGAAGCGAAATATGAGTTACCTGTATCGTTTTGTCGAAAAGGGCACTGTCTATTGTCGCACAGATACGAGCCAATTCTTGTGGATTTCGACGATAGCTTGGGTTGATGACAGTCTCATTTACAGGGAAGTCTAAGAAAGCACGACCCATAATCACTCTATGCTTCTGAGTTTCGGCCTTAGGCATGATAAAAGGTAGAGCAGGAATGGTTCGCAAACGATTGTCGTAAACGACAGGCATCACCTCCTTCTGTTTCTTCTTTTTCTCTAACAGATAGGTTACACCTATTTTCAGATTGGTTCGTCCGTCCATAGGAAATCCCGCTTTCACGCCATTGAAACGATCCGCATACTGCGTATGGCTTAGTTCCATGCCTACACTCCAATTATTAGCTACCCGAAGCGAAGCATCCAATCCCAATCTTACACCCGGAACAAGGCAACTATTGCGTGAATAGGGAGCTGTATAAGAAAGAGGTACGTTGTCAAACCCTGTGGTATAAGCTGCACCGACACCGAAGAACGCTTTTAAATTAAACTTTTGAGGGTGCAGTCTTAACTGCTGACTCAAAGCATCTGTAATGTCAAGAGTAGCATCAGCGAATAAGCCTATGCTATTCCACCCCCAAGTGTCAGCCGATTCACATTTTTGTACATTACGGCTTTTGTTATGATTATAGCGAAAGGCAACGCGCCACCCCCATATAGGTGTCACCTCTCTTCCTATTCCTAAAAATGCGCCATACGACCACGGATAGGACGAAAACTCCGTCCATGGCAAGTTCTCATTAGCAGACTTATTTATTCCGCCATAGAGTTGGAAATAGATAGGATCTTTCGTCCCTTTATTGTCTGGCTTACTTTCTATAGCTTGCATCAACTGCGCACAACAGCAAAGGGCACATAATATGAGCGTTTTCTTCATTATTTATCTCAATATATTAAGTATACGTTCGCAAGCATGTCCATCACCATATGGATTTACAGCCTTGCTCATCGCTTGATAGGCCGAGGCATCATTGAGCAAGGTTGATACTGCGTCCACAATCTTTTTATAATCCGTTCCCACCATCTTGACCGTTCCTGCTTCTACAGCCTCTGGCCGTTCGGTAGTATGTCTCATCACCAGTACTGGTTTCCCTAATCCAGGAGCTTCCTCTTGTATGCCACCACTATCCGTCAGAATCAACGTAGCCTTTGCCATTAAAGACACGAACTGCACGTAATCCAAAGGCTCGATAAACTTTAAGTTGCCATGACATAAAGAGGCCGACTCTGCAAAGCAATCAATGCCAAATACTTGCTTAATGCCGTCTCTCACATGAGGGTTAGGGTGCATCGGATAAACGAACGCTACATCTGGATACTTCTCTGCCAAGGTCTTGATAGCTTGACATATATGTAAGAGTCCATTGCCAAAGTTTTCTCTTCTATGTCCAGTAATGAGCACCATTCTGTTAATTGGTAGATGTTCTCTATCAATCCCCATTTGATCAGTCATCAGATGAAGAGCATCAATAACCGTATTGCCCGTTACAAAGATATTCTTCTCTGAGATACCCTCCCTTAACAAATTCTCCTTACTCAAAGCTGTAGGAGCAAAATGATAAGAGGCGATACGCGCCGTCAGCTGTCGATTCATCTCCTCTGGCCAAGGAGCATACATATCATGTGTACGAAGTCCAGCTTCCACGTGGCCAACGGGTATTTGTGAGTAAAAAGCAGCCAATGCAGCCGACATAGAGGTCGTAGTATCGCCATGCACCAATACCAAATCAGGCTTTTCCTTCGACAATACCTCACGCATTTCCGTAAGTATACGTGATGTGACATCATAGAGGTCTTGTCCTGGCTTCATGATGTTCAAATCATACTGTGGTACAATCTGGAATATCCTCAGCACTTGGTCTAACATTTCACGATGTTGCCCCGTCACACAGACAATAGGTTCGAAATGTTCCTTGTCCACTTGAAAGGCATGCACCAATGGAGCCATCTTGATAGCCTCAGGACGAGTACCGAAAACGAGCATTACTTTTCTCATAGATAATACGTATTTGGTAAGCTACAGATATGATGACAATCAAGTATGATCTTGCCTCTTAGTTTTTCCCATTGCAACTTGATATGTTCATGCTTTACCATAATCACGACCATATCTACATCGTTCAAGAATTCCTCAAAATTGTCATATTGGCTTTCTATCAATCTGTTATTCTCCAAATAAGGATCATAACACTTTAAGGGAGCGGCCAGGTGGCGCTTCTGAGACTCCAAAAGTTGCAATGTGGGCGACTCGCGATAATCGTCTACATTTTCTTTATAAGTCATGCCATACAATCCTACCTTTTGATAATCTCTGAGATGATGCTCTTGCATAATTTCACTTATGCGACTCAGCACAAAGTCTGGCTGCGCATCATTCACCTTCATGCTTTCACCAATCATTCTGGCCAACTGAGGATAGTCACCCACTAAGAACCATGGGTCAACTGAAATACAGTGTCCACCGACTCCCTGGCCAGGATTCATAATATTCACACGTGGGTGCATATTGCAGATGCGTATGATTTCATACACGTCCATGTTGTCATGGCGACAGATGCGAGATAATTCGTTGGCAAAAGCTATATTGACAGCACGGAACGTGTTCTCCACTACTTTAGTCATTTCTGCCGTTCTGGCGCAACCGACAAACCCTGTGGGGAGGGTGTACGGATACTAACCCAAAATCGTTGCTAAACGATACATGATTACAAAAATTAGTACCTTTGTACTATGAATCGTAGCAGCAATATAAATATGTATGAAGGCCTTGCCTC
>JBNMKQ010000035.1:0-17083 GCA_050874425.1 Alloprevotella sp.
CCCCCCCTCTCATCATTGCGTTGCCAAGTTGGGGTCTCGAGCCCCAACTTGACAATACCGACGCGGGGACGCGTCGCCCCCAAGTGAGGACGCGTCGCCCCCAGGTGAGATTGCGTCACCCCAGGTGAGGACACACCACCACTAACAAAGAATACAATAAACTCTATTAATAACTTAAACATTCAAAACAATGAAACTGAACAAGTTTTTACTTTCAGCCATCGCTGCAGCTTCACTGACTGCATGTAGCGATAGCCCCGAGATTGTGGACAACAAGGGGCATTGGAATGCTGACGGGACAGGGTACGTGAGCCTGTCAATCAGCATGCCTGACAACGTGACTTCTAAGGGAGGCCGCGCAAGCAACAACGACGACTTTGAAAAGGGCGACGACAACGAGTACGCCGTTAAGAATGCTACACTCGTAATCTTCTCTGGTAATGTCGGCGATAGCGAGGGCAATTACACTTTAGACGCGGCCTACAAGTTACCACTCAAGTTCCAAACAATTAATGGAGATGGTGAGCAGATCATCTCTAAGGCAACTATTACTCAGCAAATCAACAAAACAACAAAAGCTAACGCAAAAGCTTTGGTCATTTTGAATTTGCCTGAGGGATTTTCAGTGGATAACACTAAAAAAGAGCTGCTACAAAATTCTGTTTCACTAACAGGCAAAACATTTACGGAATTCCAAGGCATTACACTAAAATTAAACACAGATGTTACCGAAGGTTTTACAATGACAAATGCGCCATTGACAAATGCTTATAGCACAGCTACGGGTCTCATGCCTGAAGGAACAAAGACTACAACTACATTGGCTGACATCAAAGAAGGCAGCATCAAAAATACGCCCGAAGAAGCTGCAGCCAACAAAGCTGCTGATATCTACGTAGAACGTAGTGTTGCGAAAGTTACTGTAAATAAAGGCTTAAACCTTAGAAACGAGATTCCTGATACAGAGATTAAATGCGAAGTTCAGCAGTTTGCATTGGATAATATCAATAGCAAGTCTTACCTTGTTCGCAACGTTGATAATAGTTGGGCAGATACTGTGTCACAATCACCAACTGTTAGTGTTTTACAAGACAAGTATCGTTTTGTAGGCTATGACACCAACAAACCTATTGGCACATCACTTTATCGCACCTATTGGGCTAAAGACCCCAACTATGATACTAAACTTAATGCTTCTCCCACAACACCATTTAGTGATTTAGGCGAAGAAAAGCCGCTCTATTGTATGGAGAACACCTTCAACGTTGCAAATCAAACCCACGAGAACACCACACGCGCCATCGTAAAAGTTCAATTGTGGAAGGACGATGCAAATAATAAGGGCAAAACTTATTACATGTACAACAACGACGCTAGCACTTTTGATTTAGCTACAGATAACCTTGAAACTAACCCAAACCTTATAGCAGCTGCAAACAAAATTGCAATTGTCGTTGCAAAGAACAAAACTATTACATCTTTTGAATTTGAAAATGCAAAAGATGAGAATGGAAACGATCTTGAAGGTTACAAACAAATTAAGAAAGTAACATTTGACGATGGTTCTTTTTTGGAGTCAGGCGACATCTTTGATAGTATCAAAAACTATTTTGGCAATATTGCTATATACGAGAATGGTTATGCATACTACAATGTGTTGATTAAGCACTTCGGTGATAACCTTACCCCTTGGAATAAAGATGAATATGGTGACGCTGCTAACGCACCTGTTTCAAGCAAAGAAATTGGCAAAATTTACCCTGGTAATGTAGCTACGCAAAACAACAACTATTTAGGCCGTTATGGTGTAGTTCGTAACAACTGGTACAACCTCACTATTAACAACGTTAAAAAGCCTGGTAAGCCTGGTATCGACACTCCCGACGACACCCCCGACGACGAACTCGATAGCTACATCAGCGTATCTATCAACATTCTCTCTTGGGCTAAGCGTTCACAAGACGTTGATTTGCAGTAAGCAATAAGTAATCTCTCTATAAGTTTAAAGTTTTGGGGCTTAGGCCCTAAAACTTTAAACCTTCAAAAAAAACAACTAAACGATACATCTATCACTACATTCTGACATGAAACCATTCTCTTACTTAATCACTGGATTGGCTATGACGACGGCTGCACTCTTGATGGGCAGCTGCGCACAGATGGACACTGACCTCGCTGAATGTCCCTCAGGCCTCGATGTGACCTTTAAGTACGACTATAACATTCAACGCGCCGACATGTTTAACGACCATGTGGGGGGCATCAGTTTGTATGCGTTTGATGAGAATAATCAATTGGTGCTGCGTAAGGACACCGCTAACACGACCCTCACGGCACCCTTAAAACAGAACGACTTCACGTGGCACATCGCAGAGAGCGAACTCCCCGTGGGACGCTACCGCATTGCAGCCATAGCTTACCAGAAGGACTATAACGAAGCTCTTGCCACACCGGGCGCTAAATTGCGCCAAACAGAACTAAATAGGGGCGATAATATAACCAAACTTCAAGTTACACTCGACCGCGAGGCCACAGACGCTACGAACGCTACGGCTTGGGTGGATAATAAGAATTGTCCGCTCGACACACTTTGGGCCACACGCAACCTTACGGGTGATAACGATTGGGTGACGATTGAAGCCCAAAAGGTGAGCCAACACCAAATTTCGCTCTTACGCGACACCAAACAAGTGAATATTTCCCTGCGTCAAACGGTCGACCCAACGGACATGGACGATGCCGACTATGACGTGAAGGTTTATGATACAAACGGCCGTTTGCTCTACAATAATGAGCCCGATGCCACCGATACGCGCCTCTGCTATACGCCCTACGCACAATGGACCACCACGCTGGGCACACGCGCCAATGACAACGAGGCCAACTTGATGCACACGGCACACTATGAATTGATGACGAACCGCATCGTTGCTCACAACAATAACGAGGCTGACGCACACCTCATCATTACCAATAAGCGCACAGGCAAGGAAGTGGCCAATGTTAATCTTCCCTCTCTTTTAGCTGATGGCCGCATGGCCTACGAACGTTACAATTACTCGGCACAAGAGTATTTAGACCGCGAATATCAGTTTTCCCTCGACTTTTACCTCGTGGGCGATAAATGGCAATACATCAGCGTAAGCATCGCTGCCCTCAGCTGGAGCTATCGCGTGCAGAATGTTGAATTGTAGTTTCACTTGGGGGCGACGCGCCCTCACCTGGGGGCGACGCGTCCCCGCGTCGGCATTTGCTTGACAAGGCTCGATGCCTTGACAAGCAAATACAAAACGCACCCCTCTCATCATTGCATTGCCAAGTTGGGGCCTCGAGCCCCAACTTGACAATACCGACGCGGGGACGCGTCGCCCCCAGGTGAGATTGCGTCGCCCCCAGGTGAGGACGCGCAACCCCAAGCATACACAAAAAACTTTTTAGGAACTTGAAACCCCTCTACCACATATTATCCATGTTGCTGCTCATGACGTGTGCCATGAGCTTTTGGTCGTGCAGCAAAGATGAAGTTGAAGAGGGCGATAACACGGCCAAGAACGTATGCTTTAAAGTGGAGGTGCGCACAGGTGGCTATGGGGCTGAAACCCGTGCCACAGGTCCATCAAAAGATGATGGTACGTTGGCTGACGATGAGAACGAACACGCGGTCTATAACGCTACGCTCTTTATCTACCAAAACAACAAAGGCATAAATGGTGCAGCCGACACGCCTATATTATATAGTGTCTACCTGCCCAACTTCTCAAAGGATACAGAACTTTCTTCTGCTGACGGAGCGGTATACACCTCGCCCGTGGTGGATACGCGTTACTCCATTCCCGCAGGCGACTACCATGTAATTATCGTTTGTAACATGGGACGCCTCATGGCTAAGACCTTGGGCGACGTGCAACAGATGACGGCTGCAAATGCTACCTTCGGCACCCTGCAACAACCCGAAACTTGTACCACCTTTGCCATGTCATCCTCCGACGACAAGTCAATCCATATCGAAGGCCGTTCCAACATGGCTGACGTAAAGGACGGCGTCTTGGTCGAGATGCAAGCCAACGTGCAACGTTTGGCTGCACGCATCGACTTCTCGGCTGGCGAAAAGGGGGAATGGGTCAGCGAAGTGGTCAACACGACTGAAGGCGACCAGACGATTGAAGGCTACAAATATACCATTGGCACAGAACCAAATGCCGACTACTTTTACTTGACTGGTGTGACACCTATCAATCTACTCAGTAGCAATGAGTACGTACTGAAACGCGTTACTGAGGACAAGACGTTCAACTCCATTCAATACTTGGGCAAGGAGTTGCTCAGTTCTGACGGCAACGCAGCGAACTATGTGGTCGACCCTTACATACTTCAAAAGAACGTTTCAAGCGATGCTATAGGGCTAAGCTACACCAATAGCTATGAAGAGATGATGGCCAACTTTGCAGCTTGCAACAGTGGGTTGAACAAGATAACGCAAATAACTGACGGCACCACCAACTGTTACACTGATGCAACGGACGGATTGACGTATAAGAAGCTCGTCTATGCGAAAGAGAACACCATCACTGCGGGTACGAATAAAGAGGCTTATGTTACAGGATTGCTCTTCTCTGGCTATTATAAGAAGGCTGGCGAAGCGGCCGTGCCCAAAACGTACGAATACTTCATTCGCCATACTGACCCTTACAACTCTAACTCTGATGCCTTGACCATGAAGTATGGCATCGTACGCAACCACGTTTACCAAGTACGCATTAATGGTGTAAGTTCGATGGGCTTAATCATGATTCAAGTGCGCGACTGGATTCCTATCGTTGCACCTGATATTGACCTATGATAAATGTGCAAATGTGAGAATGTGCAAATGTGCAAATGCGTGGGAAATGTGCAAATGCTTAGTTAATGTACAAATGTGAGAATGTGCAAATGTGCAAATAACATAATGCATTTATAAACGCAGCAAATAAAGGCGACCATTTGCACATTTGCACATTCTCACATTTGCACATTAACTAAGCATTTGCACATTAAAAAACCCCTTTCCCCTTATGAAACTCCTTTACTTTTTTATTCCCCTACTCTTCTTCTCCGCCTGTTCAAGCGACATAGGGAGCGACGACATAAAGCGTGGGCGCTCTACCCTACGCATTGAACTGCAACAAAACGACCCAACGGCCGTGGCACAAAACAGTCCACGCCTTTCGTTGGGTGACTATAACGACGCGGGCGACAACATTCATAATGCTTATGTGGTGATGTACAACCCCGCCACGCAAAAGGTGGTACACATTATCAATGTGCCTACCGACGAGGGCGAAAAAGAATACAAGAGCAAACAAGTGACTACTATCACAACCGAGAATGGCACCTACTTGTTCTATAACTTTGCCAACCGCGCAGACTTCGTCACTACCCCTGCCACACCCGATGCCGTAACGCATGAGGTAACGTCGCTCTCACTCGACGGACTGACCTTTACCGTTGGCGACGGACTGCCCGATGGGTTAGAATCGAAAGTGACCACCTGCGCCTACAACAACGATACGATACCCACAACGGGCATTCCGATGAGCGATAAAAATCAATTCTATATTGACAAAGACCAAACCGTCACGCTCACGCTTTATCGTATGTTGGCCAAGATGCAGTTTGCCTTTAACAACCGTTCGGCCTCAGACTTTCGCATTCGAGGCTTGAAAGTGGGTAGCATCACTAAAGACGACACGCAAATTTATCTGCTTCCGCCTAAGAACGAGAACAATTTGGTTGAAACCAATTTTGACGGATTGCAACACGCCACTACCGATGTTGATGTGTTTACTTCCACAGCCAAAGATGCACCAGTCATTGCGTCTGGAGAGTCGGACAACACCTCATTCAACAACCTCTACATTAACGAGAGCGAAGCCAACACCAACGGACAGTCTTTTCCGCTCACTATCACAATGGACCGCTCTACCGATGGCGGCATAACTTGGGTGGACGATTCACGCCAAGCGCTCATTCAGCTTACAAGCATTCCTCGCAACAACGTGGCCATTGTCAACATCAACTTGACCGACTTTGTGCTGAAACTCGAAGCCAGTGCTTATGCCCCCATTGGAGGCTATCCGGCTTATGTGGTCGAACAGAATGACGACTTCTACGCTTACTTCTCGGGCTGTGGCGACTTCGAAATTCGACCAACGCTCTATGAATATGCTGACCGCGATCACCCTGAGCTGTATATTAACCTCAACGACAAGAACCGCGTAGTGGGCTATTCGCTCAGTGTGCTCGACCCTCAGGGCATCTTTAGTAAGCAACCGGCCTTCGACACAACAACGGGCGAGATTCTTGGCACCATTGCCGAAGGTAAAACTGGTACGGCCACCGTGCGCCTCAGCCTCCAACTCTTCACCGGAAGCGTTACCCAGAATTATACACGTACGATTTATATAGTTAGTAAATAGTTTTTTTAGTTGACAAGATTTTCTTAGTTGACAAGTTAACGAGTTGACAAGATTTTCTTTGTTGACAAGTTAACGAGTTGACAAGTTAACGAGTAAGTTACCTTAAAGAATACCTACTCACAAACTCGTCAATTGAAACTAACTTACTCGTCAACTTGTTAACTTGTTAACTTGTCAACTCGTCAACTTGTTAACTTGTCAACTCGTCAACTTGTTAACTTGTTAACTTGTCAACTCGTCAACTTGTTAACTTGTTAACTTGTCAACTCGTCAACTTGTTAACTTGTCAACTCGTCAACTTGTCAACTTGTTAACTTGTCAACTCGTTAACTAAAAAAACTCGTTAACCCCAAAAACGACAACCCTTGTAGACATGAAACGTTTGTTTGCACTCCTCCTATTGATGCTATCATTGGGAATGCAGCCCATCTGGGCAGCAGACGACCCAACATACACTTACATTCAATTTTCGGGCAACGGGCGCACCGTCCTGCTCGACACTAATGGGGCATTGTCGGTAGTAAACGCTACCGACAATGCCCCTGTGGGTGATGGCTATCAGTGGACACTCGAAGCTGCACCCACCACCACGACCTCAGAAGTCGTGCTCAAAAGCAAAGCGGGACACTATGTGGTGTACAACACGACGGATAATTCCTTCACAACTACCACCGATGCCACCGCAGCCACGGCCTTTACGAAAAGTACTAACACGTATTACAGTGCTACGGCCAGCGCCCGTTACGATCTCAGCATTAGCAGCCTAACGGAGAAAAACGCTTTGGCCGTGAAGAATGGACAACTCACCCTCGCCGTGACTAATTCACGTTACAGCACGGTGCGTTTGGCCACGACTATTAGTGGCCCGAACGTTAACCCCATGGTTAGCACCACGGGCGACGAGCATTGGTACTATATGGAACTCTTGTGCAATGGTTCGGAGTGCATTAAAGATGCTGCCAATAGTGGCGACAAACTTATCAAGACCACCACGCCCAGCATTAAATACTTAAATGCCTACATGTGGAGCCTCGTCGAGGCCAACGACCAAGGCGACGTGTACTTCAAGAGCAAGGCTGGCAACTACATAGCCCAACTCGACGACAAGTACCAATACGTTACCTCCGACGAGAGTAAACGCAATAGCAGCGGACAGTATCAAGTGTGCGATGTGGCCGACAAAACAGATTATGCTGGCACCTTTATCGTTAAAAACCAAGGCACAAAAAAATACATCCTCCCCTACGGAAGTGGTAACACTGATGTAGGTTTTGGCACTGACATACAAACTGGTATGCGTATGCGCTTTATCGATATCGACACGCGCTTGCTCCAGCCCCACGTCATTCAATTCACAGCACAAGGAGCACAGGCGCTTTACGATAGCAATACGAAAAACAGCGTAACCGTCAAGACACCTGCTCATGACGACAATGCTGACGGCTACACTTGGCAATTCGAAGCCATTGCGGGCAAAACCGATGCCTATGCTTTGAAGAGTAAATTGGGTCACTATCTAAAATATACTGACAACGCGTTCAGTACTACGAGCAATGCTGACGAGGCCGTTGCCCTCTTCCCTCTTGGCAACGACTACGATCCTTACCATACGCGCATTTCCCTCACCCTGGCCAACGATGCTACCAAGGCGATTGGCTATAAAGACAGTGTCCTCTATCTGAGCGATGCTGCTGCCTCGCTCTACACCGTTACACGCATGGTTGAGACAACAGCGCAGGTTGTAGGTACAGCACTGCCCCACCTCTCAACGCTCAACGATACCTATTATTATAAACTCCAGTTTAAGGCCAACCACGCTGGCGACGAGCGTCTCACCCTAACCGCCAATGGCTATGGCGCTCCTGTGGTCAACACCGAGGCACGCCCTGCCGACATCAACCAAAACTGGACCTTGAAGGCTGCAATCAACCCTAAAGCCAAAGAGGGCGACTTCTACTTGCTCAACCAATTGGGCGAATACTTATGCTTTGACGGGTCGAAATTTGTCATTCGTTCACAATATGACGAGAATAGCACCACCGTCTATCGCTTTATGCAAGACGACACGCTGCCTGGCTATTGGATGATTGACATGCCCCTTAACACAGGTGTCAACCACACCATAGGCTTGCGCGACACAGACGTTTATAAGCTCAAGGAGTGTAGCGTAGTTTCGCCCTATAACTACCTATCGTTCAAGCCATCGGCGTATGTGAGCGAATACAACTATTTAGAGTTTACGGGTAACGGCCGCACCGCACTCTTTGAAAAGGACGGCACCTTAACAGCCGTTGCTACTACCGAAGCGCAACCCACGGGCGATGGTTATCAGTGGATGAGCGAGGCTGCAGAACAAGACAACGTCGTCGTGGGCATGGTCATCAAGAGCAAAGCTGGCCACTACATTAAGTACGATGCCACAACCAAGGCCTTCAGCAGTGTGGCCAACAAAGCCGAAGCTACTATCTTTGTTCGTAGCGAAAACACTTACTACACAGCCTCAGCTGGCGCAACGCGCTACAACTATTCGATTTATGGCAACACCGACACGTATAACACGCTCGGCGTGAAGAACGGCCAATTGCAGTTGGTACGTGCCAACTCGCGCTATGCCGTAGTACGTCGCACCACCTCGTTGCGCGGTGCCTTGTTGTGCCCGATGGTAAGCACTGATGACAAGCAGTATTACTATTACATCGACCTCCGCACCAATGGCGACGAACTGCTGCACGACGCCAACGACGGCGAAGTGCTGCAAAAGACCACTGAGACGATTTTGCCCCTGAAGAAACTACTTTGGAGCATTTACGAAGCCAACGACTTGGGCGATGTTTACTTCAAGAGTTTTAAAGGACATTATATCTACTGCGACGACACCGACCAACGCGTCACTACCGATGAGACGCTGCGCGATGCAAAAGGCCGCTACCGACTCTGCGACATTGCCGACAATGCTGATGAGCGCTGCGACGGCCACTGGATGCTTCATAACTATAGCTGCGACCGACGCATGGCTGCCTACCCGTCCGACATAAATAAGGTGGGTACAAGTGGATATTACGATCCCAAGAACCGTGTACGCTTCACTCCACTTGCGGCCAGCTACACGACCTATCGCTACCTTTTATTCCCTGCTATGGGTATGAAGCCGTTGGTAATGGAATACAACGATGAGGGACAAGCGCAACTGCGTGCCCACACCATCAACAGTCAAGACGACCAACCCGACCTCTATCAATGGCGCATTGACGGACTCCATATTGGCAATAAGGCGGGCTACTTTATTGCCTATAACGATGAAGACAAGACCTTCGGCGTAACGACCAACGAAGACGAGGCTTATCAGTTTAAGTTTAGCTTCAACACTTACGAGAACAACGACCTTGTACGCGACAACCTGCTCAGCACCGACAAGCAGTACGCCCTTAGCATCGACGAGGACGGCACACTCAGTTGGGGACAACCCAACACGCGCTATAGCGTGGCGCACTTCTGCTCCTTCCCCCTCGCCCCGAAGTTGCCCACGAGTTCGGCTGACGGTGTGCGTTACCAGCTCTACTACTTACAAACGCAAGGTGGCAGCCACTACAACTATACGCTCGATGCTGACAACGCTCACCTTTCGTTGCAGCCTGCTGCCACCGGCGACTTGCGCCAACTCTGGGTATTTGTGAGCGACGGCCAAGGCACAGGCGACTGCTATCTGCAGAGCGCCTATAACCGCGCTTTCTTGAAATACGATGCCACGGCCGATGCCAATCAGCAATTCGCAGCTACCACCAACAAGGCCGAGGCTACTCACGTGCGTTTGGTCGAAAGCAACACGCAACCCAACTATTGGCAGTTGCAGCTCATAGGAGCCAACGAAGATAGCAATATCATTACGCACAACTACACCACTTCGGGGAGCACTACCACAGGTGCCTTTTTTGCCCTCGCCACGCCTAACAATGGCAATAACTTTGTCAACTTCATTGCGGCCGACATAACGCCCGAATTTTACGATGAAGAGGGCGGTGCCTATCGCAACCTCTTATTGAATGAATTAGACACACCCCTGCAACTCGTGGCGCGAGAGGACGGCAGCGTAACAACCGAGGACGGCAGCAGCACCAACACCAACAACAATAGTTGGAAGAACGTCGGCACACGTGAAGACTTTGTCCTACGCAATGCCAATGGCAAATACCTCATAGCCGATAGCGAAGGCGCAGTCACGCTCACTGACGATGAGGCAGCGGCCACTCACTTCTTCCTCTGGCTCAACCACCCCACAGCCGATGGTTACCTCACTTGGATGTTTGGCCAACTGCCCGCTGACGGACAAGTGCCCTCTGTGCCCAACCTCTGCTTGGGCTACGACGAGGCTACCCATAGTGCAAAGCTACTGCCCTTCAGCACTTACATTACAGACAAGAAGCATACGCTTTGCTTCACCTTCTCTGCTCCAACGAGTCCTGCCCTTACTACCGACGGCTTGACGGGCAAGAACTTTTACTACTTTGCTCACTTCGACAAGTTGGGCAACTATTATATGAGCGACGGCGACGGCACGAGCGTTGATGCCATTGTTGAGGGCAAACGCAGCGTCAACGACCAGATGTGGGCCTTCGTGGGCCAGAGCAAAGAGGACTTTGTGGTGATGAGTAAAGATAAGTATTACCTCTACTTCAACCCCACGAAACTCAACTTCGACGTGACGCACGACCTCGCTCAGGCGGCTCACTTCAGTGCTACCTATCGTGCCGACGTCGATCGTTACACCTTTACGCTCGTGGGCGGTGCTGGCACCGAGGGCCACACGGGTTGGCTACTCGTCAAGAGCGAACACACCTCCAACCTTACGCTCGACACCGAGGCCCACATGACGGGCAATGCGGCCAATCGTTACTACTTGCGCTTTGAAGAGATTGACCAACCTGAGGACTACTCCGACTACGAGATTCGTCCTAAGCGCTCATGGTTTGTCAAGTTGGCACACGAGGCTCAAACGGCCCCCATGACAAGCTTCATACAGCGCGACGAAGAGGGTTGGACGGTCAATCCCTACACCAAACGCTTGATGCAAAAGACGAGTACGTACACCATTACGCACTACCTCAAGTGTCAGTCAACACACGACCTTTACGTGCCAACGTGTATGATTGGTTCGGCCGCAACGCGCTCACGTGCCTACCAACGTTGGTATAATTATAAGACGGACGAGGCGGTGAGCGACTCTGTACTCTACCTCGACATCAATAGCAGCCGAAAGTATCGCAACGGACTCGTTGTGGGCGACCGCCTCAATTTCAATGGTGGCTATGGTGGATTTGTTGACCACAAAGTGGTGTTCCAAATGCCCGAGAACGTGCCCGATGATTGGGAATACATCTTGGGAGCAGACCTTACGACCTACACCGACTTTGTTGACTACTTTGGTGACAATGGCAACCCACTCTATACGGGCGAGGTGACGAACGACATCGTTGTGCCTACTGACCAAGACTTGATTGAGCCCACCGTGACAGGCCGTAACGTATATGTCATTCGCAATGCACGCGCCATTGCCAACCAACTGCTCAACTATCGCGAGGGAAGCGAACATTGGTTAGAAGAAAAGACGATTGCCTTCCCACGCAAAAAGGTGACGCTTAACATCTCGACCGTCAACCTCAATATGCAAAAGTCCGACTATTGGTTCTACAAGGCGGCCACCGCAGCCGAAGAGAACCTTCAAAATGCCGTAAGCTATGGCGGTAAAATCGACATAGAAATTGACGACCCCTTAGGAACAGGCATTACAAGTGCAGGATTCCAAGCCAATGGTTTGTCATCAGCCCCAGAGCGTGCCATAGGTTTTAACTATCCTGGCGACACCGATGGTTTTGGCATAGGAGAAGCTCAGGCTGGTCAATGCACGCTCAAGGTATATGGTCACGCGAGCGACGGCACACGTTACCAGATAGCGAAGTTTACCCTCAAGTTTGAAACTTATTTCGAGCCAATTCTCTACACCGAGGTGATTGGTAAGAATGCCGACGGCACGTTTAAGTCCGACCGTTCGCCCGAGGCCCTTCAAGCCATGACGGGCAGTCCTGTAGCTACCATTACCTTCGACCCCGATCAGTACGACACTTTCCTCACACCCCCCGTTGGCACCAACACGTCCTTCTCTGACAATGGTGCAGGCGCTGGCGCTAATGCTACTTATAGCCGCTCCTACCGCTACCCCTTCAATTACGACAACTCTTCGTACTGCTTCACGCCTATTAGCTTCAAGTCCGACGAATGTACTTGGGGTAACTACACCATTGCAAAGAAGTTCGATAGCGTCGACAGCCGTGGTAACTTCTATCCTATCAAGAAGTTCTACCAAGACTTCTATGGTGCTGATGCCTACGATGCCACCAACGCGGCCTTCCTCTACATCGATGCTTCCGACCTCCCTGGCCAGGTAGCTTCTATCGACTTCTCTGGTCAGGCTTGTACGGGTTCGCGCCTTTACGTGTCGGCTTGGATGAGTAGTCCCGACCGCGACAAGGAGTCGCCCGCCAACGTAGTGTTCCGCGTAGAGGGCATTACTGGAAGTGGCGATGTTGACACGCTCTATAGTTACTGCCCTGGTGCAATCTTAGGACAAGCGCGCGATAACAATGGCAATACGATTAACAACAACACCGATAACAACAACATCGGCCTTTGGCAACAGGTGTTCTTTAGCTTTATCAACAAGAGTTCTATCCCCTACGCGCAATATCGATTGACGATTAACAATGCTTGTACCAACACGCGCGGTGGCGACATCTTGATTGACGACATTGAAGTATTCTCGCTCAAGCCTTCTGTGCAGTTGGAGCGCACCACGCCCGTTTGTAGTCAACAGATTACGCTGGCTAAGATGACGGCCGACTTCGACGTTATCTTACAACAACTTGGTCTCAACGAGAATGAAGACCCTGCCGACGGCAATCCCAATATGTGGTACTGTCTACTCGATAAGGACCTCTACGACAACGAGTTGACAGCCAACGCTATCGACCCCTCTGACTATATCCCCTCTACCACCGACGTATGGCGCGCCTTTACTACGGCCTTGGTGGGCGACCCTGCGGCCACAACAGGCCCTGAACGCGCCTTCCGACATGTTGAGTTCACCACCCACTTTAATGACGATGTCCTACTGCCGCCCTTCGACTATGCCAAGGCGCTGCATGGCACCGATGCGCAACGCTTTAAGGAAATCTCTGGTGCGGGTGACCGCCGCTTTATCATTAGCGACAAACTCAAGGGAGCGAACCTTCAGCCGAAGCATGAATAT
Organism: Alloprevotella sp.; assembly: GCA_050874425.1. Lineage (GTDB taxonomy): Bacteria > Bacteroidota > Bacteroidia > Bacteroidales > Bacteroidaceae > Alloprevotella. The sequence goes on from JBNMKQ010000035.1 coordinate 13,756, forward strand.
TACATTCTCTTTAAGCCGCGCTTCTCATCTGACCCCATCATGGTCAACAATGCTGTCGATGCCTTCGAGTTAGGCACGGACTGCAGCATTATGGCCACTTTCCGCACGCAGGCTGCCATTACCATAGTGGAGGATGGCGACGATGAAACGGCTATTGACAATGAAGTGCAAACTTGTGCGGGCAAGAGTGTCGCCCTCAGTATAAAGCAAAATGGTACAGCCGACGACGGCACCGAGCCTGACCGCTTAACGCAATACGACTGGTGGCGCGATTACGTGGCTGGAGCTTTCACACAGATATATGTCAACACGGCCAACCGCACGTGGCGATTTATCGACACGGACGAAGACCCCGTATCGACCGAAATCACCCTGCGCGAAGCATTGATGACGTTCCGCCACTTCTACCCTACGGCTACGACTGTAGCAACGGCGAAACCTCAAAGTGACGGTGCGTTTGTACTGACGCAACCGATCATTGATGTGCTCCTGCAACTCACACAGAACACGTCAAACGATGTGGCACCCTTGCTCTTACTCAACAACACTTGCAACGTATTCCTTCCTTTGGCTACGCCTCAAGGACAGATAGAGTACGTTACGGTCATTCCTATTGACCATACCAATACTGACGGTGACGTGCAGTACTGCTATGACCCTGAGCAAATCAGTATATTGGTCAGCGGCCAAGCACCGCAACTCTTTGACGGCCTAAACGGAACGGCCGACACTTACCCCGACCACCTAAGCAACGTGCCTATACGCACCAGTTTGGCAGCCGTGAGCGAAGTGACGGAACAGAGTGCCAATACAGCGCCCAGCAATGTGCTACGATTGCCACTACGCAGTATGGTTACTATCACCAATGGCGCATTGGGCATGCAACACATCACGCCCGCTGACGGCGACTTGGGGGCTGTTTACATCACCGCCACCAACGACCCTGCCATGACGGTGTACAACACCTTTGCGGGCAAGGTGGAAGGCTTCCGCACCGTGGGACAAGTAAAAGTGCTCGACGCACTCACGGCGAACCCATCTGAGGCGCATGCCGACATTTATTTCCTCAACGACTTCCGGCCGCGCGAGGGGTATACTTATACGCTCCGCATCGACTTCCGCGAACGCTTTGCTGAAGGTGATGCCACAGTGTCAACTGCCTGCGACGGCACGTTGTTGTTCGACCTCATCATCGTACCGCAGTACGAGGTATGGACGGGTGCTGCAGGCAACACAGATTGGACGAACGATGCCAACTGGGCACGTGCTGACCGCACGGAATTGCTTCGCGATGCGGCCGACGGGGCTGACTACGTGACGAATGCAACGAATGGTACGGCACAAGGCTTTGCCCCGATGTTGCACACCAATGTGATCGTGACGCCGCAAACAGCGGGTCCCTTGCTCTACGCTACGGACTATAATAGTGCAGAAGGGGATGGCTTTGTTCACTTCATCGACCACGAAGGCGACCAACGCACCGCTACGCCTGACATTGAGTATCACCTCTTGGCGCAAAAGCAAGCCACAGCGGGCTTCAACCTGTGCAGTCGTTACACGACCTATCAAGCCGACGGACTCGTTATGCAAGCTGGCAGCGAATTGCTCCACCCCGAACGCTTAACGTATACAAACGCTTGGACGGAGTATGCGCTCACTCCTGGTCGCTGGTACACCTTAGGTTCGCCCTTGCAGCATACTTATGCGGGCGATTGGTACGCGCCCACTGACAATGCGCAGCAACTCACGCCTTACTTCGAGGACGTTACGTTCAACACGACTGACTACAACCGTTTTGCGCCGGCCGTTTATCAGCGCAGTTGGGACAAAGCCAACTCCTTGCTCTACTACCTCGCCCCCTACTCGGCCGATGCGCCGCAGCAAGCAGCCGTGCAGAACAAGGACGTTTACCAAGCCATTGCGTGGAGCAAGGCCTTTAACGATGTACAAACGCCTTATGGCGTAGGTGGCTTCTCCGTAAAGGTGAACGCGAAGAGTGCTACAAACGCTTATACGCAGTCGCTCTTCCGCCTACCGAAGGAGGACACTGCGTTTGGCTACTACACTACGGCGCAAGCTACTGACGGTAAGACGTATACTGTCGACCGCACAAAGAGTCATCGCCTCATCGCTGACCAACTAAACGATGCTGGGGACGTGATTACGCAAACGCTCACAAATAAGAACACAGCTAACGCTTACTTCTTAGTGAGCAATCCATTTACCTGTGGACTTGACATGAACCAATTCTTCACCACCAATGCCGCTGTGCTCGACGGGGCGAAGTATTGGTTGCTCACGGCTGACGGACAGTTGGGAGTTATGCAGAATGCGGACGATAAGCAGTGGACAACCGTGAACGATGCCACGGCCACAACGGCTCAAGGCACTCTCGCTCCAGGACAAGGTTTCTTTGTCAAAGCTGCACAGCCCACGGGTAGTCTCTCAATCCGCTTTACGGCCGACATGATGACGAGTGCCAAGGCCGTAGGCAGTACCTTACGTGCACCTGCTCGCCGCCAACCATTGGCTGGCTCATTACGCACCCTCCGCATTCGTGCTGCTCGCGGTGGACTGCAAAGCGAGGCTCTTGTCGTGAAAGACACGGAGGCCAACAACGACTTCACATCGTCTGAAGACCTCGAAGCATTGGTTGACAATGCTTTGACGGATGTACCGACGGTTTATACCTTGGCAGGCTCACAGGCCAGCACGATCAACCGTCGTCGCACGATGTTCCGTGTGCCCTTAGGTATTCTGAGCAATAGTGATGCTCCGACGCGCCTCACCTTTACGGGACTGAACGAGTTCAACGAAACGCTTTCGTTACTCGACGAACAAACAGGACGCATCACTCCACTCACGCTCAGCACAGGGGCCAAGGCGGATAGTGTGACAGTGGAAGTGTCGGGCAATACCGTAGGGCGTTACTTCTTGCTCTCATCAGAGCAACCCACGCCCGACGACTTGGCTGCACTCACACGCCCGCTTATTCAAGTGGACGGTCAACGTCTCGTTATCTCCTCTTCACCCGCTCACCCCTTGACGCACGTCGAGGTGGTTGATGCCGCAGGCCGCTTGCTTTACCACATGGCGCCCTTCACTGCTTCGCTCCGTCTCAGACTGCCGCAAGGCATCTACGTAGTCGAAGCACGCACCGACGAGGGCAAGACGGTGAGCAAGATAAATGTGCAAATGTGAGAATGGCGTTCGATAAACTGGGGCCTCTCCCCCTAACCCCCTCCCCCACAGGGGAGGGGGAATAAGTCACTCTTACTTCTTGAGTTTTCTGTTGGTTCTCAACTAGAAACGCAGCAAGTAAAGGTTA
>JBNMKQ010000036.1:0-17007 GCA_050874425.1 Alloprevotella sp.
CCATACCCATCATGTGGCCCAAGCCGTGAGGCAAGAAGAGCGCGTGTGCACCAGCGCGAACAGCTTCTTCCGTATCGCCCTTCATGAGACCGAGATCCTTAAGTCGTTCGGTCATAAGGCGGCATACAGCCATGTGCACATCCCACCAGCGGTTGCCAGGGCGCGCTTCGTTGAGCGTAAGGTCGTGGCAGTCAGCTACGATGTTGTAGATGTCCTTTTGCTTCTGGGTATAATGGCCGTTGATAGGCGTCGTACGCGTATTGTCAGGGCAATAGTTTTCGTTGGTCTCAGCGCCAGCGTCAACGAGTAGCAAACGTCCTGCTTCAAGTTGGCGAGGTGAGGGATAGCCGTGAAGTATCTCTCCGTGCATGGTGACGATGCTTGGGAAAGACACCTGTGCGCCATAGCTTGATGCGATGCCGTCAAGTACACCACCGATGTATTGCTCCGTCACGCCTGGACGAGCTAAGCGCATAGCCATCGTGTGCATCTTATAACCAATCTCGGCAGCACGCTCCAACTCCTCTATCTCCTCCGCAGTCTTGATAGAACGAAGCTTGATGACAGCCTTGATGAGGCTCAAAGAGGCCGCTTCGCGTTGCTGAGAAGGATGGATGCCAAGGAGGTCCATAATCTGTATCTTCGTATCGTAGCGGTAAGGTGGCAAGAAGTGGACTTTACGTCCGCTCGTTACGGCATTTTCTACCATTTGCGCCAATTGAGCCATTGGTGCAGAAGCCTCTACGCCACACTCTTGAGCCATTTCGGCAACGGACGTTACCGAACCATACCATACGATATCTTCGATGTCAATGTCGTTGCCTACGAGAGTCTCTTTGCCCGTATCAGCATCGATGACGCCTACTAAGCCATCGCGATGTTGGCCGAAAAAGTAGAGGAAAGCACTATCTTGACGAAATTTGTAAACGTTAGAAGGGTAGTTGTTGGGGCTGTCGTTGTTGCCGAACAACAGGATCAAACCGCTACCTACCAATTCGCGCAATTGTTTGCGACGCTCCACGTAGGTCTCTTTAGAAAAAAGCATACTGAGTAGTATTTTGCGTGTTGTAATGCATATATGACATACGTTATGCAGCGATATGCAGTTCAAACACAGTTCTGATGGATCTATTTACATTTATATGCGCAAAATTACGTATTTTCTTTCAGAATAGGTATATTTGCAATGAATAAAAGGGCAAACTCCGTTGCTTGAAAAGCCTTTGCAAAGGCGTGATAGCAGAAACGGAGCTATTGACATGGAGCAAGAGATGAATATTAGAAAAGGATGCATGACAACTAAACGATGATTGATGTATGAATAGACTTCCAAAAAATACGGGCCTTGTGCTTGAGGGGGGCGGTATGCGTGGCGTGTTTACCGATGGTGTGCTTGACTTCTTTCTTGACCATCACATCACGTTCCCTTACTGCGTGGCTGTCTCTGCTGGTGCGTGTAATGGGCTTTCTTATAAAAGCCATCAACGCGGCAGGGCGAAGATGGTCAACATCGATATGCTTGAGAAATACCGCTACATCGGGCTGAAGTACTTATGGACGCAACATAGCATATTTGATCGCAAACTCATGTACGATACGCTCCCCAATGAGATAGTCCCTTTCGACTATGATGCTTGCTTTGCCGACCCTATGGAGTTTGAAATGGTCACGACGAATTGCTTGACAGGAAAAGCCTGCTACCTGTCTGAGCCTCACGATCCTGACCGGCTTATCAACATCGTAAAGGCGTCTTCTTCGCTACCCTATGTATGTCCCATCGTGTGGGTTGACCATCAGCCCATGCTTGATGGAGGAATTATTGACTCTATTCCTATCAATCGCGCCATAGAGCGAGGTCATGCTTTCAACGTGGTGGTACTCACGCGCAATCGGGGGTATCGAGAGACCTCACGTGACATCAAAAATCCCAAATACATCTACCGTCGTTTCCCCCGTCTGCGCCTTTTGCTGAGCAAGCGTCATGCCATTTACAACGAGCAGCTCGACCTCATTGAGCGTCTTGAAGATGAGCGCAAAGTATTGGTCATTCGCCCACAGCGTCCCATGGAAGTAGGGCGTTTGGAGAGTGACGTGAAAAAACTCACCGACCTCTACGAAGAGGGGTATGAGTGCGCACGAAAGGCATTTGAGGAGTGGGGAATAGAAGTATAAAACGAAGTAAATAAATATTCAAAATTATTTTTGAATGCCCCTTACGTAACAATCCCGAATAAGGTATGCCGCCTTATTCGGGATTGTCTTATCATGTAACGGTAACGCTCAGTCATTCTTCCTATTTCTAATCAATCGGGCGGGATTGCCCCCAACGATAGAGTAGGGTGGAAAGTCTTTACATAGCAAGCAGCACGCTCCGATGACACTGCCGTGGCTCACATGGCGACCAGGGGTAAACGTCACATCACGCCCTATCCATACGTCGTCTTCTATAATAGTAGGGCCTTTCTTGACGAAGCCTTGTTGGCACATGGGGGTGTGGATGTCATCAATGATATGATTTCGAGCGAGGATAAAACAGTTGGGACCCATCATGACGTTATTGCCTATCTTGACGTTGCTCGGTACGTCGCAGTTGACGCCAAGACCACTATTGTCGCCCAGTTCTACTTCTTTGCCCGAACCGAACCGTGCTCCATGTTCAACGTTGACGTTTTTTCCGCAGTGTTTGAAAATATGCTTACAGAGAGCAACTCTGAAAAGTTGACTTGGGCGTCCTAAAAAATGCGTTTGGCTACAAGGAAGATGGCGGCCAATGCCATAGTAGAGTGCCAAGCACGTCAGTTGGAGGGGGTTGAATGTTTGTCCAAAGAGTTTCATTGTATGCTTGTGTATTTCTATTCATGATGTAGAGCAAGGGGAAGGAAGTCCAAGATGCCACCTTGCCCATATTGAGTCAGTACAAAGTTGGGTATTTTTTCTGGAATAGATGCCAACGGAGTATAAAATCCGTCATCGCGATAGAGAGAAAATGTCGATAGAAATTAACACCCTAATCGCTGAGAATCGAAAAAAATCAAGCACGGAATGCCTTGGCCTTTTTTTTTCGATTTTCAGTGATTGATAGAAAACTGTTGATAATCAAGCAGATACGATTTATAGAAAATCTTGTAGTCATTTCTAATCCTCCTTGGATGCACGTTCAAGCAAGCTAAGAAAGGCTTTCTTAGGGTACTTGAATGCGCATCCAAGCCACCTATGAATGCGCATCCAAAGCATGTAAGAAAGCCTTTCTTAGGGTATTAGGAAGCCTTTGTTATAATCTTTGAAAGCTGAGTGTAAATATTTAGATTACAGATTTTTCTCTATTTGGGAAGTCTCAAATGTAAGGTTTTGTTCCATTTCTTGCCATGCAAAGACGTAATGAGTTGGTATTTAAGTAGGTGTTAGAAATTATTTTATACCAAGAGAGGGCTTTGGATATAAAATATATGGAATAGGATACATATAAATAAATTTTGACACCTACTTATCTATTTTTTAGCTCGTGTCAGATGATAGGTAAAGCCATCAGCTATATCGTCTCCTATGCGTTATTTCATCATCTACTTGTCTATATCGTAAACGCTTTTATTGCATTCTATGTCCGCAAGCAAGCATTTCATCCATCGTATTTTGCGGCCTGTTTATAGGGGGGGGTAAAATCGGAATAAAGCGTTATATTTGTTGTGAAAATCGACGGAAAAACATATTCTTTAGACGAAATAACCTTTAGCAGATTTGTATAGAGATGGATGTAAGGAGGCGGTGTTTTTTTATTATCATACCGCTTATCCCCTTACAAGAAAGCCGTGATGAAGTTGCGAAACTTCGTCACGGCTTAAGTTGTATGTATGCGTTTGCTCTTGCGTACGCTTTCAATAAGGGGCTTATTGGTTGTTCTGTTCAGGAGCCTTATCAATGAGGTCCATGAATTGGTCGAGCTTAGGAGTAATGATGATCTGTGTACGACGGTTGCGCTGTTTGCCCTTTTCAGTAGCGTTAGAAGCTACGGGGTTGTATTCGCCACGGCCAGCAGCGCTCAAGCGCTTGGGATCAACACCATACTGCGTCTGCAAAGCCTGTACGACAGATGAGGCACGAAGGGCAGAGAGGTCCCAGTTGTTGCGAATGTTCTTCTGCGAGATAGGTACATTGTCGGTGTTGCCCTCTACCAATACGTCGTAGTCCTTATAGTCGGTAATGATTTTGGCAATCTTAGAAAGCGTTTCGCCAGCACGGTCGCCAATCTCGTAGCTACCACTCTTGTAGAGCATATTGTCAGCCAACGAGATGTAAACTACGCCTTTGAGCACTTGAACGTCAACGTCGTTCATCTCTTGCTTAGAGAGCGAACGGGTGAGTTTGTTGGTCAAGGCTTGGTTCAAAGAGTCGCTCTTTGATTTTGCGTCCACCAATTGCTTGATAAATTTATTTGAAGCATTGATTTCGTCGACCAACTTCGAGATGTTGACATTGCCTTGCTGTACGTTGCTTTGGTACGAAGCCTGCAATTTGCTGTAAGCCTCCTTCATCTCCTTGTTGCGTTGTTGCTCCTCTTTAAGGCGAGCAGCAAGGCTTTTAGAGTCAGAGGTATATTCGGCAATGCGCACTTGGGCGTCGTTATAGTCCTTTTGCAGTGTAGCGTGTTCGGTCTTGAGTTGATCGTAAGATGTTTGCACCTCAGCAAGTTTTTTCTTGCTAACGCAGCTTGTCATCAGCAACAAGGCTGCCAAGGGTGCGAATAGTTTTAAGTGTTTCATATCGGTTTTTGTTGTTGAGTTGCTTTGATTTCGGGGCGCAAGTTAGGCATTTTGTTTGAGGCTGCAAATTATTTAGTGCTTTTTTAGATAAAATAGGCCACGGCTCAGCAATCAAGCAAGCTTGATTGCATTCGCCTTGCACTATTTTTCAAAAAAAGCCCCTCTCCTTATCCTCATCAATGAGGGGAAAGGAGAGGGGATTATGAAAAAGGTTCGCTATCGTTATTGCCATGGCAAAACGAAAGCAAGTTTTCTTTTGATTGGACTAAACGAAATAAGCAATTTAGTAATTGCATTACTCAACAAAGAAGCCACCATTTCTTTTTTCGATAGTAAAGTTGGTGTTGTAGCTATCTTTAACTAAGTTGTTTAATGCCTTTTGTAAGCTTTCGACTTTGATTCCGTTTAACTCTGCAGAGCAGCCAATGCTACCACCTGACACTTGACCGTTGTCGGCAACAACTACAACAGTTTGCCAATAAGCATAGCTCTTTGACACGGCAACGCCTTCTTTTACCGTCAGATTGTGCTTAATGCTGTAGCTAACGGGGAAGCTTGCTAACTTAAGGCTTGTAACGCGGCAAAATACGTTTTTAGTAGAATTTTTTAACCACGCGTTGTTTGCTGCATATTCATTAACGAGTTTAACCGCTAGGGCATTGTTGATGGGCAGATTGTCTAAAGTGGTAAGTCCGTCGCTGTTAACCTCAACATAATTTTCGGCAGCATCAGCCTTCTCGATTGAAACGCTTTGTGTTACCCAATCGAACGTTGAGGGGAGGTAACCCTCAACCACATAGGCTGTGCATGTGTTGGCCTCGGGTGTGGGAGTGGGTGTGGGAGTGGGTGTGGGAGTGGGTGTAGGGTCGGGGGTAGGTGTGGGGTCGGGATCATCGTCGCCACAAGCAGTAAAGCCTACGAATGCAAATAGCATGGCAAAGGCCATGAGGAATGAATAGAATGCGCTCTTTTTCATGATATTTTGTGTTTGTTTTAAAAAAGGCAATGTAGCAGCCAATTGCTACATTGCCCTTTTAGTTGTAAAACGATATTTTTTTACTTGATTGTAACTTGGTCGCCGTTGAAGCTAACAGTTACGTTTTTGCTGTATGCGCCCAAAACTCTTGTTACAAATTCTTGAGCTCTGTCAACTTTAATGCCTTGGCCATATTGTGCTTTAGAAGAGGCAGCGTAGGGCTTGCCATTGTTGTCAACAAACAAATAAATTTCGCCATAGCCAAAGTTTTGCTTTTCAGAAAGGCCTTCTTTTACAGTGCCTTGGTGCTTAATGCTAAAGGTTGTAGGGAAAGAGCTAACTGTTTTGCTTGTAACACGGAATGAGGGGGTGTAGTTTATGGTGCTATAAGTGGTCTTGATAGCAAGTTTCAAAGCTTCTTTAGCCTCGCCAGTAACGAAGTTGAGGTTTTCAGCTGAGCTGAGGCCGTCTGCCGTTACTGTAACATAGTTGTCAGCAGCGCCCTCCTTTTCAATTGAAGTTTGATAGTTCACCCAATCGAATGTTGAGGCCAAGTAACCTTCAAGAACATAGAGTGTACCTGAAGTAACCTTGCTTGTGCCAGGGTTGGGGTTAGGGTTGGGGTTGGGAGCGGGGTCGGGATCGTCATCGCCACAAGCTGTAAAACCTACAAATGAGAAAATCATGGCAAAAGCCATCAAAAGCGAAAGGAATGTGTGCTTTTTCATTGTGTGTTGTTTTTAAATTAGTAAATTAGTAAATGAAATCTGTGTGCAAATGTAGTCCTTTATTTGGTAACGGGGGGTAAATTAAATTATTTTGCAATTTTATGTTATGAAACATAAAATAGAGACTCTATAACGAAGCGTATATATACTATTCGTTGTAGAGCCTTTAACTTTAAGGGATTTATATTCCACCTTTCCAAAGAGCTTTGAAAAAGTCCGTCAGATAAAGGCATTCGATATTGCCCACCTTACGGTTGATAGGGTCGAGGCTGACGATAATGGTGCGCGCATTAGGATAGTCTTCTGCGAAAGCTTTGAGCCCTTTAAGGTGGCGAGGTAGGACTTCTTCTACCGATTTAATTTCAATGGCAATGCGGGCATCGCCAATTATAGCGTCAACTTCAAGCCCTGTATGTGTGTGCCAATAGCTAAGTTTTTCGTTACTATTGGTATAGGAAATCCATGCGTAGAGCTCTTGTATTACCAAATGTTCAAAAGCATGTCCATATTCAGCTGTACCCCGAACAAGCTCTTTTCGGTGAAGTAAGTGATTAACAATGCCTACGTCAAAATAGTAAAAACGGGGAGTCTGGAAGAGTCTTCGTTTTATGGTTTTTGTATAAGCAGGGATTCGAAAGCCAATGAGTGTATCTTCTAAAATGTCGAAATAGCTATTTACGGTGTTTGCGCTGACTCCACAATCTTGAGCAATATTTTTGTTGTTGATCATCTCTCCGTTGGTAAGAGCTGCAACTTCAAGAAATCTTTGAAAAGCGTTCAAATTTCGGACTAGTGCTTCTTCTTTTATTTCTTCTTTTAGATAGACATCAATATAGGCGGATAGTCTGCGTTGTGGATCTTTGGCGAGGTAGTGAGGAGGAAGCATTCCAAAGTTTATGGCGCGATCAATGTTGAAGTCGGGTATTTCGGCGCTTACGAAAGGAAACAAGTATACTGGGTAGGCTCTTCCTCCTAAGGTATTGTATCCTTTTCGCTTGAGTTTTCGTGCACTTGAGCCACAAAGAATGAAGACCATATTCTTTTCAGAGATGAGTCGATGTACTTCATTAAGTAGCTCGGGTACTTCGGGTATCTCATCGATAATGACAAGAGTTTTATCTGATTCATTAGAAAGCATCTCATAGAGTAGGGTTGGACGGCGTTGAAATCTGCCTTTAATCTCTGTGTTGAGCAAGTCGATGTATATGCTGTTGGGAAATTTCTCTCTGAGCATTGTACTCTTTCCCGTCTGACGCGCTCCAAATAAGAATATGCTATCTTCTATTTGACTATCAATTTTACAAATTCTTTTATACATGATGTTATGCTTTTAAATCATCAAAAAGACTGATATTTCTCAGTATTACTGAGAAATATCACTGAAATATCTCAGTGTTACTGAGAAATATCACTGAAATATCTCAGTGCAAAGATACGAAAAATAATGATTACCAGTGAAAAATGTTGTAAAATGACAAAACGACATTCAAAATTGTATTTTGAATGTCGTTTGTCGTAAATGTTAAGGAAGTTCTTAGCGTACAACTTACTCTTTTGCTCCGTTATTAATCCAATCTTTAATCATTTGCAGTTCGGGCTGCTTAGTAATCATGATTTTAGAGTGGTCGTGCTTCCATGAGGTGCTGAGGTCGGTAGCGAGCGCTTCGTAGAGAATGCTGTTGTCGGCATCAGCGGGGAGAACGCGGAGTTTAGAGGGGGCTTTGTGAGAGGCAACGTTTACCATGTCAGCATAGCTATGGCCCTCGGTGAGGTTGAGCGAGGCAGCCCAAGCGTTGCCGCTGTGGCAGTTGGCGCACTCCTTGTTGAGTACGGCCGACTGAATGGCAGCGTACATGCCCACGTTGAGCGAACCCGCGTTGATGCGAATGGTGTCAGAGGTGGCGGGAGCATCGGCCGAATAGAAAGTGATGATACGGCGACGCAAAGAGTTGGTAACGCACACCTCGATGGTCTTCACTTCATCGGGGATGCCCACCAACTTCATTGATACGTGGCCGTTGGCATCGGGCTGCACGTTGCGTGTAATACTGGCATACTGATTGTCAGCACTAAAGCCCGCGATAGCCACAGTATAGTTGCTGGGCCAAGAGTTGACACCATTGATGTCCATTTCGACCTTGGCCACACGGCCACTCTCAACGGGTACGTACTCCTTTTCGTAAATACGTCCGTCGTCACAGGCTGTGCAAAGCAATAATAGGAATAGTAGAGAACTTATGATTGATTTCATTCTTTCTGCTTTTGGAGAACGAGTTTTTGGGTTGACGAGTTAACGAGTTGACAAGTTACAGGTAAGTTACTTTATTTAACTCGTTAGCTAAAAAAGCTAACTTACCCGTTAACTCGTTAACTTGTCAACTCGTCAACTAAAAAAATTAGAAACAATACTGCAACTGAACGGTGGCAGAGTGTGTGGCGAGACCGAGGTTGTCGTTGTCGCGGTCGAGCTGCGTATCGTGGCCCTTGCGACCTGTGTACTGATACATAGCTTGCAACTTGAGGTTGCAACCCTTGAAGAAGTAGTTAACACCAACGGCAGGCATGTTTAAGAAGCCATCCTTGCTCGTGCTGTTGCGGTTCATAAAGTCGTAGCGAGCAGCCACTTGTACGCGGGGAGCAACGAAATAGCCGGCTTGAACGTAACCGCCGAGGTAGTTGTAGTGTTCGTCAATCTTCTGACGCTTGGTGAAGCCCACGTTCATCCAATACATCTCACCAGCCAAGTACAAACGGTTGTAAATCATCGCAAATTCAGCACCTACACGTGCATCGTTCGTGCTCTCGTTTTCGCTCTCCACGTTCATAGAACCTGAAAGGCCAATCAACATCTTCTTTTCGTGTAAGAGGTTGGGATTGCCCTGCGTTGAAGGCATGACGCCCCAAGGCATGTAAGTGAGTCGGCCCGCATAGAGCAATGAGGGAATGTGCCAATCGTCGCTCAACGTCTTGTTGGCCACGTTTACGCCAGAACCTGTGCCATTAAACAATCCTACTTCGTAGCCAAACTTATTGTTGACCACACCGTGCAATTCAACGCCGAGGTCGAAGCCCGTGCTCATAGAAGGCGTTACGGCATTCAGTACGTAAGGCATGATAACTGCAGTGGTGAGCGAAGTGGGGAGTTGAGGGAAGAGCGTTTCACCAAGGGTGGTGAGGTAAGCGTGAGAGAAGGGAGTCTTAAACTTACCCACGCGCAATTGAATGGGATTGTTGAACTTTACGTCGAACCATGCCTGTTGCAGCAAGTTGCCGCCCGACTTGGCAGCGTTGATAGACAAGTTGAAACTTACCTTATTAAAGGCGCGACCCGTAAAGCCAAGAATGGCATTGGGAATGGCGAAACCAGAGTTTTCGACGTTGTCTTGATTGTAAGCCTTATCAAGGCCTTCGTCATCGTACCAATTGAAGTTGCCACTGGTTTGTACCAACATATAGGGCTTAAAGATGAAGTCGCCCTTCTTGGTCTGAATCGTAAAACCCTTGCTGCCAGCGAGCGAAACGACGCCATTGTCGGTGTCGAGGTCGACGGGAGCATATTTAATGCGATGTTCGTCAGCACGATGTTTGTGCGGACGTTGTGCAGATTCTACGTTTACTGAGTCAGCGTCAGTCGTGTTTACATTTTCAGCGTTTAGGGTAAGTGTGCTTGCTGCAATGAAGGCAGCAAGGCTTAATATTGTTTTGTTCATTTCCTTCTTTTTTTTAGGTTGACGAGTTGACAAGTAGACGAGTTAACGAGCAAGTTTGCTTTTTTAGTTGACGAGTTTATTAGGTAACTTACCTGTCAACTTGTCAACTCGTTAACTTGTCAACTCAAAGAGAACTATAGAGATTCCAAGAATTTAATAAGCGCGTCGCGGTCCTTCTTCTGCATCTTCTTAAAGATGTTCTTTGAAGCCTCGCCTTCACCGCCGTGCCACATAATGGCCTCGATGAAGTTGCGCGCACGGCCGTCGTGCATAAAGCAAGTGTGGCCATCGACCTTTTGTTGCAAACCAACGCCCCAAAGAGGAGTGGTGCGCCATTCGTTGCCGCGTGCCAAACCGCTGCAATAGTTGTCGTTGAGTCCTACGCCCATAATCTCAGAACCCATGTCGTGTAACAAGTAGTCAGAGTAGGGGTGAATGGTCAAACCGCCCAACCAGGGGAGGTGAGTACCATTGAGTAGGGTCGACCCGCGCTTCTTAGTATGTAATGTCGTGACGTGGCAGAGTTGGCACTTCGCTTTGTAGAAGTTCTGCTCGCCAATGCTTACCATTTCGCGTTCGGTAATCATCTTGTCGCCATACTGCACCATTTGCGTAGTTGAACCCAAACGACGAGCCGGTACACCAAGGCATTGCATATAAAGGTCGACGTCCTCCATTGCTTCCGTCGAAACGTCGAGGCGGTTAGAATAGACAAGGCCCATCATGCTGCCATACTTCTGCTGCGTTTGTCCTTCGCAAATCTCTTCTGGGAAGCGACTATTCGTAGCACCCATATCGCTTGAGAAACCGAGTTCGACGGTGAGGTCGAGGTGTTGCGCCTTATTGCCCGAAAGGCCTACGCCCGTAATGCCTTTCTCGGTAACGTAGTTGCAGCGGCCGCTAATGCCATATTCTGGGTAGTTGCTCTTAGCTGCCAAGGCTTCAATCTCGGTAGGGTCGAGCGCCATCATAAGGCCCATGCCCACATGGCGGAGCGGTTGACGAACAGAGATGATTAAGTCCTCAGGCTTAACGGCATCGGCAATGGGTTTTCCATAGTTCTTCATACCATTGGTATACCACTCCGTGATGCGATATTCAGGATAAGCCAATTCGTAGGTCTCGCCATCAGGGAAGGCAAACTGCTGCTTGTGCCATTTCACCTGCAATTTTCCTTCAGGCTTCATTTCATACTCCTTGCCGTCCTTCCCCACGTAGGTGCCTTGAATGCACTGGTCGTGAAGCACGCGGCCATAGTCGGGGAAGAAAGAGCCATTCTTACGAGTGATGTAAATCAAGCCAGAGGTAAAGCCTGTGCCACCCGACACGGTGCAGAAACCATCTTTGTCGGTCTTGCTCTCATCGTAGTTGGCCCAAATGGCGGGTTTGGTGCGGCCCGTAGTCATGTGGCAACTCTTGCACGAGAAGCCAGCGTAAACGGGGCCAAGGCCGCCCGCTTCGGGGTCGGTGCCGCTTGGTATGGCATTGTCGTAGAGTTTGTTGCCCGAATTGAATCGAGTCAAGTATTTGCCGCTCACCCAATTGGCCTCAACGTCATAGGCCGTTGATGAGTTTAGAAAGATAGTAGAGATGTCGGCCGATAGGGCATAGCCTTCGGGCACGGTGATGTCCTCCACCGTTATGCCTTCGTCATCACTACAAGCCGTTAGGGCGAGTAGTGCGGCACCTACTATCCAACTATGTTTTAGTAAACTGTGAGTCATTGTTATTTCCTTTGTAGATAAGTTGACTGGTAAGTTAGTCTTTACGTCAACTTTTTTTAAAACGCACATAGGGAGTGAAGCGAAAAAATGTGTGTTTTTCACTTCACTCCTATGCGTGATGAGTTTATAAGTTGATGAGTGTTATAAACAATCTTTTTAACCTCATAATCTTCAATTCAAAAAACTTACTTAGTAGCGGGCAATGTGCGGGGTTGACCATCCTTGAAGATTAAGAACTCGAGTGTGTGGAAACCGCGAACGTTTTGTGCAGATTCAACCTTTGCGTCGTTATCACCATCAGCCCATTCGAGGTCGCTCCACTTCTTAGACTTCATGATTTGCATGATACCATTCTGGTCGAGAGGCCAAGAGTCCATGTTGGGGTCGAGACCAAACTCGTCAACGGGACCAAAGAGGAAGGCTTCGCTTGTTTCCCATGGTTCACGAGCCTCAAGCCATGCAGTGCAGCAAGCTTCAAAGCCAGCGTTAGAGGGATTAGCAGCAAAAGCGTCAACAGCCACCTTGAGTGCGTTGTTCTTCGTAACGAGGTCGCGGTAAGTAGGAACGACTACGTTGTCAACAAAGTTGTTGATGATAGCATTCTTTGTAGCCTCGGGCAATTTGATAGCCTCAGCCTTCAAGTTAGTAGCATCACCCTCAACGGCACCCTCGTCAGTTTCGATCTCACCGAGTACCTTTTGCAACTTCTCGCAAGCTGTCATGGCATTTTGTGCTTCAACGCTACCAATGTGGTTGCGGAAGGGCTGAACGATAGCCTGAATAGCATTCTCAGCATCGGTGATGTACTGACGTACCTTCGTGTCGATAGCAGTGCCTTCGAGTGCCTTAGCCAAAGAGTTTTCAGCAATCTGTCCGTCGCGTGTACCGTAATAAGCATTGCGAATAGACTTGATATTGTTGGTATAGTCATCACGAGAGTGCCAGCTATACCATGACTCTACGGCGTAGAGGGCTTGTGTCTGTTGACCTGCTACCCACTTTGCGTAAGGGTCGCCAATCTTAGAAGAACCGACCTCGTTGGCAATTTCGCCCATCTTCTCTACCATTTCTTGAATGGCTTGGTCAACGTCACCATAACCAGAGGCATTGTCGTGAGCCTTGAAGAGTTCAGCGTATGATTTATCATTATCGCCATATTTCTCAGCCCAGTTGGTATAGAGCTTCTGTGCATCAGATGTAAGGAGGCGAGCTGTGTTCATCATGTAGTTGCCCCATGCGTCAGCATTTTCTGAGGTGTAATCAACTTCGGCAGCGTCGTCGCCACCACCACCGGGGGTGGGGTCGTCGTTCTCGCTGCATGACACTGAAGTGAAAGTAGTAGCAGCCAAAGTCAAAAGGGCTGCAAAAAGGCTTTTTTTGTTCATTGTATTGTGTTGTTTGATTAGTTTAATGAGTTTAATAAGTACAAACGCAGCAAGTGAAGGCGACCATTTGCACATTTGCACATTCTCGCATTTGCACATTCCCCAAGCATTTGCACATTCGAAAAGCGTTAGCGTTTCGTAAACCAACCTACGTAAGCTACGCCGATAGAGAACTCATTTTCGCTATTGTACTTACCCTTGCCAAATAGCTTGCTCGTAGCAAATTGTCGGGTAGAGTAGTCGGCCTTGATAACGAGGTTAGGCAGTGCGTACCAGTTAAGACCAGCGGTCCACTTGCGCGTTTCGGTGCGGCGGTCTTCGGTGTAAAGGCCTGCACACTTCTTCTGTGGATTGTAATAGTCGAAGCGAGCGAAGGGGTAGAGCACAGGACAACGCGTTCCAGCAAAGATGCCCGCTAAGTTGAGGCCCACTTCAGCACCATAGCTAACGGCCTTGTGTGCCACAGGTACGACACGCGTGTAGGGAGATTGGTTAGAAAGTTTCGTATTAACGGCACTCACCTTGTCGGCATTTGTCAAGTTGCCCCACATGAAGTTGGCGCGAGCCGTAACGATTTGATTTTTATATTGTGCATCGACCGTATAGATACGCAGCGGAGCGCGGAAGCTATATTCAGTCAACTTATCAGAGTTGGCAGCCGTATTGGCACAGTAGTAGAAAGAAGCTCCTACGCGCAAGCCCGGCACACCATTATAATTAAGGCGGATGGTGTAGGCTGGTGAGGTGAAGTTATCCTCTTCAAAGATGCCTTGCTTGCCACCTTGCACCCAATTGTTGCGGTCGAAGCCGCAAGCGTTCAAACCTGTAGTAATCAAGGCTTGGTAGTCGAAGTTGGCATAATCCTGGCCAAACGTACCGAAGAACTCAAGACCCGTCTCGTGCCAAGTAGAAGGGATAATGGTCGTTTCGCCCTCAGGACGAGTAGTGCCGAAGAAGTTAATCGGTTCGTGGTGAGAGTTCGTCAAGCCGATAGGCAAGATGAGATGACCAGCACGCACATTGAAAGTGGGGTGAATGAGGCGCGTAATGTGGAATTGCTCAAGTGCAACTTCGCCACCCTTTTCAACCTCCGTTTCGTATTCACCATTTTCAGAGTTCTCAATTTCGTAGGCCGTACCTACACCGCCTGATTCAAATTCAATTTCGGCACCGAGTATCCACTTCGGTGTGAACTTATAGTCAAGGGCGAAAACAAAGCGAGGAATAGAAATGGTGTTGCGGTGGTCGCGCTTGTTGCCGTCGTTGCCGCCATAGAAGCGGTTGATGCCGTAGTCCTTAAAGGCTGCTACCATTTCACCATAACCACCGAAGCGAAACTTTTGATAGTCCTCATCGGCACTAACTTGTCGTAGCTTCTGTGTGTTGCTTTTAACTTGAGTTTTGCTCACGGTGTTAACACTGTCAGCCTTTACCTCCGTTTCCACTTCAGTGGCAGAGAGGTTAGCTGCAACGAGTGCGCTGAGGGTGAGCGTTGCAATTTTTGCATTCATTCTTTATATGGGGTAGTTTAATAAGTTTAGTGAGTTTAGTGAGTTTAATAAGTTTATGAGTTTAATAAGTTTATATCGCGTTGGTTATCAACTAAACTAACTTTATAACCTTATAACCTTAAAACTTCAAAATCCCTATTAATGAAAAAGCAGAGTGGCAAGTCGTGCAAATAGAGGTGTGAATAAAGAATGAATGATGCAAGGTGTGAGAAGCTTGGCAGCCGAACCTGCTGTGCGAGTCATTATTCTTTTTACTAATCTCCTTAAAGTTGTTGTGCGACGAGATGGTTTCAAAAAAACGCGATGTCTCACTTCGAGCCTTTCGGTCTGTGCACTGTCCCCACATCCTTTTTTGCCGCTTGCCAACTCTGTTTTTTATTTCTTATCCGTTTCCGTCTTAGCCTTTTTTGCCTTCTTCTGCTTTTTTTGTTTTTGTTGCTTCTCAGGCTTAGAGGCTTTCTCTTTCTTTGCAGGGCGTTCGGGCGGTGTGGCACAAGTCATGCCGTCAATGTGTGGCCCAGCCGAAAGTTCGGTGTTGGCAGTGGTTGAGGCTACTCCTATAATAAGGAGCAGCGTAGCGCCTAACGCCAACTTTAATGCTAAATGTTTCATTGCATTAATTATTTAATTTTTCGAGTGCAAAGTTACGGAGTGTAAAAAGGGGGGACAATCACCCGCTTTTAGCAAAAAAAGTAGGTATAGGGTGAAGTGCTTTTCGTTCATTCTACCCCATTAAAACATAAAATACCCAAAAGTGGGTACACAAGCATTTTAACAGAATGTTTAAATTTGCAGGCGCGAAAAGGAACCGAGTTAACTCGTTAATGAGTTAACAAGTTAATGAGTAGACAAGTTAACAAGTAAGGATGTTAATCAAATAAGGGTAACTTACCTGTTAACTCGTTAACTTGTCAACTCGTCAACAAACAAACTCGTCAACAAAAAAGAAACGATGGTATACAATAGCACCTATAATTATAAGAAAACCGATCACATGTGCGATGTGATTTGCGACGAACCATCTTTGCTGCAAATGATATCGCGTTTTGGCATACCACTTGGCGTGGGCGATCAAACGGTGCGCCAGGTGTGTGAAGCGCACGGCGTTGATACGGCCACCTTCCTATCAGTGGCCAACTTTATTCGTCGGGGCGCGCGAGGAGCAGCCGATAGCATCGACCAAGTGTCGGTAAAATGTTTGACAGATTATCTAAAGCAAGCACACACTTATTTCCTTGACTTTCAGTTGCCAGCCATACGCCGCAAGCTGCTCGAAGCACTCGACTGTTCGCAGCCGGGTGAGGTGTCGTATCTCATCTTAAAGTTCTATGACGACTATATGGGCGAGGTGCGCAAACACATGCAACATGAAAATCGCAAAGTGTTTGGCTACGTTGACCAGCTCTTGCAAGGCCACCGCACGGGAGAATATAGCATCTCGCAGTTTGCGCGCGGTCACAATAGTATTGATATAAAACTGCAAGAACTCAAAAACATTATAATAAAGTATTATGCCCCAACTGAGCAGGCCGAATTGTTGAACAACGTATTGTACGACATCTTTACGTGCGAGACCGACCTTCGCATTCACTGTCAGGTAGAGGACGACATCTTCGTTCCAGCGGTTGAAATACTTGAGAAGAAAGTCGGCGTGCAAGAAACCCCTGCTGCTGAAGCAGATGAAAAGCGTCCAGAAGATACCCTCTCAGAGCGTGAACGCGAGATTGTACACTGCGTAGTGTGTGGCTTGGCCAACAAACAGATAGCCGATCAACTCTGTATCTCGCTCAACACCGTGCTCACCCATCGCAAAAACATCGCCCGCAAACTCAACATTCACTCCGTTGCCGGACTCACTATTTATGCGATTGTCAATAAGATTGTTAACATTGACGAATTGCAGAAGTAGCTGCTTAAATGTATAGGGCCTCACCCCCTAACCCCCTCCCCCACAGGGGAGGGGGAATAAGTCACTCTTACTTCTTGAGTTTTCTGTTGGTTCTCAACTAGAAACGCAGCAAGTAAAGGTTACTTATTCCCCTCCCCTGTGGGGGAGGGGGTAGGGGGGGAGGCCCAATTGCAGTTTATCGAAGAGAATAGGAATAAACATTAAGGCGCGCTTTGCACTTTGAGTCTTAAACAACTAATAGTTATATTGCATGGAACGCAAGGGCGTAGCCTGTTTGTATATGCCTTGTGCGTAAGCACAAGGCATA
>JBNMKQ010000037.1:0-16958 GCA_050874425.1 Alloprevotella sp.
CATCCCGAGTCCGAAAATGAAACTGGTCCCAACTGCTGAGCGGCAAAGTTTGTGACGAAAGAGCACGTGTATGAAAATTCAAAATCTTACTCAGCAGTATAATACATAAAATTGCCCAAGTAGCAACCGCGCACTTGCCTATCAGTGAGTGCTCTCTCTTTTTGTGTCTTAATCTCAAAACAGACAAATAACTATATAAAACTTATGCCGTGAGATTACAAACGGCACAATTAATTTTCGTATGAAAAAGATAATATTGCCAGTTTTACTTTTGGCTTCAGCAATATATACTCCTTTATCTGCTAAAAGCATTGAAAATGTAAAGGAGGCCTACAAAGCGATGTTACAAATCTTTACCTATAACCAACAAGGCAACCTATTGCAGAAAGGAACCGCCTTTTGGATTAGTGAAAAAGGAGAAGCCATCACATCATACGATTTACTAAAAGGCGCTTTTCAAGCTAAAGTCATTGATACCAAGGGTAAGACATATAAAGTCTATCGCATTTTAGGCGCAAACGCTACAACTGACTTAGCTAAAATTAAGGTTAGCGAAATTGCCAAGAATGACTACTTCAGACTTGCCAACAATTCTTCAAACACAGGTAGTGAACTTCAAATTTGCCATTATACGACAAACAAGAAAGAGTTAATGGCCAACACTTCCATTGTTAATAAAGAAGCTTTCGATAGCTTAGCTTATTATACTATTAGCGCTAATAATGACAGCGCTATTGTAAATTGTCCGCTTATTGACGAACAAGGGAACTTGGTTGCTATTACCCAACGTAATGTTAAAAAAGATGCGCAACAAGCTTGTGCTATTGATGCACGCTTTATTAACGATTTAAGCATTAAAGCATTATCGGCTTTTAACTCTGACTTAAACGCGTTAAAAATACCACGCGCATTGCCCCAAAACCAATCAGAAGCTATAAGCTATTTAGACCTACTAGGAAGAGTTAATACTATAGACTCTCTTTCATCCACTACCGCATACAACGACTTTATAGAACAATACCCCACTCTACCTGATGGCTACGTTTACAGAGCTACCTATTGGGCTAACAATAATCAGTTGACGAAGGCTGATGCTGACTTTACTTTAGCCATTAGCAAAAGTAAGACATGCGCTGATAGTACTGCAATGAAAGAGGATGCAATACGTTACACACTCAGCAATCTTATCTATCGTAAAGTCGTAAATTATGGCAAAGATTCTATTCTATCAAATAATTGGACATTAAGCAGAGCCGAGCAAGAAGCAAATATGGCTTATCAAATTCAGCCATACACGCTGTATTTAGTTCAGAAAGGGAACTGTCTATATGCAAGTCACAAATATGCTGAAGCCTACGATAGTTTTAAGCAGGCATGCAATGATACGCACTTTGCGTCTTCTGAGACATTCTTTTCTGCAGCTAAAGCACTTGAGATGGCCAAGGGGGACAATAAAGAAGTTATCACCCTGTTAGATAGTTGCATAGCACATATACCCAATAACACATCTTCTGCTTACGGACAATACTACCTTGAACGCTCACAAAGACTCATCAAAGCAACGCGTTATCGCGATGCTGTAGCTGATTATAATAAGTATGAGCAACTCATCGGTCCACGCAACTTGAACGAGCAATTTTACGATTTACGTTCACAAGCAGAAGAGAAGGCGCATATGTATCAACAAGCTATAGACGATTTACATACTGCTATTGCTTTAGCAAGCAACCCAATTCCTTACCAAATCGACGAAGCAGCCCTTCTGCTTAATATTGGTGAATATCAAAAGGCCATTGAAATCGCGCAACAAGTAGCTAAGAAGTTGCCCAACAATACCGACTGCAACAAAATATTAGGCATAGCCTATGGCGAATTAAAACAAAAGTCATTGGCAACTAAATACCTTAATAAAGCAAAAGAAGCCGGAGACAATACCGTTGAGTCTTTCATCGAGAAATATAGTAAATAATTTTTACTCACTTGCCACAGCTAAAATAATAGGTTTTGCAACCTTTATTAAAAAAAGGAAGTGGAACACAAACTCTACATGACACCAAACAAACATTTCTTCATATTCTGTTGCGCACTGTTCCTTAATATTGCTTCTATCTGTGCACAGAATACTAATAATCTGAGCAACCAATTCAGAGCGAATGCCTTGCTGAACGAAGACAACAGAAAGAGCGGATTCAGCAATGATAGCACAGAATTAGAGGGAGTGCCCGAAGGTATTTACGCATGGCGAATAGATAGACGTTTCGGAGACATTCGCCCAGCCAACTATGATACCATACCCCATCGTTTTCAAAATGAGAATCAAACAATGGGAACTACTGGGCACTATAACTTCACTGGTAACCTTGGAGCACCACGCATAAGCCATTATTTCAACGAACAAGGGGCAAATATGCAAAGTAGCCCTTTCATATTTACGCTCCCCTACGACTTTTTCTTGCCCAAAGTTGAAGATGTACTATTTACCAACACGAAGTCTCCTTTTACCAACCTTACTTATCATTCATGTGGAAACAAGCAAGATGGTGAAGATAGACTTAAAGCGCTCTTTTCGGTTAATGCAGGAAAGAAGTTGGGACTTGGGCTAAAGGCCGATTATCTATATGGTCGCGGATATTATCAAGCCCAATCTACTGCCGACTTTAATGGTATGATATTTGCCTCTTACTTAAGTGACAAATATCAAATGCACGCATTTTACAAAAATACGTTTTTAAAAACGCGTGAGAACGGTGGAATTGAAAATGATGACTACGTTAAGCGTCCAGAATCTTTTCCCACACGTTATGGTACTGCAGATATGCCTATTAATTTGGCTCGCGCATGGAACAAACTTAACGGCAACCAACTTTTTCTTACCCACCGATACAACATCGGATTTCATCGTTACAAAGATGCAAACGGAAAAGTGATTAAAGACCTTGACTCATACTTATCAGCAAGAGCTAAAAATAAGAGCGATAAGATTGCATCAGACTCTGTTGCTAAGAATGAGCCTCGCCTGCCTAAGCTATCAGCTAATAACGATAAAGAGGAAACGACAAAAGATTCTTTAAAGATTACATCAGAGTTCGTTCCTGTCAGTAGCTTTATTCACACGCTAAAGTTAGAAGGCAATACCAGAAAATTCATATCTAACGAGAGAAACGATGAAACTAATCCAGGCTACTTTGGTGCATTTTTCTTAAGTGGTGACTCAGCACTTGACCGCACCCACCATTTAGGAATAGAGAACACCTTCGCATTAGAATTACATGAAGGCATGAACAAATGGATGAAAATGGGACTTCGACTGTTTGGTAAGCACGAACTTGCCCAATTTAAATTTAGAGTACCCTACACTTCATCACTTAGTGAAAAGATGCACTACACAGAGAACTACTTCACAGTTGGTGCACAGATACTTTCACAACAAAACAAAATCTTTCGATACAACATCTTAGGAGAGTTACGCACTACGGGAACTGACTGGGGCGAATTTAACATTGACGGAGATTTGGCACTTTCTATCCCAATCAAACGAGACTCCTTACTATTTGTTGTAAACGGATTTGTACGTAATGAGCGTCCTTCTTTTTATTACAGACATTACATTGGTCGAAATGCAATGTGGAACAACGAACATCTTAACAAAATGTTTCACGCGCGCATCAATGCAACTCTGCAATATAAAACAACGAAACTTACAGCCTCAATTGAAAACATTCAAAACTACGTTTATTTCCAAGAGCAGCTAACAGCTTACGCAGGAACTGATGGCTACGAAAATTATCGACACGCTATTGGAGTAGCACAAGCTAACAAGAATGTTCAACTTTTGGGCATCACGCTCAACCAAGATTTCCATTGGGGAGTGTTTAATTGGGAGAACGAATTGACCTACCAAGTTAGCTCAAATAAGGATGTACTCCCCGTGCCTACCTTCTCTGCTTACTCAAATGCCTACTTACTATTTAAAATAGCCAAGGTTCTGCGCACAGAATTAGGTGTTGACGTTCGTTACTTTACACGCTACAATGCACCTACCTATAATCCCATTATAGGACAATACGCTATTCAAGATGCCCAATACGCAACATCCATTGGCAATTATCCAATAATCAATGCCTATGCCAACTTTCATCTGAAACGTACTCGCTTCTATTTAATGGCATCACACCTTAACTATTCATCAGGTGCAGGCAATCCCTTCTTAGTAGCTCACTATCCACTCAACCGATTAACCATACACTTTGGCATTTCGTGGAATTTTATCAACTAAATCCCTTTAGATAATTTAAACCACTTCAACACCATAATTAAGGCAAATGTTATACTTTTGCAGAAGATAGGCTGCGACTCGGCATAACGTTCAAACAAATTTGACGTTCTGCGCTCGCCTTGCACTATCTTTGCACTTAAACCAATTAACAAACAAATAGATATTATGTCTGAATTCATTGATATTCGACAGTTAAACGCACAAATAGAAGCGGAAACTGGCTTTATAACCGACCTCGTTGAAGGCATGAACAGAACCATCGTAGGACAAAAGCACTTGATTAACTCTTTGTTAATCGGATTGCTTGCAGATGGTCATATCTTACTTGAAGGTGTACCAGGCCTTGCCAAGACACTAGCCATTAAGACCTTGGCCTCTCTTATCAGTGCCGATTTTGGTCGATTACAATTTACACCAGACTTACTTCCTGCCGACGTTATCGGCACTATGATTTATAGCCAGAAGGACGAAAGTTTCAAAGTAAAGAAAGGCCCTATCTTTGCTAACTTTGTATTAGCCGATGAGATTAACCGTGCCCCGGCTAAAGTACAGAGTGCCTTACTCGAAGCCATGCAAGAGCGACAGGTTACAATTGGAGACGAGACCTTCAATCTACCAAGTCCCTTCTTGGTAATGGCTACCCAAAACCCTATTGAGCAAGAAGGCACTTACGAACTTCCTGAAGCTCAAGTAGACCGTTTTATGCTAAAAGTTATCATTGACTACCCGACGCTACAAGAAGAAAAGAAGATTGTACGTGCCCATCTTAATGATAGCTTTGTTAAAGTATTACCAGTTATTGACACCAATCGCATCGTTAAAGCTCGCGAATTGGTTAAACAAGTTTATATTGACGAGCGCATTGAGCAATACATTGCCGACATTGTTTTTGCTACACGTTACCCCGAACAATATAAGCTTAACGAGATGAAAAACTACATTTCGTTTGGTGGTTCTCCTCGTGCAAGCATTAACTTAGCATTAGCTGCACGCGCCAATGCCTTTATCAAGCGCAGAGGATATGTAGTTCCTGAAGACGTACGCGAAGTTGCAGCCGACGTTCTGCGCCACCGCATTGGACTATCATACGAAGCCGAGGCAGCAAACATCAAAGCCGACGACATTGTTAAAGAAATTCTCAACAAAGTAGAGGTGCCCTAAACTTTTCACCTATGGAAACCTCAGAGTTACTAAGCAGAGTAAGGCGTATTGAAATAAAGACACGCGCTCTGACTAATAATATATTTGCAGGCGAATACCACTCCGCTTTTAAAGGTCGTGGTATGTCGTTTGCTGAAGTAAGAGAATACCAACCTGGCGACGATATACGCGATATTGATTGGAATGTTACGGCACGTATGAATCGTCCGTACATAAAAATCTACGAAGAAGAGCGTGAACTAACGGTCATGTTGCTTATCGACCTATCAGCAAGTCAGATGTTTGGCACACGCCAAAGGAGTCAGCGCGACTTAGCTACTGAGATTGCTGCAACGCTGGCTTTTTCAGCAATGCAAAACAACGATAAGATAGGCGCTATTTTCTTTACTGACCACATTGAGAAGTTTATTCCACCCCAAAAGGGCCGGAAACATGTCCTATATATTATACGTGAACTTCTCAACTTTCAGCCACAAAGCAAACGCACTAATTTAGGTGTAGCTTTAGAGTATTTAGTTCGAATTATGTCAAAGCGGACTATTACTTTCGTCATAAGCGACTTCTTAGCAAGCAACGACTTTACCAAGCAATTAAGCATTGCAGCTAGAAAGCACGATGTAGTGGCACTACAAGTATACGACCGATGTATGGCTCAACTTCCCAACGTCGGACTTATAAAAGTAACCGATGCAGAAACAGGTCACGAACAATACATTGACACGTCAAGTGCTGAAGTTAGGCTGCACCAACAAAAGTGGTGGAATCTGCAGAAAGCGAAACTTACAAACGTTTGTCAGAAGAGCAAAGTTGACTACACTTCAATTGCGACAGACACCGACTTTGTCAAACCGCTAATGAATTTGCTTTCACAACGATAAAGGGACGCAAGTAGTATCCTATATTTTATTTTTTAGAACGTTTTAATTATGAAGCAATCTCAACTTCACTTTATCAAGATATACTGGTTGTTAGTAAGCATGCTCTTCACATTCATGCCAACAAAGGCACAAGTTGTAGTTGAAGCACATACCGACACCGCAAGCATTTTGATAGGTGAACAAATACAGTTGAGTCTTAAGTGCACGGCCAACGCTAATCAGCGCGTTACATTTCCCAACTTCCAGCCTCAGCAGTCTCTTACAAAAGGCATTGAAGTAGTGAATTGCGGAAAGATAGATACACTTTTGCTGAACGAAGGTAAAAGGATACAATTAACCAGGAAGTATACCATTACCTCTTTTGACTCAGCAATGTATAACATTCCGCCCTTCCAAGTTGAAGTTGACGGAAAGAAATACTTGTCGCGTGGAAGCATTGGGCTAAAAGTTAACACGGTTCAAGTAGACTTAAAACATCCTGATCAGTTTAACGGCCCACACGACGTAATTGAGCAACCTTTCACATGGTCATGGTCGCTTATTGCGTCTGTTGTAATAGGTCTGGCACTTATTGTTATTATCGTTGCAATTGCAGTCCGACTATCAGACCCTAAACTCATTACACGTAAAGTCGTCATCAACCCACCAACGCCAGCCCATGTAACAGCTATCAGTCATATTGAAAAGATAAAGCATCAATCCTTAACTGACACGAAGCAATACTACATGGAACTAACAGAAGCGCTTCGCACATACATTGAGAAGCGTTTCGGATTTAGTGCTCGTGAAATGACTACAAGCGAAATCATTGACCAACTGACACTTGTTGGCAATGAGCAAGCCTTGTTCGAATTAAAAGAGGTGTTGTTAACTGCCGACTTAGTAAAATTTGCGAAACACTCCACTACCCTCTCCGAACAAGACAAAAGTTTAGTGCAAGCTCTTGACTACGTACAAACAACGAAGCAACAACCACAAGAGTTACCACGTCCTCATGTAGAATACGTCACGCTCTCAAGCAAAAAACAAATCTTGTGGCGCAACATTATGCACATTTTAATGTGGACGCTGATAGCCGTTACGATACTTTTATCAGCCTACAATATATTTGTCCTCTATTGCTGCTTTGCATAAGCAAAACAATAAAGGGCAAAGCTATCACAACCATGCATCTAAAGATTTAGAATAATGACATTTGCATCACCAGCCTACTTCTTATTGCTGCTACTGCTCGTACCCTACTTTATATGGTACTTCCTTTTCCAAACCAAACATGAAGGACATATCACTTGGGCATCAGCCGAAGGCTTTAGACATATACCACACACTTGGCGAACCCGCCTTATACATTTGCCATTCTTCTTGCGAGTCTTGACTTTTTGTTTAGTTGTAATCGTATTATCAAGACCGCAAACAGACTCTTCATGGCAAACAGGAGAGGCCGAAGGTATTGACATCATGATGGCATTAGACATTTCAACGTCTATGGCAACTCCCGACATTACCCCCAACCGTATATCGGCAGCCAAAGACGTTGCGCTTAATTTCATAAGCAATCGTCCAAATGATAACATCGGCTTAACGCTCTTTGGGGGCGAAGCATACACTCAATGTCCATTAACGACCGACCATGGTATGTTAATGCGTACCTTCAAAGGAGCTACTTGTACACTACAAAACGACGGTATTATTCAGCCTGGCACTGCTATCGGAATGGGAATAGCAAGCGCTGTCTCACACTTAAACGATAGCAAAGCAAAAAGTAAAGTCATCATCTTACTTACTGATGGTGCTAACAATACAGGAGAGATTTCGCCACTTATGGCCACTGATATGGCAAAGAACTTAGGCATTCGTATCTATACTATCCTTTTAGGCACAGATGGTAAAGTCAACGTTCCCGTGGCACAACTCCCCAATGGTGAAGTATATACCCAACAAATTGACGATACTGTTGACCCCTCAACCCTAAAACAAATAGCGCGCGAGACGGGAGGCATTTTTTATCATGCCACATCACGTTCTTCGCTCAAACAGGTGTACGACGAAATTGACAAACTTGAAAAGTCAAAGTTAAAAATTAATAGTCATACACAACACTACGAAGCCTACCAACCGTTTGCGATTGCGGCATTGATACTTCTTATCGCCGAGATGCTATTACGTTTATTAGTATTTAGAAAGCTCTAAAAGGAAGTCCACAATACGTATGAAGTGGAACTATCACATATTTCATTCACAACATGCTACAATTCCAAAGTCCACAATATCTATATCTGCTGCTACTCATTCCTTTCTTATTGCTTATTTACTTTTATAGCCTTTGGAAGCACAAGAAGCAATTAGGCAAGTTGGGAGATGAGCAACTCATTCGTACTCTCATGCCTGGCAAGTCAAGCATACGCAAGCACATAAAGTTTGCACTATTATTACTGGCACTAACCGCCCTTGTCTTCACCATTGCAAGGCCACAATATGGATTAAAGCAACAGACTGACACAGCAAGCGGCATAGAAGTCGTTGTAATGGTTGACGTATCAAACTCTATGTTAGCCAATGATGTTACCCCTTCGCGATTAGATCGTTCTAAACTTTTAGTTACCAATATGGTAGACAAGATGAAGAACGATAAAATCGCATTAGGAGTTTTCGCAGGCGAAGCTTATCCACAGCTCCCGATTACCTCTGACTATGCTTCTGCTAAGATGTTTATTGATGCGCTTTCTACAGACATGGTAACATTACAAGGCACAGACATTGCCAGTGCTATTGATTTAGGGTGCAGAAGTTTTACCGACAAAAAGGACGTTGGCAAAGCTATCATTCTGATAACTGATGGCGAAAATCATGAAGGAGGCGCAGAAGAAGCGGCAAAAGAAGCAAACAAAAAAGGCATTAACGTCTACGTCATTGGAGTTGGAACAGCAGAAGGCGGTGAGATACAAACTCCAAACGGCCCATTGACCGATGAAAATGGACAAATTGTACACACAACCTTAAATGAGGACATGTGTCGTAAAATTGCCCAAGCGGGCCACGGCATCTACCTACACCTTGACCAAAGCAACAGTGCACAAGAGGAACTCCGAACACAACTCAGCCAACTCAAACAGGCATCTTCAACCACCTCATACACTGCACGTAATGAGCAATTTCAAGCCATTGCTATCATTGTAGTGCTGCTTCTTATCATTGAAGCATGCCTCAACGAGACCAAAAACTCTTTCTTTCAAAGAATTAAACTTTTCAAAAGATGATTCGTTTGATTAAAACATTCCTATTCATACTCGTACCACTTTGCTTCAGCCTTTACGCTTCGCCAGCAAAAGCACAAACTAAAATATATAGGTACACGCATATAGGAAACCAAAACTTCCACTCTAACAATCCCGACAAGGCAGCTCAATACTATCTGAAAGTACTTAAAAAAGATGCTTCCAATAGTCGAGCCATGTTCAACCTTGCCAACGTTTACCTAACCAAAGGCGACATTAAAGCTGCTGATAGCTTATACAATCGCGTTGCACAAGCCGACCTCAACAAGCAAGTACGAGCCATGGCATGGCACAATCGAGGCTACATAAGCCAAAGCGCTGCTTCAAAGAGTCGCGACCAGCAACAACAATTACTTCTCAATGCGATTGAACAATACAAGCAATCGTTGAGACTCAATCCACATGACGAACGCACTCGTTACAATTTGGCACTGTGTCAAAAGCAGCTAAAGGATAATCCTCAACAAAACAAGCAGCAAAACAAACAACAAAATCAAAAGAAGCAACAAGAGCAGAATAAACAACAAAATAACAATCAGAAGCAACCACAGCAAGAGCAAAATCAACAAGATAAACAACAAGAGCAACAGCAAACGCAACAATATATTAATCTTGCCAAGCAAGCTGAAAAACGAGCTCTTGAAAAGTTAAAGCAACATCAACCCAGACAGAGAGCCAAAGGCAAGAACTGGTAAAAGTTGCCCCTATATCTACCTCGTGATGTAATTTTGATGATTACTACAGTAACAAAGAAACATGACACAAAAGCTGCACATATTTAGAATAATACTATGCTTTGTCTTAATAAGCATTTCAGCAACGTATAATACAAATGCCCAATCATTCAAAGCACAAATAGAAGACGTCGGAGGCTACTATCGTCTTACATTTACCATTGCCAGCAATGACGCAAGCAATTTCACTCCTCCTTCTTTGTCTAATTTCGAAGTGCTCAGCGGTCCTTCTACCTCTACTTTTAGTAACTATCAAATTATCAACGGACACGCATCACACTCCGAAACAACGACCTACACTTATATACTCTCTGCTCGCAAGAGTGGGAAGATTACTATCGGCCCTGCGAGCATACGTGTTAATGGTAAAAGCGTGCATTCAAATAGTGTCACATTAAATGCACAAGCCAACCATTCTGCATCAAACGGACACCATTCACCAAACGCTTCACAAAATGTCGGAGCGAATAATAGTGTGCAACAAGCTGGCAGTTCCGTTACCAACAACGACCTCTTCATCGATGTTACGCCCAGTCGCACAACCGTACACGAACAAGAAGCCGTACTACTCACCTATCGCATTCATGCCCGCGTTGGCGTTGGGCTCTCTAACACAAGCCTAACACAAAAGCCCGACTTCAAAGGTCTTATTTCGCAAGAGATACCGCTACCCGGTAACCAAATTCAGACCTACATTGAACATCGCAATGGGCGCACCTATCGCACAGGCACTATTTTGCAATACGTAGTATTTCCACAAACGAGTGGAAAGCTGACCATTCCCAGTATAACGTTCGACTGTGCTGTTGTACAACAAGACAACACCATGGATTTGGCCGACGCTTTCTTCAATGGTGGTGGTACAATCAGTGTTCAAGTACGCCGATCGGTAGCCCCTATCACACTTCAAGTAGAGGCTCTTCCACAACCGCGTCCCGCGAACTTCTCAGGAGCTGTTGGCAAATTTAACATACAAGCACAACTGCTCAACAAGACGATTAAGACGAACGACGTCGCTACTTACCGCATTACGCTTAACGGCTTAGGTAATCTAAAACTCATCAGCGCACCGCAAGTAAAGTTTCCTTCCGACTTCGACACCTACGATGCTAAAACGACCGACAACACCAAGGCTACAGCAAACGGCCTTCACGGACAGTTAACTTTTGACTACACGTTCGTTCCCCGCAACGTTGGCGATTACACCATACCAGCTACAGAGTTCGTATTCTTCGACACGGAAAGTAATAGCTACAAAACCATTCGTACACAAGCCATCACGCTCCACGTCGAAAAGGGCGAACGCTCGAATGCAGATGTTGACAAACAATTAGCACTATTAAAGAGCGACATTCGGCCGCTCCATACTCCCCCCTCAACGCTTCTTGAGTGGGGAACATGGCCTTTCCGCATTCTATTCGCTATCATAATTATCATTTGTATTGCGACCTTGTACGCCGTCAGCAAATGGACGAGCATCAGAAATGGGGAAACGTATAAAAAGCGCAATGCCGCACAACGTGCCATTAAGCAATTACAAGAATGCGCCAACAAGGCGAACAATAGTGCTGGCACGCTAAAGTACGTTTATGATTATCTTGTCAACACCTACAACCTCACCACTTCTGATTTGACCGTTTCTCACATTCATGACGTGCTCACAAGTCAAGGACTCAGCGAGGCCGTCATCAACGAAGTAAACCAGCTTATCGAACAATGTCAATACGCTCAATATGCACCCATAAATGCCAATCAAGGCAACTCTTTGGCCCAGCAAGCGATTGACATTATCGAAAAACTCGAAGCAGAGAACAAGAAAAGCCATAAATAACCAATGCCAACAAAGCATCATGAAGAAGTATATCATTCTATTCATACTCATACCCCTCATCACGCTTTCAGCCCATGCGGCGAACAAGGTTGAAGAAGCTGAGGCGCTTTACAATCAGAAGAATTACATCGCAGCAATTGATGCATACAATCAATTCATCTCTGCCGACTCCTCTTTAGTCACGACCTCACCACTACAGGCTGCCACAATCTACTACAACTTAGGCAACTGTTATTACAGAGTGAAGGACTTTGCCAAAGCAGTCTTTTCCTACCAACAGTCACTGCGACTAAACCCTTCTGATAAAGATGCTCAGTTCAACCTACAACTAACGCAGAGCAAATTGCAAGACCAATTTGACGAACCGTCAGCATCGCTTTTTGCCATCATGTTGCGTTCCGTCATGCTTTCAAATAGTGCAACGGCATGGGGATATACGTCGCTTCTACTTTTGGCACTTGCTGCTGTATGTTTTTACTTGTTCCGAAACAAACGTATCAAAATCGTATTCAACAAGATAGCCTTTGCAACATGCATTCTTTCCTTTGCACTTGCACTCATGGCTATATGTTTTGCTTATGTTGAGCACAACCACCCCTACCCTGCCCACCAAGCAGTTATCATGCAGACGACGCAAGCCTATTCTACGCCATCAGCCACGTCAAAGGCTGTTCGCGAACTGCATAGCGGTGTCTTGATAAATATCATCACGACACAAGATGATGGGTGGCAGCAAGTTCAATTACCCGACAACACTACTTGTTGGATAAGAAGCAATGCGCTCGCTAACTTAGAATAAAAGCCACACACTTGGTAAACTTACGAACATAAAACGCACCATTGCTCATGCTCAACATAGACCAAGCAATCACACTATTTATAAACGGAAGTCATTCTCTCTTTATAGACGGCATGGCGCTGACCGCCACCCATACAAGTACATGGATTCCATTAATGATAATTTTGCTATACACCATTATTCAAGGCAACAACCTACGCGGAGTATTCCTCTTCATTATAGCATTTGCTCTTTGCATACTTATCTCCGACCAGATGGCTTCAACCATTTGCAAACCGCTATTCGAACGATGGCGCCCCACGCACGACCCCGAAATCATGTACCTTGTTGACACCGTCAACGGATACCGAGGGGGAAAGTACGGCTTCTTTTCGAGCCATGCAGCCAACACCATGTCCATTGCCGTCTTTTTATCGCTCGTCTTAAAACATAAGAGGCTTAGCATTTGGCTCTTTTCATGGGTTGCACTGAATTGTTGGACGCGAGTTTATTTAGGAGTGCACTACGTTGGCGACATCACAGTAGGGCTCATTTGGGGCACTATCGTGGGCTACGTTATCCATAAGTGCTACAACCACTACTTGCTGAAGAGCGAAGTCGATGCCAATGCTGCAACACCAAGCCCCACTCCAGCCTTATCGTTCTATTCCTCACGCAACATAAACCTATTAATTACGACCATACAGCTCACCTACTTGTACGTATTAATACGCGCTTTATTCTTTATTTAGTATAAGTTCTTTGCTACAAACAATGCTAAAAAAGGGCGAAGAGAACAAACACTCAAAACGAAATAAGCGCAAAAACCTAAGCAATCTTGCGCATAATAACAATTTTAATTTGTAATTTTGCCACAAATTTTAATTATGAAGAAGATTTCAATCATCGCTTGCACACTAACACTCATTATAGCCACCTCTTGCGCTGACTATAACCGAGTAATTAAAACGCAAGATTATGAATACAAATACGAAGTTGCAAAGCAATACTATGCTGAAGGCATGTACAACAGAGCCGCATTGCTCATTCAAGACGTGCTTTCTGTACTCAAAGGTACCGACCAAGGCGAAGAATCGCTCTATCTATCAGGACTTTGCAACATGAAAGCACACTCATACGACGCTGCCTCTACTATCTTTCGCAAGTATTACCAGACCTATCCACGTGGCAAATACGTAGAAGAGGCTCGATACAACTGCGGACTTTCGCTTTACTATATCACGCCAGAGCCCAAACTCGACCAAACTGAAACCTACCAAGCCGTAACAGAATTTCAAAACTTCATCGAAAACTTTCCCTCAAGCCGCTTGCGTCCGCAAGCGCAGGAGATGATTTTCAAGTTGCAAGATAAATTAGTAGAGAAGGAATATCTATCAGCCAAACTCTACTACGACCTTGGTACCTACATTGGCAATGGTACTAACGGTAACTATGGCGCGTGCATCGTAACAGCCGAAAACGCTATCAAGAACTACCCCTACACAACGCGACGCGAAGACTTTGCGATACTAATTCTAAGAGCAAAGTTCCAACTTGCCCAATTCAGCATTGAGAGCAAAAAGGAAGAGCGCTACCACAATGCCATTGACGAGTACTATGGTTTCGTCACTGAGTATCCCGAATCAAAATATATGAAGGAAGCAAACGAACTTTTTGCAAAAGCCAAGAAGTACGTACAAAGTGATAGCGACGATACAGCAAATCTAAGCAAATAAAAACAACGAAATACATTTATACAATGGATTACAAAAAGAGCAAAGCACCCACCAACACCGTAACACACAATCTGATGGACTTCTGCGACGGCACAAACAACATCTACGAGAGCGTTGTCATCATGTCAAAGCGTGCCAACCAGATAGCAGTTCAAATGAAGGAGGACCTTTCAAAGAAGCTGAAGGAATTTGCTTCAAACAACGACAACTTGGAAGAGACTTTCGAGAACCGTGAGCAGATCGAAATCTCACGCTACTACGAAAAGCTTCCCAAGCCCACACTCATCGCTGCGAACGAGTTCTTGCATCACAACATCTACTTTCGCAATCCCGCAAAGGATAAAGACAACTTAAGCTCTGAATCATGATACAACGCATTCAAAGCATTTACCTCGTATTGGCTGGATTTTTTTCAGCCTTTACTTTTTTTGAGCCTGTATGCTCTTTCATCAAGCAAGAGGCTTCAGCCACTTACGGCTTCTGCATGTCAAGTTGCGAATACTACAACCAAGCAGCAGCGAATGCAGTTGTAGATAGCATGATTAGTCGCCACCCATGGGGATTAGCCGTGATGGCTACGCTTACTATCATCTTGGCTATCATCGCCATTTTCAACTACAAGAATCGTAAGAAGCAAATTAAGATTGTCAACATTGCTACGCTTACTACACTCATTTGGTACGTAGCATTCGCAGCCTATACGCTATCAGTTAAAGGAAGAACCGACTTCGCTCCTACCTTCGAAGTAGCAAGTTTGTTTCCTCTCTTATCACTTCTTACTCTCTACCTAGCCAAGCGAGCTATCAAGCACGATGAAGCCTTGGTAAGAGCAGCAGACAGAATACGATAAGCCTCCCCTTTTTAGCGACGGTAGTAAAGCACTCACAGATTTAGCAACCTTTTAACAATCCCAAAGCCTATGTCACTCAACAAAGTAATGCTTATTGGCAATGTGGGCAAAGACCCCGACATTCGTTACATTGACAATGGAGTATGCACTGCACAAGTTAGCTTAGCAACAAGTACCCCAGCCTATACGTTGCAGAATGGTACACAAGTGCCCGAACGCACCGAATGGCATAGTATCTACCTATGGCGCAGACTTGCCGAAATCGTTGAACGATACGTTCACAAAGGCGACAAACTATACGTTGAAGGCGAACTACGCTATCGTACTTATACCGATAAAAAAGGCATTACGCATAAAGTAACTGAAATCTGGGCTTCAAACATCGAGATGCTGACACCGCGTAGCCAAAGCGCTACCCCGCAAGCTAATAATAGTACAGCTACTTCACAAGCTACACAAGCTAATCCATTCCCTACTTCAAATGCAGGAACGGACAACAATAGCAAAATGCCTTTCTAAGCAAAAAGCTCGTAAAAGAAATACAACCCCATGAAGTTTACATTCCGTGACTATCAAGTCAAGAATGATCAGATAAAAAGACTCGTACCACTCAACGCTAACTCATTAGCAAAAGGTGAAGTACGAGTTTTTTTGTGGCATCACACCTTTAATAGATCAAGACTCATTCAATTTGCCGAGAGCAACTACCCTACGACAGACTTTCATCAATTTAATGCACTCCGAGACAAAAGATTTATTGAAAAGCTGTCCGTGCTCCTACTCCTTCACCAAGTGTTAGGCCCTGAAGCCACTATTGGCTACCATTCCACAGGCCGTCCCTTCCTCAGATCAAACGAGCAGATAAAAATAAGCATATCCCACACCGCCAACATCTATGCCATTAGTTTCTCCACCTCCACTCACGGCATGGATATTGAGCGCTTTAACAAAA
Source organism: Alloprevotella sp. (assembly GCA_050874425.1). Taxonomy (GTDB): domain Bacteria; phylum Bacteroidota; class Bacteroidia; order Bacteroidales; family Bacteroidaceae; genus Alloprevotella. The sequence continues at coordinate 16,472 of JBNMKQ010000037.1, forward strand.
AGGCTTTCGAAGTAAAAAGTATGTTTGTAAACGATGACGAGAGTAAATGGCTAAAGAAGAATGATAATACTGTAATAGAAAAATACACATCACTTTGGAGTGCCAAAGAGGCTATTTATAAATTATACGATCAGCCTGGACTATCGTTCAAACGCGATATCATCATCAGACAAACCCCACTCCTGCAATACATAGCACAACTTCCCTCATTACAGAAAAGGTGTCACGTCGAACTACTCAACTATCCTGAATGCGCACTAACGATTGCGGTGGAATAAAATAATATTGCTTCATTGTTCGAATAAAGATAAACTGCAATTTGTCGAAGAGTCCACGAACCACCCTAACGGCCTCACCCCCTAGCCCCCTCTCCTTGAGGAGAGGGGGGACTGAAGTTACCTTTTTCTCCCCAGTTTCTTGCTTGAGATATTTCCTGAAAATGAGCAAGAAAAGGTGACTTGTCCCCCCTCTCCTCAAGGAGAGGGGG
>JBNMKQ010000038.1:0-16807 GCA_050874425.1 Alloprevotella sp.
CTTATATCACGCATTAACGAGTATTTTTTCTCGCGCTGAAGCGCGAACTCACGCGGGCTACAAGCCCGCGCCCCTAACTGCTGCGCTTGCAACATTTTGCTAGCGCGTGCTAGAATTATCGTGCAAGGCGAATGCAATCAAATTCGCTCGAATTGCTGAGCCGCAGCCGATAATGCAAAAAAGCACGCGTTACGTAGACGCGTTCGTGGCACGACAATTCGATAAATTGCAGTTTACCCACACAATTCGTTATAGAGCCAAATACAATTTACAACATTATCATTAAAAACAACAACACTGCCCCATTCTACATAGAATTCAAACAGATAATAAAGCATAAAACAATGATACGTTTTGAAAACGTATGCTAAAAATCAGAACTAAAAAGCACCAAATCAAAACTCAACTACAACAAAAGCGCACTAAATCACCAAAAATTAAAACAAATATTAGTTAAAGGAATACGCCTATCGGTAATTAATTTTAATTTTTTCAGTGTGTCCAGCTATACTTTTCCTCGAAAAAATTGATTCTAGACCCCGAAAGGATTAAAACCCATCGTCGAGAGTAGAAAAACTCGTCGTCGAGAGTGTAAAATTTTTCCGTCTTTAATTTTCAAAAACATGCCAAAGAACATAAATTCGATCTAGTTATACCAAAAACTTATACATTTTAAATACTCATATATTAACAGTATAAATTATATTTTACGCTCTTATAACAAAATACACATCGTAGAACACACAAAATCCAAAGCTGAGATTAACAAAAGCGATACTTTACTAATGGAAACATATATACGTAAATATCAGCACATTAAATACTATAAAACAAATAAGGAACCACTAAACTACAAATTAACAATACTAAAGCTTTCAGCGGCATCACCAATCCCCACCATTCGCTTAAACCACACAATGTTTTTAGCAGCACAAAATATAAAAATAATCCAACCATCGTTTAACAAAAAATAAGCTAAACTATTGATTACGACTCAATGGTTAGGCTATGCCCAACGTTACTCGTAATAAGCAATAGTTCAGCTTATTTTATAAGGAAAGGCTATACAATACGATTAATCCTTCTTTAAAGCATCGCGTATTTCGCGTAAGAGTTTAACTTCCTCTGACGGCTCAGCAGGAGCTGCTGGCTTGGGTTCTTCTTTCTTCTTGCGAGAAAGTTTCATTATCAAACGTACCAAAAGGAATACACAAAAGGCAATAATCAAAAAATCCAAACAAGTTTGCAAAAAATTGCCATAAGCAATACAGACCGGCTCTGCCCCTTCATCTAAAGGATTAACTGGAAGCTGATACTTCAGATCCTTAAAATCAATACCCCCAATCAGCCAACCAATGGGCGGCATAATAAGATCATTCACAATTGAAGAAACGATTTTTCCAAAAGCGCCACCTATAATAACGCCCACTGCCATGTCTATGGCATTGCCTTTCACAGCAAAGTCTTTAAACTCTTGCAAAAAAGAACTTTTCATACTTTTTGAAAATTTAATGATTAAACATGCTGCAAAAATAAAAAGGTTTTTGTACTTTTGCGGTGGAAAAAGGAAAAATTTGGCAATGTCTTGAAAGCAAAACCAAATGTTTCTGTCTTCCATTTTGAGATAACTCACTGAATATTAACCAATTAAATAGTTAATTCATAACTTTATTTAAATCATGATCAAAGTAGGTATTAACGGTTTCGGTCGTATCGGCCGTTTCGTATTCCGCGCTGCTCAGACTCGCAACGACATCCAGATTGTAGGTATCAATGACCTTTGCCCCGTAGATTACTTGGCATACATGCTTAAGTATGACACTATGCACGGTGCTTTCCAAGGCACTATCGAGGCTGACGTTGAAAAGAGCGAACTCATCGTTAACGGCAACCACATCCGTGTAACTGCAGAGCGCAACCCTGCTGACTTGAAGTGGAACGAAGTTGGTGCTGAATACGTAGTTGAATCTACAGGTCTCTTCCTCACTAAGGAAAAGGCTCAAGCTCACATCGAAGCTGGTGCTAAGTACGTAGTTATGTCTGCTCCTTCTAAGGACGACACTCCTATGTTCGTTTGCGGTGTAAACTTCGACAAGTATGTTAAGGGTACTCAGTTCGTATCTAACGCTTCTTGCACTACTAACTGCTTGGCTCCTATCGCTAAGGTATTGAACGACAAGTTCGGTATCGAGAACGGTTTGATGACAACAGTTCACTCTACAACAGCTACACAGAAGACTGTTGACGGTCCTTCTTTGAAGGATTGGCGTGGTGGCCGTGCTGCTTCTGGCAACATCATCCCTTCTACTACTGGTGCTGCTAAGGCTGTAGGTAAGGTTATCCCCGAACTCAACGGTAAGTTGACTGGTATCTCTATGCGCGTTCCAACTTTGGACGTTTCTGTAGTTGACTTGACTGCTAACTTGGCTAAGCCCGCTACTAAGGAAGCTATCTGCGCTGCTATGAAGGAAGCTTCTGAAGGTGAATTGAAGGGTGTACTCGGCTACACTGAAGACGCTGTTGTTTCTAGCGACTTCCTCGGCTGCACTAACACTTCTATCTTCGACGCTAACGCAGGTGTTTACCTCACTGATACTTTCGTTAAGGTTATCAGCTGGTACGACAATGAGATCGGTTACTCTAACAAGGTGCTCGAACTCATCGCTCACATGGCTAAGGTAAACGGCTAATTAATTAGCTAAGTTCAAGCTTTATTGAACACTAAGCCGCTGTAATACCCTTTTGATGTGTATTACAGCGGCTTTCTATTTTACATTATCTCTATCCACCTACTTACAATGACTGACCTTATTACCATTCTCGGACCAACTGCTTCTGGAAAGACAAGTGTCGCCGTAAAATTGGCTGCTAAAATCGATGCCGAAATCATCAGCGCTGATAGCCGTCAAGTATATAAACGCATGGACCTCGGTACGGGCAAGGACTTGAACGATTATAACATCAATGGGAAAGACATTCCTTACCACCTTATCGACATTGTTGAACCTGGAACAAAATACAACGTTTACGCTTATCAAAGAGACTTTCTCAATGCTTACAACGACATTAAAGCAAGAGGTAAGAAGGTGATTGTATGTGGTGGCACAGGACTTTACCTTGAAAGTATACTACGCAGTTACAGACTTTCGCCCGTTCCACAAAACGACGAGCTACGCGAAAGGCTTAAAGGTAAGTCGTTAGATGAATTAACTACTATTCTGCGTCAATACAAGGTTTTACACAACTCTACTGACGTTGACTCTGCACAACGCGCTATTCGGGCTATCGAGATTGCGGACTATTATCAACATACCCCAATTGACGACCGTCCCTTCCCTACCCTCACTTCTTATAATATAGGTATAGACGTTGACCGAGAGACGCGCCGCAAACGCATTACTGCACGACTCAAACAACGACTTGATGAAGGAATGATTGACGAGGTAAGGAAACTGCTTGACGAGGGCATTCCTGCCAACGACCTTATTTACTACGGATTAGAATACAAATACCTTACGCTTCACGTTATAGGGAAACTTAGTTACGACGAGATGTATCGACAACTTGAGATTGCCATTCACCAATTCGCCAAGAGACAAATGACGTGGTTTAGAGGAATGGAACGCCGAGGTATTCCTATTCATTGGATGAAAGCCGAAGACGTCGACAAACTTACTTTTTAGAATTATACACCGCCGTAGAGTTATGGAAAAGTCTATTAATAACGCATGGGCCATTATATATTGTCCTAAAGAAGGCGCTACGCATACGCTGAAACGCTGGAAAAAGATTAAAGCTCACCTTGAAGAGAAAGGCATTGCCTTTGACTACGTACAAAGTGAAGGAGTCGGTTCTATTGAACGATTGGCCAACATGATGACGCGCGCAGGTTATGAACAAATCATCATCGTGGGGGGAGACGCAGCTCTTAACCATGCCATATGTGGTATTATGAATACCGAATCACCTACGGGCAAGCACCCTGCAATTGGGATTATTCCTAACGGATTGGGCAATGACTTTGCTAAGTTTTGGGGACTCTCGGCCGACAAATATAAGGAGACTATTGATGCCTTATCACTGCACAACACGCGTCGCATTGACGTTGGCACAGTATGCTGCACGACTAAAGAAGGCAACGAAGAGAAGTACTACTTTTTGAACTGCGTAAACTTAGGCATTGCCTCTTCTATCACCAACCTACGACGCAAGACGGGAAGCCTTTTTGGCCTTAAAACGCTTTCTTACCTTTTTTCCTCTCTGCTGCTTATCTTTCAACGCATGAACTTTAAGTTTCAATTTCAACTCAGCGGAGAGAAGGTTGAACAAAGCGCTATGGGCATTTGCGTAGGGTCAGCACATGGCTACGGACAAACACCAAGTGCAGTCCCCTACAATGGTTTATTAGATATCACATTAGTGTCGAAACCTGCGATATTCCAAATATTCCATGGCTTGTGGCTACTCTTTACAGGGCGATTTTTAAGTCATAGAGGCGTAAGAGTGTGGCGCACTAAGCACATTTCGTTCAATAACACTTCTAATGCTCCCATCAGCATCGACGGAAGGGTGTTACACAAAAGCATCACGAAGCTCGACATTAACATCAAAGCTGAAGAGATAGAGTTTTTAATACCTTAGTTTGCCAATTCAAAGTATATTTGTAATTTCGCAGTGTAATAGAATATAAAACGATGAATAAGTCCGTAGATAGGCTATCGTCTATCAACGAACTATCATAAATCAAGACTAACACAAAATGTATAGAACTAACACTTGTGGCGAATTGCGCATTGAGAATGTTGGCCAAGAGGTTACCTTAGCTGGCTGGGTGCAACGTAGTCGCAAAATGGGTGGTATGACCTTCATCGATCTGCGCGACCGATATGGTATCACACAGTTGGTTTTTAACGAAGAAACCAACGCTGACTTGTGTGCGAAAGCTAACAAGTTGGGACGCGAATTTGTTATTCAAGTCAAAGGCACCGTAAACGAACGTTATGCCAAGAACGATAAAATGCCAACAGGCGACATCGAAATCATTGTTAATGAACTTACGGTTCTGAATGAGTCGCTTACACCTCCTTTCACAATTGAGAAGAATACGGATGGTGGTGATGACTTGCGCATGAAGTATCGTTACCTTGACTTGCGTCGCGAGAATGTACGCGCCAATCTTGAGCTTCGTCATAAGTTCTGCATAGCAGTACGCAACTTCCTCGATTCGAAAGGTTTCCTTGAAATTGAAACTCCCGTTCTCATCGGTTCTACTCCTGAAGGAGCACGCGACTTCATCGTTCCTTCACGCATGAACCCCGGACAGTTCTATGCACTTCCCCAAAGTCCGCAGACGCTGAAACAATTGCTTATGGTAGCTGGCATGGATCGTTACTTCCAGATTGCGAAGTGCTTCCGCGATGAGGACTTACGTGCTGACCGTCAGCCCGAATTTACTCAAATAGACTGTGAGATGTCTTTCGTTACTCAGGACGACATTCTCAACACCTTTGAAGAGATGGCTAAGTATCTCTTTAAAGAGGTTCGCGGCTACGACTTAGGCGACACTCCATTCATCCGTATGCCTTGGCATGAAGCTATGCGCCGCTTTGGTTCTGACAAACCTGATATGCGTTTTGGCATGGAGTTCGTTGAGCTTATGGACACACTCAAGGGTACTGGAACATTTGGCGTTTTCAATGACGCTAACTACATCGGTGGTATCTGTGCTCCTGGTTGCGCTAACTACACACGTAAGCAGTTAGACCAACTTACGGACTTTGTCAAGTCATCACAGATTGGTGCCAAAGGCTTAGTTCACGCTAAGGTAAACGAAGACGGTAGCGTTAAAAGTTCAGTAGACAAGTTCTACTCTGCTGAAGTGTTAGAAGCCTTGAAGCAAAAGATGGAGGCCAAACCTGGTGACTTAATTCTTATCATGTCAGGTGACGATGCGATGAAGGCACGCAAGCAATTGTGCGAATTGCGTCTTGAAATGGGCCAACGCTTAGGCTTGCGCGACAAGAATAAGTTTGCTCTCCTTTGGGTTGTTGACTTCCCCATGTTCGAATGGAGCGAAGAAGAAGGCCGCCTATTGGCCATGCACCACCCCTTCACCGCACCTCGTCCACAAGACGTTCCTTTGCTCGACACTGACCCTGCTTCCGTCTTAGCTGATGCCTACGACATGGTATGCAATGGTGTCGAAGTTGGCGGTGGTTCTATCCGTATTCATGACGCTGTGCTTCAGGCTAAGATATTTAAAGTATTGGGCTTTACTCCCGAACGCGCACAAGAGCAATTTGGCTTCTTAATGAATGCCTTCAAGTTTGGTGCTCCTCCTCACGGTGGTTTGGCTTATGGCTTAGACCGTTGGGTTTCACTCTTCGCTGGCTTAGACAGCATTCGCGACTGTATCGCCTTCCCGAAGAACAACTCTGGACGCGATGTTATGCTTGACGCTCCCTCACGCGTTGACCAAAAACAATTAGACGAGCTCATGATTGACCTTAGAGAAAAGGAAGATTAATCTGACTGATATAACAAAAAGCAAAAGGCTTTCTTCTTGGTACGAAGAAAGCCTTTTGCTTTTTTGGTGAATTATACCGATTAATACATATCTGTTACACAATCTCATCAAATTGATAGGGCAACAAGTCCGTAATGCTATCAAAGGCCAACACTTCACGTTGACCATACAATAGCACACGCAACGGTTGCTTAGCACGTACTTGCGCCTCAATCAATGCCTGACGACATACACCACAAGGCGAAATGGGACTATTTGTAAATTCGCCATTTGTGCCACGAGCTGCTATTGCAATGACTGTAATAGGCGAATCAGGATATTGCGCATTGGCATAGAACATCGTGCATCGTTCTGCACACGTTCCCGCACTAAAAGCTGCATTCTCTTGATTACTACCTGAGACAATCACCCCATTTGTAAGGCGCACAGCTGCTCCCACGCTGAAATTTGAATAAGGTGCATAGCTCGTATAAGTAGCCTTTTTAGCTGCCTCAACCAATTCCAAATCGCCTTCTGTAAGCTCTGATAGCTGAAAAGACGTATAATTAATGGTTATAGATTTTGCTTCCATAAACTTATTGTATTGAACTTAGATAATACAAACTTACAAAACTTTTTGTCACATTCTATACGAAACAAGAAGAATATTGCGATTGGAACCTCTTTTTTTTGCAAACACGACTTTTCAAGATGACGAACTGAGTACTAAAAAACGGTTACAATCCTCATTTTGTTCACTAATACTTTGCACATTAATGGTATTGGCATTACCTTTGCACTCGAAAATACGATAAGATAAACAATAAGGTTTAATCCGTTTGCCGAAACGCGGCAGACACAAAAGACGCAAAAACAATGGAAAAGAACAAGATGATCGTGATGCTTCAGTACCGCATCCAACGCTATCAAGCAATGGGTAACGGCGCAATGTGCCAAAACCTCATCAGCGAGTTGAACAAGTTGCAAACTTCTAAGACGAACGCAGCTCAGGCTAATTAAGCCTCCTTCTTAGTTTGATTATCAATCACTTACTATAAAAAAGGACGTATCCGACTTCGGATACGTCCTTTTTACTTTCTCGTATTTGATATATAAGGAGGGGCTATAAGCACACCAACCTAAAAACTTATTCGTCCTCTTCTTCTTCCACTTCAACCGTCTTGGTTACCTTCTTTTTTACGACAGCACCAGCCGCCTTTGCTAAGCCTCTAAAGACTTCATTCTTGCGGTCAATCGTAAACACACGGAACTTGCCACTGATGCGCTGCAACTTAGTACCATTTTTAGTAAGTGCCGCATCGTCTGTAATCCATTGCTCTGCTCTGCGATCTTCATCAAACTCGCCAGCCGTAATCTCTGGGTCGTAACGATAGTGCAAACGACGCATCGTGGCCGTAAACTTACCATCTTCTACCTGAAGCACCAACTGATAATAAAAGCGCACACAGTGGGTCTGCCAATTAGTACGCTTAAAATACATGTACTCTTCAATACTAGCAGCAATAATTCCACTATCAGGACTTACCTCTGTTATGCGTGCCTGCGGCAGTTGATCCTCACCTTCTACCAATTCTTTTTGTACATAGTCACGCAACTCGGCCATTAAAGTTGCCTTGTCTTTTCCCTTTATATAATACGTCTTGTCAAACTGCACATAACCATTGACCATAGGTACGGCTCCTGCCAAATAACGACTTTGGTTATTGTCCTTACGACCTCGTTGCGCCATACTCACCATTGGGAGTAAAAGCATCAACAACAAAAGAATTCTTTTCATTGATTTGCTCTTAGTTATTAGAAATATCTACTTTGTATTTGGTTTGTATGCAAAGTTAATGCAAGCCTTGTTTTCAACCAAGTAAATAAGAGAAAAGCTTCTTAAATTACGACAAGTTAACTTTCAAAAACGGAGGGTTTAAGGCGTAGGGACAAAAAAAATTGATTGTCTCACGACAACCAATCTTTACTAACCTTAAATCTAATACCATGAAAAACATTGCAAAAGTAATGCTTTACGCATCACCTTGCAAACTTTTACCTTATTAACCAATACTTTTTAATTTTATTTTTAACAAAAGATTACGTTTTGATATACATTGTTTCCAATTTAGCGGGAAAGAGATTGCATTTGACGTAATAAGTTTTGTTGTTCTTCAGTCAAGTTTGTAGGCATCACGATGTTATAAGTAACGATGAGATTACCATACGTGCCATCAGCCTTTAAGTACCCCTTACCGCGCAATCGTATTTTACTACCATTTTGCGTACCGGGCTTTACCTTCAATTTGAGCTTTCCTCCCTGCGTTTGCAATATGATATCACCACCTAATAAGGCTGTATACATATCTATATTAACTGTAGCGTGGGCATCGTATTCGTAAGGGTCAGCATACGCATGCGACGTCCTCCGCCGAGACTGTGCGCCAGCCTTACCAAATAAGTCCTCAAAGAAAGAAGAGAATGAGCCAGAGCCATTTGTAAACTGACTAAAGTCAAACCCTTCATCTCCGCCACCATAATAATAATGTTCTCCACCTTGCCCTCCTTGCTGGTTGGCATGTTCGAAAGCATCGGCCTGTTGCCACTGCTCGCCGTATTTATCATACTTACTCCGCTTCTCAGGGTCTGACAATACGTCATAAGCCTCCGTCAAGGCCTGAAACTTTGCCTTTGCCTTAGGATCATCAGGGTGTAAGTCGGGGTGAAATTGTTTTGCACGTTTTAAATATGCCTTTTTCAACTCTTTTTGCGGTATGTCTTTCGACACTCCCATAATCTTGTAATAATCAATGAATGCCATAGCAATAAAGATTTTATAATTCTAAACAACGTACTACAAAAGCAGTGCCAACGCATTTATAAGTAGGTAAAAATCTCGTTTTATCTATTGCTTAAAACGAAAAAGAGCAGCAACAGCACAGACTACGAAATAAAAACAGTAATTTTGCAGATAGAAACAATTACAAACCAACAAACTAACACGCTATGTATACAGTTGACGAACTGAATGACAGACTAATAGACCTCGCCTTCTCTGAAGACATTGGAGACGGCGACCACACAACCCTTTGCTGCATACCTGAAGATGCTATGGGCAAGTCTCGCTTGCTTATTAAGGAAGAAGGCATCTTGGCTGGTATGCGCATTGCAAAAGAAATCTTTCATCGCTTCGATTCTACCATGCAGGTTGAACAATTAATGGAGGACGGCGCCCACGTTAAGCCAGGCGACGTTCCTATGATTGTTACAGGCAAAGTACGTTCCTTGTTACAGACTGAACGATTAATGCTCAACGTAATGCAACGCATGAGCGGTATTGCCACTATGACCAACAAGTACGTAGAACGCTTAAAGGGTACTAACACGCGTGTACTCGACACACGCAAGACCACTCCTGGTATGCGTATGCTTGAAAAAGAGGCTGTCAAAATTGGCGGAGGTTGCAACCACCGCATCGGACTTTTTGACATGATTTTGTTGAAAGACAATCACATTGACTTTGCTGGCGGTATCGCCAACGCACTTGATCGTTGCGCTGCCTACCAAAAGGAAAAAGGTTTAAACTTGAAGGTTGAAATTGAATGTCGCTCTTTTGACGAGATCAATCAAGTAATGGCGCATGGCGGTGCTGACCGCATTATGCTTGACAACTTCTCTGTTGAAGACACTAAAAAGGCCGTAGAACTTATCGACCACAAGTTTGAAACAGAATCAAGCGGTGGCATTACTTACGACACTCTTCGTGACTATGCAGAATGTGGAGTCGACTTCATCTCTGTAGGAGCGCTCACCCACTCTGTTAAGGGGCTGGATATGTCTTTCAAAGCTTGCTAACGCACCATACATAATAAAGGATACGCAATAATATATTATATACATAAGAAAGGATGTGCCAGTGCGCTGACACATCCTTCTTAATATTATTAATACGCAAAAGAATGATTAAAAGTATTAAGAACAGCATAGGCGCAGCACTTCTTGCTTTGTGTGGCTTCATAGGATTTACTCCAGAAGCCTCTGCGTGTACCAGTTTCTTAGTGGGTAAAAAGGCCTCAGCCGATGGTTCTGCCTTCATCACCTATAACCAAGATGACTATGGCATGTTTGGCCGCCTTCACTATCTCCCCGCTGGCAAACACGCGAAAGGCGAAATGCGTAAAATCATCGATGGCGACACAAACCACTATTTAGGCGAAATACCTGAAGCGCCCTATACTTATGCCGTAATGGGCTACATCAACGAACACCAAGTTGGTATCACCGAAACCACCTTCGGTGGACGCGAAGAGTTGGTCGACCCCAAAGGAACGATTGACTACGTAAGCCTCATGACCATAGCCTTACAACGTTCTAAGACAGCACGCGAAGCTATAAAGGTAATGACGAGTTTGGTGCAAGAATATGGTTATGCTTCAGAGGGCGAAAGTTTCTCAATTGCCGACCCCAACGAAGTTTGGATTCTCGAAATGATAGGCAAAGGACCTAAAGAGAAGGGAACGGTTTGGGTAGCAGTACGCATTCCCGATGATTGCATTGCATGCCACGCCAACCAAAGCCGCATTCACAAATTCAACTTAAAAGATAAGCAAAATGTGATGTACGCCAAAGACGTTATCACCTTTGCACGCAAACAAGGCTTTTTCAGTGGAAAAGACGCGAACTTCTCTTTTGCCGACGCCTACTCTCCCGCTAACTTTAGTGCCATTCGCTACTGCGAAACGCGCGTGTGGAGTTTCTTCAACAAGTGGGTAGACGGCATGGACAAATACCTTGACTACGCCGACGGTAAACATATTGGTAAAGCAGAAGTAATGCCTTTATATTTTAAGCCCAAACAGAAGCTTTCGTTGCACGATGTCATGAACTCTATGCGCGACCACTACGAAGGCACGCCCTTTGACATTACGAAAGATGCTGGAGCAGGTCCATACGAAGCACCCTACCGCCCCACCCCTTTGTCATGGGAGTATAAAGGCAAAAAATATTTTAACGAACGTCCTATCTCAACGCAACAAACAGCTGGCACTTACGTTATTCAATTACGCGACTTCATGCCCAATGCTGTAGGCGGTGTACTTTGGTACGGCAACGACGATCCCAATATGGTAGCATACACTCCCGTGTATTGCTCTGCTACTAAAGAACCCGAGTGTTACAATCCAAAAGACGCTGACGGAGTAACCTTCTCATGGAACTCTGCCTTTTGGATTGAAAACTGGGTTGCCAACATGGTTTATCCTCGCTATTCACAACTCTTTCCAAGTTTAAAGAAAGCACGTCAAGAGTTAGAGGATAAATATGCAGCACAACAAGCACAAATTGAGAATAAAGCTCAAATGCTATTAAAGGAAGACCCCGCACGCGCTAAAGCTTACCTTACAGACTATTCTGCCGAATGCGCACAAACCATGATGCAGCGTTGGAAAAAGTTAGGCGAATACCTTATCGTGAAGTTTAACGACCAAGCCATTAAACCTGAAAAGGAAGAAAAGTTTGAACTTACACCCGATGGTTTAGGCAAGGCTGTTGAGCGCCCAGGCTTCAACGAGAGCTTCCGCAAGGTCATCATCGATGAAACGGGCGATAAATATCTAATCCCAGAATAAGTCCAAATACCAACCGAAAGACTTAAAGTGCTTTTCGGGCAGACATGTCTACACAAGATGCGTACTTATCTATACAAAAGATAGGCACGAAACTATATTGTACCATTATAGGCTGCAAATCAGCTAATCGAACTCACTCGTATTACTGATTCGCAGCCTATTTTGTACTCAATCAGACTGTTGCTCAACAGAAAGATTTGTACAGGCCATCAAAGGAACGTTTTGTATGTTATACAACAGAAAAAATCCCCATTCCTCGTATATTTCTTTGTGGGGGGGGGTAAAAAAGCTAACTTTGCCCTATGAAAAACTTTTACTCATCTACAAAAAAAGATTTACTTAACAATGGACAATAGCATGAAACGCTGGATTGGCGCTTCTATCTGCTGCTTTATTTTAGGCAGCGGACAGGGAATTGTGGCGCAAAAGGTCGTTTTTCCACAAGAGCAACAAGCAGGTGTAGCTTCAGCTTCAGAGGCCGACAATGAATACACCCTAAAGAATGCTTTGTTAACAGCCAAGTTTGTCAAAACTGAGGGCAAACTCATCTTTAATGGCTGTGAAGAGATGAATCTCAAGCCTGGTACAGAACTCTTTAAAGTAGTCTTGGGAGACGGAACAAGCTTCACCTCTTCTGACATGACATTAGAGAGTGTAGAACTCGTTGATCTATTAGGCAATGCAAAAGCTGTGAAAGGTTCTGACCGCTTTAATGGTAAGGCAATTAAAGCCGTATTCAAACGCGATAAGCTCAACATTACATGGCACGCTGTGCTACGTGACGGTTCACACTACCTGCGCACGACTCTCGACGTAACTGCTGATGAAGACCAAGCCATGCAGTCTATCACCCCCATGCTCTACAATGTCGACAACGAAGCAGCTCAAACCGTTCCCGTTGTTGTGGGCAACACACGCGGTGCATTGTTGGCAAGTAATAAGATATTTGCGGGACTTGAAACGCCAATGGGCGTAAATAGTGCGCAAGTGGCTAATGCTGGTTACGACACGTTCAACCCCAAGGGTTGGAACTCAAGCTCGTTTAGCTGGAATCCCGGCGACGAACTTCCCACTGACATTCGCAACTCAGAGATTAAGGTTGACAACAATGCCGTATCACCCGATGATGTGCGTGGTGCGCGCGGTTACATCTCATTCCGTAAAGCTGGTGAACAAACCCTCACTTTCCAATACACAAGTGGTAACCACCGCCTTGACATCGTAGGCGTTGACGTAGTTGATGGTCAGGGAAAGGTTTTAGCTAAAGACTATCACGGAGGCTATACAGGCGGACAAAAGAGTAACAATGTCTATACGCTCAACATTCCTGAAGCTGGAGCTTACGTTCTACGCTACTTCGTAGCCGGAACGACTCGCAGTGACTTTAACAGTAATGGTACCATTACCTTTAGTGAAAAGGTGGCTGTGCCCGTTGTACTCTACGACTTGGTAGCAGGCACGAAGCAAGAAGTAAAAGCACATAAGGTAAAAGCCTTGGGCGTTGAAGACAACATGACCATTTACGACCGCACAGGCTGGACTGTTACCGTTGATGGTTATAACGATGATAATGGCACAGGTTCGGCTGAGGCGATTATCGACGGCAACATCAATACTTATTGGCATTCTCACTATTCAGACAACACCAATAAGGCCATGCCTCACTGGTTTATGGTCGATATGCAGAAGTCACAGACGATAGCTTCAGTAGGCATCGTAACGCGACAAGCTGAAAGTAACGTTAATGGCCACATTAAAGACTTTGATATCTATACTGGCGACGACGCCAACAACCTTACGAAACAATACACGGGTACACTCACTTACTCTAAAAACCAAGTGTGGGTGGCATTGCCACAAGCCGTAACGGCACGTTATGTAAAGGTGCTCATCAAGTCGTCACAGAATGGTGCCGTATTTGCTTGCTGTGCTGAGTTCAACGTTTCACCCGACAATCCTTATGCCGAACAAGCCCTTACCAACTTCGACGTTGACGATGAGACCATCCGACAGTGGCAACCCTCATCTTGGACTGAAATGGCTTCAGACGACATACCTTGGCGCGTAAAGGAACAAGATCAAGCAGCCCCCAACGTGTTAGAGAAATCAATGGGTGTCAACTTCAACGTAGGCGGTGGCACATTTACAACTACCTTTAATTATGCAAGCGGTAACAACCGCCTCGACATGGTAGGCGTCGACCTACTTGACGAAAGCAATAGTGTTGTAGCATCTGACTATCACACAGGCTTTACCGGTACGGCCAAGAATGCCAACACCTATACGCTTTGGGTACCCCAAGCTGGTAAGTATAAATTGCGTATGATGGTGTCAAAGAAGAATGAGGCACTCACCTCATCGGGCAACATCGTACTGAACTATACCAAGGTTGATACGCTCCACATGTTAGCTCCCACCGAGGTGCCTATGCAAGGTTATTGGCGCCGCAACACCACGCTCAAGCAAGGACAGAATTGGGAAGTAAGTTCTGTTGTAGGACTCGTAGCTCCTGGCCAGCAACGTCGTTCGTTCCTGGCTTATAGCGAGCGTGAACGTGCTGTGCCTTGGCGTGCACTCCCCGTCTACATTTCATGGTACGAACTCAACATCGACCGCAACAACGCTGTAGGTAATAATGGTGTGTACGATGCTTCCGACCCTGACAATAAGAATGGAAACTACACTGGCAACATGACCAGCGAACAATGCGTTGACGTAATTAATCATTGGAAGGAAAAGTTCTACGACGTATATAACAAGACCCCCTATGCCTTTGTATTTGACGATGGTTGGGACGCTTATGGCACATGGACGTTCAACTCCAACTTCCCCAATGGTTTTACAACCGAGAACAACCTTGCTACAGGCATGGGAGCCGGCATTGGCGCTTGGTTAGGTCCCGTAGGTGGTTATGGTCAGAGCGGAACGTATCGTCGTAAGTATTGGAACAATCGTGGTGGTATGCAGTTAAGCAATCAAGACTACTACAACTACTTTGTCAACTGCTGCAACAACATGATTAAGCAGTACGATTTCCGATTCTTCAAGTTCGACGGTATCAGCGCGCAAGGCACGGCTTATGGTCCTGATGCGGGTGACACTGGTATCGAAAATGCTGAGGCTATTATCAGCATCGAGCGCGACGTTCGCAAGACACGCCCCGACATATTCTACAACACAACTGTCGGCACATGGGCTTCACCCTTCTGGTTCCATTATAGCGATGCTATTTGGCGTCAAGATGCTGACTGCTCAAAAATTAGCAATACAGGTACTGACCGCGAGCAGTGGATTACGTATCGCGACTACATGGTCTACAAAATCTATACCCAAGGTTCACCTCTCTGCCCTATCAACACGTTGATGACGCACGGACTTATTCTCAGTAAGAAGGGCAAGCCTTATACACCCTCTGACTATAGCTATGATGGTGTTTTGCGCGAGATGCGTTGTGCTTTCGGTTGTGGTTCGGGTATGGTAGAGCTTTACACCGACTACTCATTAATGGACGAAATTAAGGACAACAGCGGCAAGGCTGGTGCTTTATGGAAAGACTTAGCCGACTGCATGGAATGGCAAGAGCGCAATGCTGATGTATTGCCCGACATTCACTGGGTAGGCGGTAATCCTTGGGACGGCAGCAAAGTCAATCCTTACGGTTGGGCTGCATGGAATGGTAAGAAGACTACACTCACATTGCGTAACCCCGACGTAAACGAGCGTACTTTGACCACCACTTTGCGCAAGGTGTTCGACATTCCTGCTTCATTACAAACGACCATTACGCTCAGCAGTGCCTTTGCTGATCAAAAGATTGCTGTTGACGGCGGCTTGAAGGGCATCGACTTAAACACACCGATTGATGTAGATAAAGAAATAACCTTCACCTTCCCCGCCTCTTCGGTATTCGTAATTGATGGTGTAGACAATGGAAACTTTGATCTATTGCCCACTCCCGACGATCCAAAAGGTCCTACCACAGCGATTGGCGAGGTGAACAATCCGTTCATCAACACCAATGCTACAATCTACGACATCTCAGGTCGCCGCCTGGCTACGCCTCAAAAGGGTAATGTCAATATTATTGATGGCAAGAAAGTCGCACAATAAATGCGAAACTACTGAATATTAAATATTGCTATTCAGTAAAATTTCAAAGAGCATATTTGATTTCCTCAAAGTTCTACAAAATAGAACCTTAGGAAAGCCAAATATGCTCTATTTTTTACCAAACTGTAAGACTTTATTTACGACACGCGTGCTTAAGAGTAACTTAATTAGCAAAAAAAATATCATACACAAATCATTGATTTTCAACAAGCAAAGAAATAATGTTTAGGATTTAGGATAAAAAAACCGCAAAAACATTTGGTTGGTAAGCCATAATGTAATACCTTTGCACTCGCAAAACGGAAATGAGACTTGCACTCTTAGCTCAGTTGGTAGAGCAACTGACTCTTAATCAGTGGGTCCAGGGTTCGAACCCCTGAGAGTGTACAAAGGATTTTTTCATACGCCAATCATTTCCGGTTTTTGCAAAATGCACTCTTAGCTCAGTTGGTAGAGCAACTGACTCTTAATCCGTGGGTCCAGGGTTCGAACCCCTGAGAGTGTACTTATCAAGCAAATTATTTTGCACTCTTAGCTCAGTTGGTAGAGCAACTGACTCTTAATC
>JBNMKQ010000039.1:0-16426 GCA_050874425.1 Alloprevotella sp.
CTCTAAATGAGGTACCCAGCAGATTCGAACTGCTGTACACGGTTTCGCAGACCGCTACCTAGCCACTCGGTCAGGGTACCAAAGCGTATTGAATGTGCGGTGTGTACGGGACTCGAACCCGTGACCCCATGCGTGACAGGCATGTATTCTAACCAGCTGAACTAACACACCATTCAACTTCTTTTATATAATTGCTTTCGTTGTGTATCGTTGTTTCCCGATTGCGAGTGCAAAGGTACGACTTTTTTATGAAGTACCAAATGTTTTACTGTTTTTTTTCAAAAAATCTTCAAGAAAAGTGCAATTTCTTCGTATTTGCCCTTATTGTAGTGCCAGTCGGGCAGTTTAGCAATCATTTTATAGTTGGCCTTTTCGAAGAGTTGCATAGACGAGGTGTTGTGTGGCGAAACGTAGGCGTGTAGTGAATGAATGCGCAGTCTTTCGACTGCAAACTTTTCGATGAGCTGAAGTGCTTTTGTTCCGTATCCTTTTCCTCTATGTTCTTTAAGCAGTGTGATGCCCACTTCAGCTCTTGCGGCCAAAGCATTGTAGTTGGTTAAGTCGATAAGGCCTATGGGGCATGACGGACAATTCGTTTTGTCGAGTGCGATGTCAATAGCTAAGCGCAGTTGCCCACATTCATGAATGGTGGCAGCTTCGGCTATGTACTTCTTTAATACGTAGTGCGAGAAGGGGCCGTCAGCGTTAGAACAGTTCCAGAGGTTCTCGTCGTTTTCGATAGAGTAGAGCAGTTCTAAATCTTCAGGTTCGAGAGGGCGTAGTAGCATAATGGAGTGCTATGTTAGTTTGTCTCATTATGTTTTGGCCAACAAAAGACAAATCCTGCGAGCGTTATCAGCAGGCAGAACAATGCACTTGTACTATTAGCCAATCCGTAGTAAGTGATAAGGTTGACGATGATGCTGAAAGCTAAGATAGAGGTGCGCAGCAAGTTCCAATTACGCAGTCCGTTCGTCTTATTTGAAATGCTGTTGCGTACTTTCTTTGTAGCAAAAAGTCGTAGACTGCCCCAAGTGCATGTGAGTGTTAGTACGATGCAAAGCAGATTGAGCATATATTCTGTCTGTGCGTTGGCCGTTACGTATCCGATAGGTAGTAAGTCGTTTTCGCATAAAAGTGCAAAGATAGCCGCAGCTGCCCATACGCTTATATATAAGGTACGTGCAAGTATTAAGCCTTTGCTTGAAGTAGTATGGTTGGTCATGTTCGTTGTTATTATTATTTATTTTAAAGGAGTGCGTCCAAGAATGGAGCGTCCAAGGGTTACTTCGTCCGTATATTCAAGGTCATCGCCTACGCTGACCCCTCTGGCCAACACTGATAGTTTCACTTTCGTGTCGGCTAAACGTCTTGAAATGTAAAAGTTCGTCGTATCGCCCTCCATCGTAGGGTTAAGTGCTAAAATAATCTCATTGATCCCGCCTTCCTCCACTCGTTTAAAGAGAGAGTCTAGTTCGAGATTTGAGGGGCCGATGCCGTCCATTGGTGAGATAACGCCTCCTAGTACGTGATAAAGTCCGTGATATTGTCCCGTGTTCTCTATCGACATTACGCTGTGAATGTTTTCAACCACACAGATTGTCGTTCGGTCACGTTGCGTATTGCTACAGATGTCGCATACTTCGGTGTCGGAGATGTTGTGGCAAACTTTGCAGTGTTTTACATCGTCGCGTAAGTGTGTTAGGCTATTGCTAAAGTTATGAACGGTATCTTTATTTTGTGCCAGTAAGTAGAGTGCGTAGCGCAAAGCTGTTTTACGTCCCACTCCGGGCAGTCGTGTTAATTCTTGCACGGCCTGTTCTAAGAGTTTAGACGGATATTGTTCATTTATCATTGTGTGTGCAAAGATAGTGCAAGGCGAGCGCAATGAAAAGAAAAAAACGCGTTTTTTATTTTCATTGCCGAGCCGCCGCCTATCTTATGTAAAGATAGTGCAAGGCGAGCGCAGTGAAAAGAAAAATGCTCTATAACGAATCGTATGGGTAATATTGCGTTTAATGATATGTATAAACTGCAATTGGGCCTCACCCCCTCCCCCCCCCTCCTTGAGGAGAGGGGGGAATAAGTCACCTTTT
Source organism: Alloprevotella sp. (assembly GCA_050874425.1). Lineage (GTDB taxonomy): Bacteria > Bacteroidota > Bacteroidia > Bacteroidales > Bacteroidaceae > Alloprevotella. The sequence goes on from JBNMKQ010000039.1 coordinate 2,097, forward strand.
CTTGCTCATTTTCAGGAAATATCTCAAGCAAGAAACTGGGCGAGAAAAAGGTAACTTCATTCCCCCTCTCCTCAAGGAGAGGGGGGTAGGGGGTGAGGCTCAATTGCAGTTTATCAAATACAGCTTCGGTTCAAGAATGCACACATTTCCTTACATATATTTTACCTTTCCCGTTTTTATATTTCATGTTTTATTTTTGCTTTATAACTCATTGATTATCAGTCTTTTCTGTGGGTGAAATGTAATACCCTAACGTTTCACTTTATATTTCAACCTTTCAGTCGTATCTCTTGCACCAAGGTTTGAAATCTCTTGCACCAAGGTTTGCTCTCTCTTGCACTATGTTTTGATTTTCTCCCACGGTGTTTTAGATTTTTCTTTGATGTAAGTTTTTTAAGCAAGATGAAACATAAAAATGAAACATTGAAACATAAAATGAAACATAGAATTTCAATGTTTCACCTTTTATTGCTATTGATAATCAATGCGTTATAAACAAAAAACTGAAACATGAAACATGCAATAAGGTCTCTAATGTTTATTATTTCATTACGGCTAGTCCCATCTTAAAGTCAATGGCTCGAATCCATTTATGGTGTACAGGAATGGTCATGATGATGATGATTGCGAAGCTAAGCAAGTAAGTGGACAACCTTTTGTCATGTTGACAAAAAGCCGCTAACATGATGGCTATTGCAGTAAGTACCAGCATGTACATGTCATAGATAGTATCCAAGAAGAAAAATAGGTGTAAGGGGATTTGTGGTAACCATCTTCCCAAAAGGAGAGCGCAGCATAACAAAATGTAATTCGTCTTGCCGTCAACTTTGATTTTTGTTAAGCATATCCAAGTAAGTAGAAAGTGGCAAAACACGTTGATGAAACCAGCTAAATATTCGTTTATTGACATTGGCCACCATTCAAAAATGCCGTAGGTTAAAAGTGATATCCCAAAGGTCATCCAAAAGGCTTTTTTCTTTGTAACTTCCATTGTTATTGTCATTTTTTTGTTTTAAGGGAATAAGTCTGCTAAAGTATGTGGCTCTTTTTGAGTGCGTAGGGCGTTTTGTTGCCATTTGCCAATTAAGATGCCATTACTTATAGCGATAATTCCGATGTTAAATTGAATGAGTTCTTCTAATGTATGATTGTCAGTATAAGCTATTTTAAAGTTTTGATAAGGAGTATTGACATCATTCTCTTTAGTTGTGATGATGTAAAAGGCCTTGTCAATACTTATATGTGCTGTTGTATTAATAATGCTAGAAATTTGCTTTGATGAGAGTTTGTAGGGCTTTCTTATAACAACAAAGATTGTTGTATCTTTTATTTGATTGAGTTCTACGTCTTCGCCCTCAAGTGTAATTTCAATTGGCACTTTGTATTTCCCGTTCTCTGTTTTAGAGAGTTTGGAATAGATTTTGATGTTGTTCGTATTATGTAATGGTTGACAAAAGACCATGCCATATAACATCAATGCTGAAGATAAACAAACAATCAATATAGTCTTTTTTGAATGCAGATTACTGAACTTGTGGCTTAGGAGTGCTATGCCCGAAATTATCAGTAACAAAATATTCTTTGTAAACGATTGCCATAATGTGAGATGAAGGAAACTTCCGAAACATCCACATTCGTTCATCGTGTTAGAGGTGGCAGCTAAAAGGGTTATGATGCCGAATATTCCAGTCATGATAAAAGCCAATTGTAAAGCAATCTTTTTAAAGCAATTTATAAGGATACAAAGCCCAATTAAGATTTCTGTGTATACTAATACGATGGATATAGAATCAATAATTATGGGTGAAATCTCTATATTGAATCCCATCGCGTATTCGTTTACCTTAAGTGAGGTTGAAGCATTATCGATCCATTTGCTAATCCCAGATAAAAGATAAACAATACCAATTACAAATGCTGCAAATTTGGTTATTTGTTGCTTCATTCTTTTATTGTACCTTTAACTCTGAGTAGTAGCACTTGATTCTTGTTGTAGTTGATAAAGATGGACTTATTTAAATCGCCACTTTGTTCTTTCGTGGTGATAAAACCATGTAAAATAATGCTTTTGTGTGGAGCAATTGATGAAATTGTGTCAGTTATAGAAAGGCAGTTGCATGAAACCTCTGTATTATCGATGTGGATTGTCGAATCACTTGAGTTTTCTACCGTAAATGAAAAATCGATGGTGGGGTTGTCTTTTTTGTTAACGCTTCCAAAGTTGTACTTGTAATTCTGTGTAACAAGTGGTCCGTCTTGTTTAAATGTTGTGTCAGACTCTTTTGTGTTGCAAGATAGCATCAGGAGCGATAGTATAAAATATTTAAATTTCATGATATGTAAAAGTTTTATGTAGGTATGTTGCACTTAATGGTGCAGCATACCTACGATTAATAATTAGTCGGTAATCCCCATTTTAATGCTTATTGCTTCAGACCATGTTTGACTTACCAGTGTTGTCATGAGTAGAAATACAATGAAGCACAAAATAAAAGTTGTAAGTTTCTTTTCTTTGTAACAAACAGCTGCTAATATTGTATTTACGATTGTTGTAATCAAGAAAAAAAGTGCATGAAGGCTATCTGTAAATGCAAAGATGTGTATAGGTATTTGTAATATACTACGACCTAAAAATACACCTGTGCAAACGAGCAAGTATTTGGTTTTGCCGTCAACTTTAAAGTGCTCTAAGCAAATAAAAGTCATAGCAAATGTACAAATAGCAGTAATGCAATTACTTAAGTAAAAGTTGATTGAGCTTACCCACCATTCAGAAGTCAAAAATGCGACTAATGAAACACTAAATGAGTACCAAAAGGCTCTTTTATTTGTGATATTCATAATTCAAATCTTGAGCATCTACCATTACATTTCATAACAAGGACCCATCCACATCCATCTTCGGATACGTTGCAGTCTGCTTTATCACATGGCCCATCCGTGATGCAAAAATCAGAGAGATATCCTGTATTACAATTACAGTCTCGCTTTTTTAGATTGTCATCATATCCAAGGCTTGGCTTTGTAGGTTCCGTTGTGATTTGTGTGGCAATTTCGCCTTTTTTATTGATAAGGGTTCCACCATTGCCAGCTATTGCAAAACATAGTTCTTTACTCCAACCGAGTTGGTTGATAGCATCTTCCTTCCATTTATGAAAGAAGAGTTCAAGTTCATTTAGTTGTTCGTCATTTAAAGCTTCGTCCGAAAAGAAATCTTTGTGACTAACAATAAAGGCAAGTGCTTTCGCAATGTGGAGTTTCTCTTTAGCTGTCCATTGCATTTGGCTAACTTCGTTGAACTTATCCTTCCAAAAGGCAAGTTTTTGATTGGGGGTGAAGGCACGATAAGCAGCGAGGCTATACTCTTGGTTAATCTTTTTCCAATCGCTTCGGTTCATGCTTCTCACCTTTGTAAGATTTTTTTTAACCCAAGTGTCTGCTTGAGGGTTGCAGCTGTAAGTTAGTTCGTTGTCGTCAGAACAAGCTGCAAAAGTGAATAGTGCTATTATAAAAGCACTAATCAGTAACATTTTAGCTTTCATGATAAAAGTAAATGTTTAGGTTGTGCTTACTCTGTTATCGCTTTTCGGCATCCGCGTTGTTTCGTACACGTTCCGGAATTTTTGTACGCTGCAAAAGTAAACATTGAGTTTTTAAAGCAATAAACTTTTGTAAATTCAACGTGTTTTTATTTCATAAAAAGTTTATCAAAGTTTATAAATAGACAAAAACTAATTGAAAATCATTCAATTGAGAAAAACAATGTTTGATAAAAAAATATTACATTTGCGATGTAAAATCTAACATCTTTCACATGAAGCAAATTCTAAACCTACTCTTAATACTATCTATAATAGCTTTTGCAGCGTGCAATAGACGTACAAAGGCCGATATGTCTGACTCTTTTTATAAAGCCGTGTCGTATATAGAAAAGGATCCACAAAAAGCAGCAAACTTTTTAGACGTGATGTCGGCCGATACATTAAACATGAAGTCTGCCAGTCGTTTATATTATTGGTTGTATAAAACTTATGCAGATGATGAAGCTCATCATGGCACGATTCCTTTGCAGAGGGCAGAGCTTTTGTTTGAATCTTATGGGCGTATGGGAGTAGATAGCCTTTATATATTGTCGTTATATTTGAAAGGCGGAGCTTATCGTGATATAGGTGATATACCGCAGGCAGCTGAATATTATGTACGAACAATTGATGAGGCAAAGCGATGTAAATTGAATAATAATGCGGTGACTTTACGTAGCTATGTTCAGTTGGCAAAGTGTTATGAGCAAACACAAATGTATCAATCGGCAGTAAATGTGTTGCTTGAAGCAGAAAAACAAATACCCTATGGTAAGAATGTGATTGATGGGTTGTTAGCAAATAATTATAAAGAGTTGCATCAATACCAAACAGCTATCTCCTATTTCGAAAAATTATACAAGCAGAAGGGGCTATCTGCGCAAAAGCGAAATGAAATAGTGACTAAGTTATTGCCTTTGTACATTTTGTTGAAAGACGAAGCAAAGGTATGTTTGTATGAACCTCTATTGTTAAATATCAATGAAGAAGCACTATCAGTTGATAAAGTGGTGGCACTCAATGAAGCAAAAGCACTTTTATATGAATATAAACAAGATATCAATTCAGCGATGTCCTATTGGCACAAAGTGTTGCAAAGCGAGCAACTAGTACAAAGCCAAAATGCAGCAAAACATTTATTGCAATTAAGCATAAAAAAGAACGATGCACGAAACGGAATGAATTATGCTAAGTTGTATCAAGAGTTGACCGACTCAGTAATGCAACATATTGAGTTGCAGCAAATGGGTAAGGCTAGTAGTACTTATAATTATCAGTTACAACAACGTAAGGTTATGGTGGCTGAACGAAAGAGTAAGCAAACATTGTTCGTTGCCTTTTTGATATGTGGTGCAATGTTGATGATGGTTGTAATATTGGCTCTTTGGTTCATTCAAAACAAATTACAGCATCAGAAAGAAATTTCGGCAAAACAAATCATAATAGACAATATGCAAGAAACGACAATGTCGCTTCAAGCCGAATTGCAGCAACTGCACGATAATGACTATCAACAGGCAACCGCCTATTTTCCCAATCTAAAGCAGCGATTGCTAGATGTTGATGGAGAAATGCCTACTCAACTATGGGGAATGTTAGTGCAAGCTGTAGATGTTATATTCCCACAATTGTCGGTAAATATAAAACGCTTATGGCCAGAAGTGCCCGACCGGCAGCGCAAAATGCTCTATTTATTATGTATTGGCATACCGAGTAAACAAATTGCTGTGTTGTTAAACACTAGTCCACAAAATGTGTTTGGTCACAAGAAACGTATTGTGCAACGCTTATCAGACTATGAATCGTTGAGTACACACGACGAAAAGCAGCTATTTTATAAGCTACGTGGCGAAATGGTAAAATGAGGATTGAAAGGTGGATGTTGTATTGATGTTTTTTAAGATATAATAAGTTGATTTGCTTTTTTATTATAGCAAATCTTGTTGTATTCAAAAAAAAGATGCAATTTTGAGGCGGTAAAATGATTAAAAACAATAAAAACCGTCAAAATATCATGGAAAACGAACCTAAGCAAGGCAAAGAGCGTGTTGATAGTGAAATACTGTTCTCTAAAACAGTAAAGGCTGGCAAGCGCATCTATTATATAGACGTGAAGAAAGATCGTAAGGGAGAACTTTACCTTTCACTCACCGAAAGCAAACGGTTAAAAGAACAAGGTGACGCTGCCCATCCTGTGTTTGAAAAGCATAAGATATTCCTCTATCGTGAGGACCTCAACAAGTTTCTTGCTGCATTTAGCGAAGCTGCCAATTATGCACAGAGTAATGTGCCGCAACATAGTTATGCTAATGATTGGAGTGGACCATTGCAAGAAGAAGGTCGCGTCGTAGAGGTAGAAGACGCTGAAGGTAACTATAAAATAGATATAGAATTTTAACGTATTCAAGGCAAAAGTGTCGTTAACGCTTTGTCGTTTAAGTAAAAAAGTGTACTTTTGCACCCGATTTGTCCTGCACAGGCTGAAAAAGCCTTACGTGTGATGGCGAATTAAGCGAGCGAAACTCCTTTAAATGCTGCGTTTGGTGCGTTAGTATTTAAGTGTGAGTAGAAACTTAATTTAGAGTAACACAAATTAATTACAACAAAGAAATGAAGCAAATTTCAATCAACGGTACTGCACGTACTGAGCTTGGCAAGAAGGCCACAAAGGAAATTCGTAAGAATGGTAACGTACCTTGCGTAATCTATGGTGAGAAGAAGGACGAGAACGGTGCTCCCGTAGCTATCCACTTCACTGTAAATGAGAAGGAAATCAACAAGCTCATCTACACTCCCCACATCTACCTCGTTGACATCAACATCGATGGCGTTGATCACAAGGCAGTATTGAAGGAAGTTCAGTTCCACCCTGTAAAGGACAACGTTCTTCACGTAGACTTCTATGAAGTACACGCTGAGAAGCCCATCGTTATGGGTGTACCCGTTCAGGCTCAAGGTTTGGCAGCTGGTGTACGTGCCGGTGGTCGCTTGATGATGATGGTACGTAAGCTCAATGTACGTGCTTTGTACGATCAGATTCCTGAGAAGCTCTTCGTTGACGTAACAGCTCTTCAGCTTGGTAAGACTATCAAGGCTGGTGACTTGCACTACGAAGGTCTTGAAATGGTAACTCCTAAGGAAGTTATCGTATGCGCTGTTAAGATGACTCGTGCTGCTGCCGCCGCTGCTGCCGCTGCTGCTGAGTAATTTTAGCCGAATTTCATTAGTAGAAAATATTCGTTTACATTAGGGGTTAAGCGTTTAAGAGTAGGGTGGCCGTCAGGTTGCAATTAATCTCTAACGCTTAACCCTTAATTTATTGCATCGTTAACAGATGAACTATTTAATAGTAGGTTTAGGTAATATAGGCGATGAATATGCCAATACGCGTCATAATATAGGTTTCCGCGTAGTTGATGCTTTGGCTAAAGCGGGTGGCGTAACCTTTGATGATAAACGCTATGGCTTTGTTGCCACCTTAAAGGTGAAAAATCAAACGCTCACGTTGCTAAAGCCTTCCACTTATATGAACCTTTCGGGTAATGCCGTTCGTTATTGGATGAATGAACTCAAGATACCTGTCGAGCGTGTGCTTGTAGTGGTAGACGACCTTTCGTTGCCTTTTGGCCACATGCGCTTAAAGCCCAGTGGAAGTGATGGCGGACATAATGGTTTGAAACACATTGCCTCTGTACTGGGCACACAGAAGTATGCTCGTTTGCGCTTTGGTATAGGTAATGACTTCCCACGAGGCGGACAAGTAGACTATGTGTTGGGTGAGTTTGGTGAGGAAGACCTAAAGATAATGGGCGAGCGCTTGCAAGTGGCAGGTGAAGCTGTGAAAACATACTGTTTGGCAGGCATCAATATTGCCATGAATCAGTTTAATAATAAGTAAAACGTAGTGAAGCGCAATGGAAGCTCGTTTAGATAAATGGTTGTGGGCTGCCCGTATTTATAAAACGCGTACTTTAGCGGCTGATGCTTGTAAAAACGGACGTGTAACTATTAATGGTGCACAGGCAAAACCTGCACGTACTGTAAAAGAAGGCGATAAAGTGGGCGTAAAAAAAAGCCCCATTACCTATACCTTTCGCGTAAAACAAGCCATTGAAAAGCGCGTAGGAGCAAAGTTATTGCCCGATGTGCTTGAAAATATCACCTCGCCCGACCAATATGAACTGCTTGAAATGAGCAAAATTAGTGGTTTTGTCAATCGTGCGCGTGGTACAGGACGTCCCACCAAAAAAGATCGTCGTGCTTTAGACGAGTTTGCAGAAGACACGCCTATGTTCTTAGACGATGACTTCGACTTTGATGACGAAGATTAATTACTTCACTTTTTTACAACTCCAGTTATGCAAGAAACGAAGTGGGCACCTACGGTAGTTCTCGTAGATGCCGATTATTTAGATACGTTAGCGCTCGACCTTATTGAGAATTTTGGGCGAATGTTGAACCGTCGCATATCAGTGGCTGACCTTTGTCACTGGGTGGACTGTGTGCTGCTTGATGGGGGAGTGCGTCCTGGAAAGAATGAAGTGCAAGTGCATTTTTTACACTCCAAAGAAAAGACTGTGTTACAGTACTTTCAGCCATCGCGCTTTGCTGACGATATTAATGGCTTATCATTTGACGACAATTTAGGACATATCAGTCTCTTTGCTTTCCCCGTAGAAGAGGTAGTCAATGCAGATGAGTTCTTCTTGCAGTCGCTCACGATGTTGGCCGATGTCAAAGAAGTAGAACGACTTATGGTTGTGGGAGATATGCGTGCTTATGGTCAGGCTGTAAAAGATATCTGTAGTCAAACAGACGGTAAGCAAATCACCCTATTCACTATGGAACCTCAGACGGGACAAGGCTTTTCACAAGAAATATTAGGCTATTCGCTCATGTCGGCATTAGGTATCAGTAGTGATGAACTGAAGTAGAAAAGAGAGCAATCATTCTACTTTTCGCATAAAATGTCTAACTTTGTAGGCAAACAACCCAATGGTATGGATAATTCAGCGGTTTTGCGCGTTAAGCAGCGTTATGGAATAGTGGGGAATTGCGAAGCACTGAATCGTGCTATCGAGATAGCCCTTAAAATAGCGCCTGTCGACCTCTCTGTATTGGTCGTAGGTGAGAATGGTGTGGGTAAGGAATCTTTCCCACGCATTATTCATGACCATAGTTTACGTAAGAATAAGAAGTACTTTGCCGTCAACTGTGGAGCTATTCCAGAAGGAACAATCGACTCCGAACTCTTCGGGCATGAGAAGGGGGCTTTCACGGGTGCTGTAGAACAACGTGAGGGTTATTTCGCCGCTGCCAATGGTGGTACGCTCTTCCTCGATGAAGTAGGGGAACTGCCCTTACAAACGCAAGCTCGACTCCTACGTGTGCTCGAAACGGGTGAATACATTCGTGTCGGTTCGAGCGAAGTGCGTAAAACCGATGTGCGCATCGTGGCTGCTACCAACGTAAACATGGAAAAGGCTATAGCCGAAGGTAAATTTCGTGAGGACCTTTACTATCGACTCAACACCGTGTCTATATCCGTGCCAGCCTTGCGCGAGCGTGGTGACGATGCCGCCTTACTCTTCCGTAAGTTTGCACTCGATATGAGCGAAAAGTACAAGATGCCGCCAGTGCGCTTAAATGACGATGCACAACGTATGCTCTTAGCTTATTCGTGGCCAGGTAATGTGCGCCAATTAAAGAATTTAGCCGAGAATATGAGCGTCACGGCCGAGCAGCGCGACATAACTCCTGATGTCTTGAGCCATTATTTGCCTACAGAATCACATAGCAAACAACTAGTAACGGTAGGCACACCAGCTAAAGAAACGCATAGCTTTGAGTCTGAACGCGAGTTGCTGTATCAAATATTGTTTGATCTTCGTCGCGAAGTGGCCGACTTAAAACGTTATGTCTATCAGCAAAGAGGCGGTAGTGGTTCAGAAATAGAACATCTGCCACAACCCTCAGTCTCACCACGACATGATGCTGTACTTTATGACGATCATAATCCTTCGGTGAAGTTTGGGCAACGCTCTTCAGTCGATGCCAGCGTGCCTTATTGGGAAGCCGAAGAGGTGAAGGAGGACGAACAACCAACTTTAGATAGCTCCGTGCTTTCTATGAGCGCTTCACCCGAAGGCCATGAAGGTAAAATGCCTCAGTCGCTCGACGACTTGGAGCGCGACATGATTCGCCGTGCACTTGATGTAAACAATGGTCGACGCAAAGCTGCGGCTGAACAGTTAGGCATATCAGAGCGCACCCTTTATCGTAAAATTAAAGAATACGGATTAGAATGATGCGCAAAGTATTATATCTCTTAATTCCCATCGCACTATTCGCCTTGTTGACGGCTTGCACCGTGCAATACAAGTTTACGGGTACTAGCATCAATTACGATTTGATTAAAACCATTCAAATCGATAAGATAGCCAATCGCGCCCCTTATGGTTGGGCCCCCATGGAGGCCATGCTGAATAATAAACTGCAGGACGTTTATGCCAACCAAACGCGTCTGCGACTCGTAAAGCGCAATGGTGACATACATTTGGCGGGCGAGATTGTTAGTTACGATCAGTTTAACAAAGGCATTTCAGCCGATGGTTATGCCTCACAAGTGCAATTGCGTATAACGGTCAATATACGTTTTGTCAATTCTAAGACCAATCAGCAGTGGGAAAAACAATTTTCAGCTACGAGTCAATACGACTCAACCCAACAGTTGACAGCTGTGCAAGAAAGTCTCGTTACCGAAATGATTAACGACCTTTGTGACCAAATATTCAATGCCACAGTGGCCGATTGGTAATTTCTATTATACCTTATAACGTAAAACAACTATACATTAATGGACACAATAGCCGAGCTTATCAATCATCCTGAACGCTTAAATAAGGATACGCTCTACGGGTTGCGCGAACTCGTAGCCAAATATCCGTACTATCAGGTGGCCCGACTCTTGTTTCTGAAGAATCTCTTCTTATTGCACGATCCTTCATTTGGTGAGGAATTGCGACGTGCAGCACTCTATTTGCCCGACCGCCGTGTGTTGTTCAAAATGGTAGAAGGGGCTAACTACGAAATTCAGCCCACTCCCTTGCATAAGGAAGAGGAACGTGCACCAGAGGGTGACCGAACGCAGTCACTCATTGATGACTTTTTACGCACCACTGCTTCAGAAGATGCACCTCAGTCTCCACACCGCAAACCTACGGCGGCCGATGCGCATGGCGACTATGCCGCTTTTCTCTTGGACTTGGACGATGCTGAACCCACTCAAGAAGAAACAAAAGAACCAGCCTCTGACCGCAGTGCTGAACTTATCGACGACTTTATCGAGAACAAGCCTGAGCGTATTCAATTACAGGAACAACCTGAGTATACGCCTGAGGTGACAGACGATAGTGACGAGACCGATGATGGTGCAGAAGATGGCTATTTAACCATGACATTGGCCAAAATCTATATCAAACAGCAGCGATATGAGAAGGCGCTCGAAATTATACGCAAGGTAAACTTGAATAATCCGAAAAAAAGTAGTTACTTTGCAGACCAAATACGATTCTTACAAAAACTTATTGTTAATAAGAATCACAGCAAAGAGTAAACAACGATAAACACCTTACGCCTATGTACGTAGTATTTGTTATGATTTGTAGCGTTTTGGCCGCTTTCTTGCAAAAGTTGTTCTAAAGCGAGCTAACGCAAAGTGTTGAGGCGCTGCGAGGCAACGGCTTTCAGCATAAGGTGTGTGATTTACTATCGGTTAAAGCAAATAATAAAAACAAAAAATAAAAGAAAATGTATTCAGTACTCGTTATCTTGGCTGTAATCGTTGCTATCTTGTTGGTGTTCATTGTGAGCATTCAAGAATCTAAGGGTGGCGGTTTGGCTTCTAACTTCTCTGCTTCAAACCAAATTATGGGTGTGCGCAAGACAACTGACGTTGTTGAAAAGGCCACTTGGACACTTGCTGGTGTATTAGTAGTAATCTCTGTTGCTACTATCTTCTTCGCTCCTCGTCAGTCAGCAGTTGACTCTGTCGTAATGGGCACAAAGGCAGCACCTACTGCACCCGCAGCTCCTGCAACTCCTGCAGCTCCCGCAGCTCCTGCAACTCCTGCTAAGTAAGCAGTTTAGTTACACACAAAAGAAAATAATGAGGTTATAAACGTTGCCACCTGTAAGGGGTAGGGTAGCTTTGTAGCCTCATTTCTTTTTTCGTATTTAAGCAAAAGTAAAATGTTTCGTTACGTATTTGCACTCTTTCTCTTGCTCTTCTTTCGCTATGCACAGTATGACGTATTAGCTTATATCATGAGTAGCATGGTAGGCCATTATATGACCCCCTGGCCGTGGATGGTAGCAATCGTTCTTACCTTATTATTCGTATTGGTTGGGCATGGTGCAGAGTTGGTATTAAAAAAGCGCACTATTCATTATCGCTTACCCTATGTCGTGGTGGGGTGGGGGGCAGCAGCTATAACCAGCGCTCCCTTCGTAAGCATCTATTATCAGATAGGGTTGTTAATTGCAGCCGTTATAGTATCAGGTGTAATGATGTGGACGGATAAGTTTTCGCAGCGTTCTTTTAGTCAGAAAACGTATGTCGCTTTGCTGCAACTCATTTTATTGTGCCTATTTGTAGGTGTGGGCAATGGAGTTACCGATCTGACTCATTATGAGTTACGTACAGCGCAAGCGTTGCAGTCCGTTCACCCCAAAAGAGCTTATAAGGTGGGTGAAAAGTCATACGCTACGTCGCCCCGTTTGTTTGCCATGCGTTGCTATTTAATGGCTACAACTCATAAACATGGTCTTGGTAATAAAGTCTTTGAGCAAATGGTGCCTGTTAGGGGGGGAGCCTCTTGTTTGCTCTTGCCTAATGACGAGGAGCAAAGACTCTTGTTTTCATTAAGTAATCAAGAAAGCCTATTGGGTAGTGCGCGTCATGAGAACGAGACTCCATTACAATACTTTAAGCGTTGCGCTTGGTTAGCAGCTTTCAAGGGACATAGCTCTAACAATGTTGCCGTAGATTATTATCTCTCAGCCTTATTGTTAGAGCGCAGACTTGACCTTTTTGCACAAGAGATTGCTCGTTTCTATCCGCGTGAGGTGCAGCAAGGCAAGTTGCCTACTTATTTTGCTCAAGCCTTAGTGCTCTACCAGCGTAGTCGAACACAACCTATAGTTCGTTATCAAGATAGTGGTATAGAAGCCAACTTTGAGGACTTTAGCGATATGGGTGATACCATATCTAATCGCACCATACGTTGCAACACGCTTCGCAATTCTTATGGGGAGACCTATTGGTGGTGGTATACCTATGGAGAATAATGTGCAAATATGAGAATGTGTAAATGTGCAAATGTGCAAATGTGAGAATGTGCAAATGGAATAGTGTTTTGTATATTCAAACGTTGCAAGGAATGAAGATTATTTGCACATTCTTATATTTGCACATTCTCACATTTGCACATTTGCACATTTACCACGCATTCTCACATTTTCTATTAGTAGTCAGCAGTTTATGTTTCATTTTCGCAAAGATGAATTACAGTTAGCAGCCGTATGTCTATCGTTGTTGCTTATAGTTGCAGCGGTAGCGATTGGTGTGACCCAATGTCAGCGAGATGAGAAACGCGCAGATGGGTTGACGACGGAGGAACGCAAAGCATTATCAGAGGCTGCTAAATCCATCGAGCGAACAGGAAAGTCGGAATATGTATCCTATGCTCCCACTCGTTTAGCAACACAGTTATTCCCTTTCGATCCTAATCATGCCGACTCTGCTACCTTGTTACGCATTGGTTTCAGTAGGTGGCAAGTGAACAACATGATGAAGTATCGTCAGCGTAGAGGTCGTTGGCGTTCGCCTGATGACCTCCGTCGGCTTTATGGACTCTCTGAAGACGATTTTCAGCGTTTGCGCCCTTATATTCGTATTGCTAAAGCTGACCAAAGAGGAAAGTATGTACCTTTTCCTCGTGAGTCCTATTATGGGGTGCCAAAGGGTGAAGAAGTAACCTACGAAAAGCAAGTCAAACTGTCTGAAGGTACCACCTTGCCTCTTAATAGCTCTGACACTACAGCTTTAAAGCAACTACCAGGTGTGGGTAGTTATTACGCACAAAAGATAGTCAGGTATCGCGAGCGTTTAGGAGGCTTTGTCAACACCGCCCAATTGGCTGATGTCGAAGGACTCCCTGCAGGACTTTCGCGGTGGTTTACCCTTGAGACTAATCCACAGGTAAAACAACTGCGCATCAATCATGCCACGTTCAAAGAATTGGTGCGTCACCCTTATCTTAGTTACGAGCAAACAAAGGTCATCGTTAACCATGTACGCCAGTATGGCCCAATTCATTCCTGGCGCGACCTTCGATTGTATAAAGAATTCAATGAAAGAGACTTTGAACGTCTTACGCCTTATATACGTTTTGACTAAAACGGGGGGAGCACGCGCTTTAGCGTTCTCATCAACTGCAATTGGGCCTCACCCCCTAACCCCCTCTCCTTGAGGAGAGGGGGAATGAAGTTACCTTTTTATCCCCAGTTTCTTGCTTGAGATATTTCCTGAAAATGAGCAAGAAAAGGTGACTTGTTCCCCCTCTCCTCAAGGAGAGGGGGTTAGGGGTGAGGCCCAATTGCAGTTTATCTATATCCTAAACTTAAATAAGATAGGCTGCGGCTCGGCAATGAAAATGAAAGTTTTTTGACTTTCATTTTGCATTGCGC
>JBNMKQ010000040.1:0-16249 GCA_050874425.1 Alloprevotella sp.
ATTTCCTGAAAATGAGCAAGAAAAGGTGACTTGTTCCCCCTCTCCTCAAGGAGAGGGGACTAGGGGGTGAGGCCGTTAGGGTGGTTCGTGGACTCTTCGATAAACTGCAGCCTGTCGATATCCTATTTTATTCAATTTTCTCGTTAAAACTCAAAAACTAAAACATTTTGCGTACACTCTATGAATATAATGTTTAAATTTGTCGGCAAATTAAACTATAACACAACTAAAAACATGGAAAATATAGATTGGGCAAACCTAAAGTTTGGGTATATGCCAACCGACTATAACGTGCGTTGCTATTATCGCAATGGCAAGTGGGGAGAAATAGAAGTATCTTCATCAGATGTTATCAACATACACATGGCAGCTACAGCGCTTCACTACGGACAAGAAGCCTTTGAGGGTATGAAAGCCTTCCGCTGCCCTGACGGCAAAATTCGTGCTTTCCGTATTAAGGACAATGCCGAACGTTTGCAGAGCACTTGCCGTGGTATCTTGATGCCCGAACTTCCTACCGAACTCTTTGAAGAAATGGTAAAGAAGGTTGTGAAACTCAACGAGCGTTTCGTTCCTCCTTACGAAAGTGGCGCATCTCTCTATATTCGTCCGTTGCTTATTGGTACAGGCGCACAAGTAGGCGTTCACCCTGCTGATGAATATCTCTTTATGATATTTGTATCACCCGTAGGCCCTTACTTCAAGGGCGGTTTCGCTACCAACGACTACGTTATCATTCGCGAATACGATCGCGCAGCTCCCTTAGGAACAGGACGTTATAAGGTGGGTGGTAACTATGCAGCCAGTCTTGCTGCCAATAAAATGGCACACGACGCAGGTTATGCCTCAGAGTTCTATTTGGACGCAAAAGAGAAGAAGTACATTGACGAATGTGGTGCTGCTAACTTCTTTGGAATCAAAGAAGGTAAGTACATCACTCCGAAGTCATCATCTATCCTACCTTCTATCACCAATCGCAGTTTGCAGCAATTGGCTAAGGATTTAGGCATGGAAGTAGAAGTACGTCCTATTCCCGAAGAAGAACTGTCTACCTTCGAAGAGGCTGGCGCTTGTGGCACAGCAGCTGTTATTAGTCCTATTCGTAAGATTGACGACCTTGAAAATCATAAGAGCTACGTCATCTCAAAGGATGGTAAACCTGGTCCTTGGAGTGAAAAACTCTATACCCACCTCCGTGCCATTCAGTATGGCACAGAACCTGACGTTCATGGTTGGACAACAGTGATTGAATAATAGAATTAAACCTTATACAATCTGTGATAGAATGTGCAGATGTGAGAAAAGTGCCTTTTGACAATTTGATTGCATCTGCACATTCCTTATATATTAGGTGTAAGACATGAAAAAGTTATCTCATTTATTGCTCGTTGCTATGGTGTTATCTTTGTTTAGCACTTTCGTAGCTTGCAATGGCGATAAGAAGAAGTTAGAAGATAAAGAGCGTGAACTGAACGAATTGCGCCAATTGGCAGAACTCGACAAGAAAGAAATGGAAAACCAATATGCCGAGTTTGCAAGTCAGTATGGTGAATTGAAGAAAGGTGTGAAAGACGACTCACTCGTCAATCGCTTAAATCAAGAGCAAGCTCGTGCAGAGGCTTTGCTCAAGGAATTGCAAAATACCAAGGCCAATAGTTCCGCTGAAATCTTGCGTTTGAAGCGCGAATTGGCCACGGTTCGTGCCGTATTGCGTGACTACATTCGTCAGGTTGACTCCTTACAGCAAATCAATCATACGCTGATAGGCGAACGCGACTTGGCACGTGCCGATGCAGAGCGCGTGCGTCAGGAAAACTCCAACATTCAAGCCGAAAATTCTCACCTCAATGAGCGAGTAGCCATTGCGGCCCAACTCAATGCCACAGGTGTATCTGTCGCTCCGTTGAAGAAGAATGGCAAGAATGCCAAGAAGAGCAAGGATATCGCTCGTTTCGCCGTCTCTTTCACGATTACGCGCAACGTAACTGCAGCAGCTGGCAATCGTACTATTTATGTGCGCTTGCTTAAGCCCGGTCAGCAAGTAGTTAATCAGTCGGGAAGCTTCCATTACGAGAATAAGTCTATTGGTTATTCTGCTGCCAAGACGATTGAATATACAGGTCAGGAAGCACATGCTACTGTCTACGTGCCAGTAAGTGAATTCTTAGGAGGTGGCACCTATTCCGCCTACATCTTTGCCGATGGGCAAATGATAGGGTCGGGTAGTGTAGCCCTTGAGAAGTAAAGATATAAAAGGCTTAACGGAAAACATTTCGTTAAGCCTTTTCCTGTGCACTTCTGCTGCATATCGTGTGGGGTGGATTGCAGTTTGTAAAACCAATGTCCTCATGCATCGTTTTTACCGCCAAATGAAGCATAAACACTCTTTTAAGGGGTTATGACAAATGTTTTCCTTTTTTTAGGTATCAGATTTCGATAAAAGCCAAAAAAAATGAGTAAAATATCGGTCATTGTATTTTTAAGTATTATCTTTGCCCCGTAATAAAAGGCCGTATGCAAAGCGTATATGGCAATTTAATTGAAATTCAACAACTATAATTTCTACAAACAATTAATTTTTTACAACAATGGCAACTACAAATGCTAGCGCACCTAAGGGTGCACCCAAACAACAATCAAAGGGCTTTACCGGCATCAAGTCAGGTTTCGCCGTAATCATCGTATGTTTCTTCATTGCTTTGGCACTCTACCTCTTCGGTGCTGGTTACCTTGGCAACTTCAAGGGTACTGAAGGTGACACTGCAATGTTCTCATTCCTCTCTGATAACACATACGAACCTGCTGGTATCATCGGTACAGTCTACAAAGGTGGTTTCGTTGTACCTATCATCTGGACTTTGTTTGTAACCGTAGTAGCTTTGGCTATCGAACGTTTCTTCGCTATCCGCAATGCTTACGGCCGTACAAGCTTGACTAAGTTCGTTGCCGACATCAAGGTAGCTCTTCGTCAGAATGACCTCGTTAAGGCTCAGCAACTTTGCGACAAGCAACGTGGTTCTGTAGCAAACGTTGTAGGTGCTACACTCCGCAAGTACAAAGAAATGGAAGAAAACACCGTTCTTACTAAGGAACAGAAGGTGCTCTCAATCCAGAAGGAGTTGGAAGAAGCTACTGCTCTTGAAATGCCTATGATGCAAGAGAACCTTCCTATCATCGGTACTATCGTAACACTCGGTACTTTGATGGGTTTGTTCGGTACTGTATTGGGTATGATTAAGTCATTCTCTGCAATGGGTGCAGGCGAAGGTGGTGCTGACTCTTCAGCACTTTCAGTAGGTATCTCTGAGGCACTTGTTAATACTGCTTCAGGTATCGCAACTGGTGCGCTCGCCGTTATTACTTACAACTACTACACTAACAAGATCGACCGCTTGACTTTCAGCCTCGACGAAGTTGGTTTCACTATCGTAGAAACTTTCTCAGCAACTCACTAATCGCATAAAAAGGTATTTAAGACATGGGACGTTTTAAAATTAAAAAACAAGATACGTTCATAGACATGACGCCTATGAGCGATGTCATGGTCCTGCTGCTTACCTTCTTTATGTTGACTGCAACTTTCGTTAAGGAAGAACCGATTAAGGTGGTAACACCTGGATCAGTTTCTGAAATCAAGATTCCTTCTACCAACTTGCTCACTATCTTCGTAGAGAAGAACGGCAAGGTGTTCATGACAATGGACTCTCCCGAAGGCCTTACTAAGCTCGCTGATGCGATGAATGAGGCTGGTAAGTTGAGCCTTACGCCACAGGAAGTGAAGGAATTTGCACAGGCTCCTACATTCGGTACACCACTCAACACCATTCATGGTTGGTTAGCCAGTGGCGACAACAAGAATGAATTGCTCACCAAGAGTAAAGAAGCTGGTATTCCTTGCGACAGCGTAAACAATGAGCTGAAGACCTGGGTAAGCACAGCCCGTGAGGCGTGTGGCGAGAATATGCGTATTGCAATTAAGGCTGATAAGTCTACTTCCTACGCTGTAATTAAAAGAGTTATGGATTCTCTGCGCGAGATTGAGGAAAATCGTTACAACTTGATTACCTCACTCAAAGGCGTAGAAAACTAAAATTTGAATGTTATGGCAAAATTAGGTGGAAGTAAACAAAAGAAGATGAACTCGCGCGTGGACTTCACGCCGATGGTGGATATGATCATGTTGCTCGTGACATTCTTCATGCTTTGTACAACTCTTCTCAAACCGCAGACCATGGAAATCTCTATGCCTTCGGATAAGGAAGACCTCAAAGAAGAAAATCAGAGCCAAGTAGCCGCTTCAAAGGCTATTACTATCCTCATCGATGAGAATAACACGCTGTACTACTTCAAGGGTAAACCCGATGGTGGTACTGATATCCCCGACGAAGGTAAATTGTTCGCTACTACGTATGGCAAGAATGGCCTCCGCAAGGTGCTTCTCGAAAGCAACCCTCAGGCTGTAAAGGCTGTACAAGCATTGAAGGACAAGTACGCTCGTATGGCAACCTCTAATGTGCAGCAAGAGCAAAAGCAGAAGGCACAGTATAAGGAAGAGTTGAACAAGATTAAGAATGCTGAGTACACTCCAAGTGTAATTATTAAGGCTTCTGACAAGGCAACTTATGACAACCTTATTCAGGTGCTCGACGAAATGCAGATTTGCAGCATTGGTCGTTACGTAATTGATAAGTTTGCAGACGGTGACAGACTCAAGATTGAGGCTCTGAAGAACGGCACTGCGCAGTAATAACAATAAGCTAAGTATAACAATATGTCTAAAATAGATTTAGCATCAAAACAATGGTGTGACTTGGTCTTCGAAGGACGTAACAAGGAGTACGGAGCTTATCGTAACCGCGCCAATAAAGGCAAGTTCCAACTCCGTGCAATCATCATTGTACTCATCGCCATTGTGGCAGTGGCTGCAGCACTGTTGGCTAAGTCAGCAGTAGAGCAAGCATTGGCAAGTGGCAAAGATATGGCTTCTGAAGAGGTTACCGAACTTCAAGAATTGAAGAAGGACGAACCTAAGAAGGAAGAACCTAAAAAGAAAGAACCCGAACTCGAATACGAAAAGCCTGTTGAAAAGGTTAACGTAAAGTCTTCTATTCAGTTCACCGTTCCTAAGATCGTTGAAGACGATAAGGTAGATCATTCTAAGGAACTCAAGACTCAGGATGAAGTTACCAAGAATAAGTTTGCTATCGCTGCTCAAGACTACACCAACCCTAATGGTGATAACAGCGGTATCAACATCGACGACTTGAAGGAGAACCAGCGTGCTGGTGGTACGACTGTTCCTCCCAAGGAACCTGAAGTAGTTGATAACGCAATCGTAGAAGTTCCGGCTACTTATCCTGGTGGTGAAGCTGCTTTGCTTCAGTTCGTAAGCAAGAACCTCGTTTACCCCGCTATCGCTCAGGAACAAGAATTACAGGGTACTGTAGTACTTCGTTTCAAGGTAGACGTTGATGGTTCTGTAAGCGCCGTTAAGGTTGAGAAGTCTCTTTCTAAGGAATGCGACCAAGCAGCCGCAGCCGTAGTACGTAAGCTTCACCGCTTCGTACCTGCTAAGCAGCAAGGTCATCCCGTTCCCGTATGGTTCCGTCTCCCAATTCGTTTCCGTATTCAGTAATACGCTTGAATTCGATTTATAACGTTTAAGTGCAGCTAACGCAAAAGTGTTAGCTGCACTTTTGCGTGGTGCATGGTGTGTCTAACATGGGGCCTCTCCCCCTAACCCCCTCCCCCACAGGGGAGGGGGAATAAGTAACCTGTACTTGCTGCGTTTCTAGTTGAAAACCAACAGAAAACTCAAGAAGTGAGAGTGACTTATTCCCCCTCCCTGTGGGGGAGGGGGTAGGGGGTGAGGCCCAATTGCAGTTTATCTAAATTCAAAACTTTAATACGTAATTAAAAGATAAGCGTAAATGTCTATTCAGAGCGTTTTGAAACATATAGTAGAGGAGGGGTTGCTTTAGGGTAGATTAAACTCCTATTTTAATCTATTCCTAAATCTGAGTAAAAATGAGTTTTGACATTACGCCAAATATTCATCAATGTCCACCTGGACGACCTCCACCTCCGCCAGGGTTACCTCCACCGGGATTGCCGCCACCTGGATTGCCGCTGCCTCCCTGATTGCCGTTAGCTGTATATTGCGAAAGGGTTATGGTGGTGCCACCGCTCACGGTGCCACCAATGTTGCCCACACCGCTAAAATATTCGGTACCACCGCTTATGGTTACGCCCGACTTTAAGGTTGTTGTGCCAGATGTGGAAACTACAAGTGTAGAGCCTCCAGTCGTTGGTGTTTTGAATGCAAGTGCAAGATTGTCGCCGTTGTAGAGAGCATACCATGCATCCTTGTTCCATGATGACGAAGCGTAGCACGACTGCGAGAGACTTGAGCCAGACTCCAGTCCGCCAATAGCTACAAGTGTGCCGCCAGTGAAGTAGAATTTTTTTTGCTCCTCACTATTGGCATCAATAGCGACCTCAGGCGAAGTGGTGCCGATAGCATACACCACGCCCCCCTTTATGTATAGGTTGCCATTCGAATCGAGACCATCATTGGCTATTCCTCGTGCGTAGATGTTGCCGCCTGTTATAGTCATGTCCTGCCCAGAATTGATAGCGTCGTCGTAAGCGTTCACGGTGATATGGCCGTCGGATATATTTAGATAGTTTTTGCTCTCGATGCCTTCGGCGTTGTGACCGCTAGTAGTTACGGTAAGGGTGCCACCAATGATATCAATACCGCCGCTGTAAGTATAGCTTGAGCCGCTCTCGGTTTTCTGACCAGCCTTTATTCCTTTGGGCGAAGAGTAGTATTTATTACTTATGCGATCGGTGTTGCCCGTGTAGTTGGTGCTTTCAGTTGCACCGTTATTATAGTACAGTCCTCCGCTGGTCACCACATTGATAGTGCCGTCTGAAACTGTTAACACACCATTGCATTTCATGCCCTTGCCGCCCGAACCAGTGCTTGTTAGCGAGAGTGTTCCGCTGCTTACGCTTATGTTGCCGTCGCAACTGAGGCAACAGGCAGCCTTCGTTTCTTGAGCGTCGCTGTCCCATTTACCATTACCAGAAGTTCTTATTGTGATAACACCTCCAGAAATCAGCATGCTGCCATCACCCTTAACTCCTTTGGCAGCCGTGGCGGTGATATCGGCATTGATGGTTCCGCCAGATAGGTATATGTTTCCGCTGTTCTCATCCTCATGGTCGGTGGTCTCGCCAGTTGAGGTGTCACCGTCAAGGTCGCACTGTATGCCGTCGCCACTGATGCCACTAATGTTGATGTTGCCGCTTTCCATGAGGAAATATTGGTTGCAACTTATACCATCGCCTGCGGCAGAGGTGATGTTGAGGGTAGCATTCTTAAGGGTCATGTATTCGCCTGTCTTGATGCCATGCTTTGTGTTGCCAATGATGTTGAGTGTGCCCTTTTGTGCAAATTCGGCATGCCCCTTGATGTAGAGGCATCCTTTCTGTTCACCGTTGACGGCATCGGTCAGTGTATTGGAAGTCCCGTTGACCACCTTTACTTTTATTCGCTTGCCGTCTTGTATGTGAACGGCTGCACCCGAGGTTACGGGGGTTAGGTTTGTAAGCGTCAGTCCGTTAAACTCTATCGTGGCTTTGTTTGTACCAGACATGTAGAATTCGCCGTCCGACGAGGTCCCTGAAAGAGAATAGGTAATCTCGTCAACAGGGGCTTCACTTTGCGCTATATTGACGTGTGCACCACTAACGGTAGGTGTGACATACTGAGCAATATTCCCTGCCACGGTTACGGTGGCAGACTTTCCATTATAAGCCACGCTTACAGTGTTGTCTGTCACTTCTGTGTTGTCCACTTTTATGTTTGAAATGTCACTAAGGACAAACGACTTGTTCATGATCGTTAGCATAGTGCCATCGGTATAGGTCATCTCGCCCGTTTGCGAGGCTGGGAACTGGTAGGTAACGCTGCCTACTGTTACGTTAAGGGTTTGTGCCAAGGCTACTGATGTAATTATCGATGTGGCCATAAGTGCTATAGTCCTTTTCATTTTGCTGCAATTTTATAGTTACCTTTCTTATTCCTTATTACATATATGCCCTTTTGCAGTTGTTCTTTGCGAACTTTACGCCCATTGATGTCGTAAATCTCAGTGACGGCATTCCACTCTGACACGGTGATAGGCGTGATGTTGGTTGTCAGATTGGTAGGGGAAAAGTACATCTTACTGAGATTTGTGAGCGTGAATGTTTGGTCTCCTACCGTAAGCGTTGTACTTGAAATATTGATTGATATCGATGATGTCTGCACGGAGACTTTTGTCCCATCTGTCATCTCAAAAGTAAGGTAAGGGTAGTCACTTGCCTTTGCTGTGAAAGTGTTTGTCATTATTGACAATAATAAAATAAATTCCTTCATAGTTCATTGCTTTTGTTGTTAATTGTACTACTTGACTATTATTTTGACTGAATGTGTTAAGAAATACTTTCTTTTTGCAAAATTCGAAATATCTTGCAGTGTTTGCAATTTTAATAGACCAATGGGTAGACTTAATAGACCAATGGGTAGAAGATGTCTACAAAACTGAACTGATTACTTACAAATGTTCTAAAATAAACGTTTGTAAAAGTTGAATAATAGGGAAGTTGTTTGTGCTTTCTACTATTCTTTAATTTTATGTGTAAACGCATATAACGTTTGATAGTACCCAATTGTCTTAATTTTGTATTTTCTGTGCAGCAGTTTATACACACACAAATCTGAAACAGTCTACGTACGATGCGTTACAGTATCATTTTTTTATATATTTTCTTGTGCTGCTTTATGTTGCTGATAATCAGAAGTTTATATGCTGCTTTGTGTATATTCTTGAAAATATTTTTCAAAAAAAAGTAGGAAAACGTTTGGTGTTTATGAAATTTGTTGTACCTTTGCACTCGCAAACGAGAAACAATGACACTCGCAAGCTAAAGCATGGCGCGATAGCTCAGATGGTTAGAGCGCATGATTCATAATCATGAGGTCGACAGTTCAATCCTGTCTCGCGCTACTAAAGCAGTTGCAACGAAAGTTGTGACTGCTTTTTCTTTATTGCTGTATAAGGTATTTTTAGTTCCCTTGTTAGAGGAAAGAATGTGTAAACAGCTCAGGTTTTGGGTTTAGGTAAACTATAATTTGATGCAGTATCTGCACTACTACTTTATGCGTAAATATCCGTTAAGCGCGAAAAAAGTTGTATTTTTGCACAGATAATATTAACAATGCGAAGAGCCTTGCGCTCAAGTTCGCTCTGTCTATAGCAATGACACTCATTAAAAAACTTGATATATATATCTTAAAGAAGTTCCTGCTGATATTTGCTGGAGCCTTTTTTGTCGTGCTCTTCGTCTTCATGATGCAGTTTACATGGAGGTTCGTGGATGATTTAATAGGAAAAGGACTTACGTTTGATGTGTTAGCCAAGTTTTATTGGTATATGGCTATCACCTTAGTACGTGACTCTTTACCCCTTTCGGTGCTATTGGCTTCCTTGATAACCTTTGGCAACTTGGGAGAGTCGTTTGAACTCTTAGCAATAAAGGCAGCAGGTATCCCCCTTATCCGTGTGATGCGTCCTTTGGCTATCTTTGCCTTGCTGATGTCAGGAGCCTCTTTCTACTTTCAAAATGTAGCATCTCCTAATGCGCAGGTAGAAATGAAGACCATGCTCTTCAGTATGCGCCAACAGTCGCCAGCAGTGGAGATACCAGAAGGCGTGTTCTATAATGGTGTGCCCAATATCAATATATTCGTTCAGCGTAAGAATATTGAGACGGGCATGCTCTATCAAACCATTATTTATAAGACAGACCAAGGCTTTGATCGTGCTCAGATTGTTTTGGCCGACTCAGCACGTTTGGAGATAACTAAAGATAAAAAGCACCTTCGTCTAGAACTTTGGGACGGCGAGCAGTTTGAAAGTCTGCAGTCGGCCGGGAGTGCACAAGCCATGATGCAAAATGGAGCACACGAACCCTTCGACCGTGAAACATTCATCTTTAAGACGTTGCTCATCGACTTCGATAGCAACTTCAATATGATGGATAAGAGTTTGCTCTCGGGTATGGCCACCTCGAAGAATATGCGCCAGATAGAGCAAAGCGTTGATTCAATGAGCCGCAACCTTGACTCGCTCGGCAGACAGTATTACAAAGATGCACAACTTACCTATTATCGTCGCCTTAAAATAAGTAAGAACGACTCGTTGCAGATGATGCGCTTGTTGCAGACGCGTGCAGCAGCAAAGACTCTTAACTTTGATACGCTCATGTCGCGTACGAGTGCTGACAAGATACAGTTCGCACGTCAGCAAGCGCTTACCACTGTTCAGTCTGCTACGGCAGACTTAGATTGGAAGAGTGTCAATACGCAAGACGAAGTAAAAGCCATACGCTCACACTGGGTAGAGTGGCATAACAAAATAACCTATTCATTAGCTTGTTTGCTATTCTTCTTCGTGGGTGCGCCCTTAGGAGCGATTATTCGTAAGGGTGGTTTGGGTATGCCGACGGTTATTTCGGTAGCAATCTTTATTGTATGGTACGTAGTCTATACGTGGGGTATGAAAATGGCGCGTGACGGTAATGTCAACATGATGTTTGGTATGTGGTTTAGCTCTATCGTCATTGCTCCCTTTGGTGTATTCTTTACCTATAAGGCCAACAAAGACTCCGTCGTATTCAACATCGACGCTTATCGCCACTTCTTTAACCGCTTGTTGGGACTCCCTGCAAAGCGTCACATTTTCCGTAAAGAGGTGATTATTGATGACCCACGATTGGATGTGCTTCCTACCGAAATTGAAGCCCTCAAGCAAGACTGCATACTGTATAACAAACGGAAAAACCTCTATCGTGCTCCGAACTACCTCAATATTTTCTTCCGTTATCAAGAAGACACCGAGGTGGAGCAACTCAGCGGTCGCATGGAGGCTATAGTTGAGGAACTCTCTAATAGTAAAGACCGCCAAGTATTGGCCGAACTTAACAAGTTGCCCATACTCTTCACGCGGGCACACACTTCGCCTTTCCACAAACGTTGGCTCAATATAGTGGCAGGCGTGGTATTCCCGTTAGGCCTTGTATTATGGTTCCGTATATGGCGCTTCCGTTTACGTCTCTTCCGCGATATGCGTGTCATCGTCCGTACTTGCGACCGCTTACAAGCTGTATTGAATGGAACGCTATCGGCCGATGAAAGTGATGATGATGCTGCAACACCAGCTCCTGTGGCCTCTCTGACTCCAACTTCGCAGCGTCGAAAGAAAGTCCTGCTTTGGGCGAAACGTGTCGTATTCGTTCTTGTCCTCATCGCAGCTTTGTCAGTTGGTGGCTACTATGGTTGGCAAGCTTGGAAACATCATCAACGCGCAAAGGGAGGAGAAAAGATTGAAAAAAACGAAAAAGGTACTCCAAATTCGTCAAATGCACCACAGAATGTTGACGACAGTGGAAAGGAATTACTACCTTTGCCCAAAGAAGGCGCACGCCAACTAAAATTGCCCGAACAGGCTCCTGAATAGATTATTAACAAAGCTACTTGCATATACAAATATATGAGTTCATTTAAGCTTGCCTCCGTAGAAGAGGCCATTGAGGATTTTAAGAATGGTAAGTTCGTTATTGTAGTAGACGATGAAGATCGCGAAAACGAAGGCGACCTTATTCTTGCTGCAGAGTTAGCCACCCCCGAACACGTTAACTTCATGTTGCGCAACGGTCGCGGTGTGCTTTGCGCTCCTATCACTATCGAACGTTGCAATCAACTTGGACTGGAACATCAAGTGCAGACCAACACCAGCATGTTGGGCACTCCGTTCACCGTAACGGTCGACCTTCTTGAAGGTTGCACCACGGGCGTAAGTTGCCACGATCGTGCAGCTACCATTCGTGCTTTGGCCAATCCCGATAGCCGTCCCGAAAGTTTCGGCCGCCCTGGTCACATCAATCCGCTTTATGCACAAGACCGTGGCGTCTTGGCACGTGCAGGACACACCGAAGCTGCTGTTGACTTGGCTCGCTTGGCTGGCATGCAGCCTGCTGCTTGCTTAATCGAGATATTGAACGAAGACGGCACAATGGCGCGTATGCCCCAATTGCAAGAGTTTGCCCAGCGCGAAGGCTTACACATCATCACGATTAAGGACCTCATTGCTTATCGTCTCAAGACGGAGTGCTTGGTAGAGCAAGGAGAAGAAGTAGATATGCCTACGGAGTACGGCCACTTCCGTTTGATTCCTTTCCGTCAGAAGAGCAACGGACTTGAACACATTGCTCTCATTAAGGGAGAGTGGAAGGAAGATGAACCCGTGTTAGTGCGCGTTCACTCTTCATGTATGACGGGTGACATCTTCGGTTCAGAACGTTGCGACTGCGGTGAACAGCTTCACAAAGCCATGCGCATGATTGATGAGCAAGGTAAGGGTGTTGTGCTCTATCTAAATCAAGAAGGACGTGGTATCGGTCTTATGGCCAAGATAGCTGCTTACAAGTTGCAAGAAGAAGGCTATGACACGGTCGATGCCAACGTACATTTGGGCTACGACCCCGACGAACGCGACTATGGCGTGGGGGCGCAGATATTAGGTATGTTAGGCGTACACAAGATGCGCTTGCTCACTAATAATCCCGTAAAGCGTGTGGGACTTGAGGCTTACGGTTTAGAGATTACCGAGAATGTGCCCATCGAAATCACACCTAATAAGTACAACAAGCGTTACCTTGAAACCAAAAAGGTGCGCATGGGACACACTTTGCATTTGTAATTTAATTTGAAGCGATTATGTCAGAAAATAACAATATCTATGGTTATGACCCCAATGCCGTAGAGCAAACACGTTACACCAACACAACGTTGGCGTTTTCAAGCGTAGTGAACAAGGTGTACATCTGGATGACCATGGCCTTGGCACTGACAGGCTTGACTGCTTATTACGTGGTTGGTAATGAAAGTCTGCTATTCTCTATCATAGGTAATAGTGCCGTACTTTGGGGTATGCTCATCGGTGAGATAGCTTTGGTATGGATACTATCAGCCAACATCATGCGTATGTCGTTCCCCGTGGCAGGTATCATGTTTGGACTTTATTCTATACTGAAT
Source organism: Alloprevotella sp. (assembly GCA_050874425.1). Taxonomy (GTDB): domain Bacteria; phylum Bacteroidota; class Bacteroidia; order Bacteroidales; family Bacteroidaceae; genus Alloprevotella. The sequence goes on from JBNMKQ010000040.1 coordinate 13,148, forward strand.
GGTGCCACCTTATCGGTCATTCTATTGGCTTACACCATGGAGAGTGTGGCTACCACCTTCTTCGTTACGGCAGGTACGTTTGGTGCAATGTCGTTAGTAGGGGCTTTCATTAAGAAAGACCTTTCAGGCATGGGACGCTTCTTGATGATGGCTTTGATTGGTCTCATCTTAGGCACGATTGTCAACATCTTCGTAGCGAGCACTACTTTTAGTTGGGTGCTTACCTATGTGGGTATCATTCTCTTCTGTGGTCTGACGGCATACGACACGCAGAAGATGAAAGAGATATTGCGTGCATCAGCCAACTTCGGCGACCAAAATCTCTTGAAGATTGGACTCTTGTGCAGCTTGACGCTCTATCTTGACTTTGTCAACCTCTTCCTCTACTTGCTTCGCATTTTCGGCAACCGCCGCGATTAATATAATAAGGTGATAAGAGAATCATTCCTTCACGAAATGCTTCTCTTATCACCTTTTTTGCAAAATTGAAACAATCATAACAGTTGAATCAGTTAGGTTCGTGTGTACATGAACTTAACGCAAAACCTTTAAATACATGCTTTCAACACTTGTAAATCGTTTGGCTCCTTCAGCCACACTTGCCATGTCGCAAAAGAGTGCAGAACTCAAGGCGCAAGGCGTTGACATTATCAACCTTTCAGTAGGTGAACCCGACTTTAACACTCCCGACCATATAAAAGAGGCTGCCAAGAAGGCCGTCGACGAAAATTATTCTCGTTATTCTCCCGTAGCAGGTTATCCTGCTTTACGCAAGGCCATCTGCGCCAAGTTGCAGAATGAGAACGGCTTGACTTATGCACCCGAACAAATCGTAGTGTCAAATGGTGCAAAGCAGTGCGTTTGCAATGCCGTTATGGCCCTCGTCTCACCAGGTGAAGAAGTGATTATCCCCGCTCCTTACTGGGTAAGTTACCCACAAATGGTACTTATGGCTGATGGTAAGCCCGTATTCGTTGAAGCTAAGATAGAGCAAGACTTTAAGATTACGCCGGCTCAACTTGAGGCAGCTATTACGCCTAAGACGCGTGCTATTATTCTTTGCTCACCCAGCAATCCTACAGGTTCTGTTTATAGCAAGGCCGAATTAGAAGCTTTGGCTGAGGTGCTGCGCAAGCATGAGGGTGTTTACATCATTAGCGACGAGATTTACGAACACATCAACTACATTGGTGAACATGCTTCCATTGCAGCTTGTGAGGGCATGAAGGAGCGCACTGTTGTAATCAATGGTGTGTCAAAAGCTTATGCCATGACAGGTTGGCGTATTGGTTTCTTAGCTGCTCCGCTTGAGATAGCTAAGGCTTGCAGCAAGTTACAGGGGCAGTACACCAGTGGTCCTTGCTCTGTAAGTCAGGTAGCAGCTACCGAGGCTTTTGCTGGTCCGCAAGAGTGCGTAGAAGAGATGCGCCAAGCTTTCGAGCGTCGTAAGAACCTGATTGTGAAGTTGGCCAAGGAAGTTCCGGGATTTGAAGTAAACGATCCTCATGGGGCTTTCTACCTCTTCCCCAAGTGCAGCTATTACTTTGGCAAGACGGACGGTGAACGTGTCATCAAGGATTCTATGGACTTTGCCATTTACCTCCTCGAAGTAGGTCATGTAGCCACAGTGGGTGGTGCCGCCTTCGGCTCGCCCGAATGCTTCCGCATGAGCTATGCCACCAGTGACGAAAACATTGTTGAAGCCCTTCGTCGTATCAAGGAGGCTTGCAGCAAGTTGAAGTAATATAAAAATACGGCCTCTCCCCCTAAAACCTTCCCCGACCGGAGAGGGGGAACAAGTTACTTTTACTTTTTGAGCTTTCTACTAGTTTTAGTTAGAAACGCAGCAAGTAAAGGTAACTTGCTCCCCTTCCTCTGTCGGGGAGGGAGTTAGGGGGAGAGGCTTTAATGTATTACCACTTCACTTCTTCGTTCAGAATAACACCGTCAGCAGCGTCTTCAGTGGTGAAAGTGTTGCCACGATATTGTACGCAGAGCATAACGAGTGGGGTAGTGCCATTGTTGCGTACAGAACGCTTTCCTGCAGGAGCAACACGTACTACGCTGCCCTCAGCAATGGGGAATACTTCGCCATCAACTTGGAACTCACCCTTTCCGCTGAGGAAGAAGTAAAGTTCTTCGTGGTTCTTGTGCGTGTGAATGAAACCTGTCTCTGTACCAGGTTGAAACACTTGGAATGAAAATTCCCCACCAGTAGCTCCTAAGGCAGCACCACCGAACACCTTGCCCGGTATCTTCACCTCAGGGCCGAGTTCTAATACATAATCACCTAATTCGTTGAGTGCGCCTACACTGATAGCGCTAAAGTTTGCTGCTGAAGCAATTGTCTTAATCTCTTTCATGTTTTTGTAGAATTATGTGTTGTTATGAATAATGTTTACTACCTTTGTATAAGGTAGGCTGCGGCTCAGCATAACGTTCAAGCAAGCTTGACGTTCTGCTTTCGCCTTGCACTACCTTTGTATTGTAACTTTACTTTTGATAGTGCAAAGGTAGAGCGTTTTCAGATAGCTTGCAAGACGTGACAAAATGCTCAGTAAGTTACCAAAAACTCACTTTTGGTGATTAACAACGGAAAACAATGGCAATAAAATCAGAAAAATTTTCAATCGTAGAGATTTGCCCCATACGTAATGTAGTTTCGCGCTTTGGCAATAAGTGGGCTCTGTTGGTTATACTCATATTAAGCGAGAATGGCTGCTGCCGGTTTAATCAGTTGGGAAAGTTAATTCCCGACATCTCAACCAAAGTCTTGTCCAATACTTTACGCACGCTCGAAGCCGATGGCTTGGTCGATCGTACAGTCTATCCCGAAGTTCCTATTCGTGTAGAGTACGAACTCACTGAAACGGGCGCATCGTTAGTGCCTATTATTCAGCAACTTACCGAATGGGCCAATAACAACCTAAAGTCTGTCATGAAACACCGCGCCGCGTTTGAGAAGGTGAATGGGTGATAAACTGCAATTGGGCCTCACCCCCTAACCCCCTCTCCTTGAGGAGAGGGGGAATGAAGTTACCTTTTTCTCCCCAGTTTCTTGCTTGAGATATTTCCTGAAAATAAGCAAGAAAAGGTGACTTG
>JBNMKQ010000041.1:0-16108 GCA_050874425.1 Alloprevotella sp.
CCTAGGGGTGAGGCCCAAGTGCAGTTTATACGATTGTACCCGCTTTGTGCTATCATTGTATAAGATAGGCTGCGGCTCGGCAATGAAAACGAAAGTTTTTCGACTTTCATTTTGCATTGCGCTCGCCTTGCACTATCTTTAGATAAGATAGGCTGCGGCTCGGCAATGAAAATGAAAGTTTTTCGACTTTCATTTTGCATTGCGCTCGCCTTGCACTATCTTTGCATACAGAAACATAACTATTTCCGTATGCAACAGAAAATCATTATTCTCGATTTCGGATCACAAACGACGCAACTCATAGGTCGTCGCTTGCGCGAACTCGACACGTTCTGCGAAATTCTACCTTATAATAAGTTTCCTCATGATGACGATTCTGTGATAGGTGTCATCCTCTCAGGCTCTCCTTATAGCGTATATGATCCAGAGGCTTTCAAGGTTGATTTAAGTCAAATCCGTGGTAAATACCCTATACTTGGTATTTGCTATGGTGCACAATATATGGCTCAGCTCTATGGTGGTAAAGTAGAACCAGCAGGGAGCCGTGAGTATGGTCGTGCAAATCTTGAAACGTTTGAACGTGAAAACCCTTTGTTTAAGGGATTTGATGACAACTCACAAGTGTGGATGAGTCATGGCGACACAATTACAGCCATTCCAGAAGGATTTCATTGCATTGCTTCAACCTCAAAGGTAAAGTATGCAGCCTATCAAGCAGATAACGAAAAACTTTGGGGCGTACAATTCCACCCAGAGGTGTTCCATTCATTACAAGGCACTCAATTGCTGAAAAACTTTGTAGTCGACATTTGTGGTAGCCGCCAAGATTGGAGTCCTGCTTCATTTGTAGATACTACGGTAGCAGAATTGAAGGCACAATTGGGAGATGATAAAGTAATTCTTGGCCTCTCAGGTGGCGTAGATAGTTCTGTTGCTGCCGTGTTGCTCCACAAGGCTATTGGTAGCAATCTTACCTGCATCTTCGTAGACCATGGCATGTTGCGCAAAAATGAGTTCCGCGATGTAATGAACGACTACAAGTGCTTAGGCTTGAATGTAATAGGCGTTGATGCAAGTGAAAAGTTCTTTGCCGACTTGGCCGGTGTGACCGACCCAGAGCAAAAGCGCAAAATTATTGGTCGCGACTTTGTAGAAGTGTTCAATGCTGAGGCTAAGAAACAGACAGGAGCCAAGTGGTTAGCACAAGGTACAATCTATCCTGACCGCATTGAGTCATTAAATATTACGGGCAAGGTAATCAAGAGCCATCATAACGTAGGCGGATTACCTAAGGAAATGAACTTACAACTTTGCGAACCATTAAAATGGTTGTTTAAGGATGAAGTGCGCCGTGTAGGTCGTTCAATGGGTATGCCCGAACATTTGATTACCCGTCATCCCTTCCCCGGACCAGGCTTAGCTGTTCGTATATTAGGAGATATTACTCCAGAGAAGGTGCGCATACTACAAGATGCTGACGATATTTACATTCGTGGCTTGCGTGACTATAAGGTAAAACTCTCAGGCGAAGAAGCACGTCGCGTTTTAGCAGCAGGTGTCCCTGCTGATATGCAAAATGGCGAAATAGAAATAAGCCTATACGACCAAATATGGCAAGCAGGCACCGTATTACTTTCAACCGTTCGTTCGGTAGGTGTAATGGGTGATGAGCGTACGTACGAACATCCTGTAGCTCTACGTGCGGTGACAAGTACCGATGCAATGACAGCCGATTGGGCCCATTTGCCCTATGACTTTATGGCAAAGGTGTCGAACGACATCATCAATCACGTCAAAGGTGTAAACCGCGTATGCTACGACATCTCGTCAAAGCCACCTTCAACAATTGAATGGGAATAGGCCGAGTTGCTCGATAGAAGCCAATTATAAGAATAGATTTTATCCGTAAATTAGGGAGTTTGTTGACATGATACTTGAATGTCGATAAATTCCCTAATTTTGTGACGTGCCATTCATGTGCGTAGGAACCGCCCACGTGTGAAAGTGTTGTATAGCTATATGCGTGATAGAATTTTCAAATTGTAAGAAATAGTGAATGAAACAATCAGATAAAACGAAGCATTTACTGTCACTAATTCGTAGTGGCGAACCAATGACATTGGGGCAACGATTGCGGTTGGTAGTATATCTTAGTGTTCCTGCGATTATAGCTCAATTGTCGTCAATTGTGATGCAATATATTGATGCCTCAATGGTAGGTAGTTTGGGGGCGGAAGCCTCAGCTTCAATTGGTTTGGTGTCAACTACCACATGGCTATTTGGTGGATTGTGTTCAGCAGCGTCGACAGGCTTTACGGTGCAGGTGGCACATAGAATTGGTGCAGGTGATATGCAAGGAGCACGTGCCGTGTTGCGTCAGTCGTTAACAGCTATAGTAGGTTGGGGGCTAATGGTATCGGTGTTGGGAATGTCGATAAGTAGCTTTTTACCTTATTGGTTGGGAGGTGATGTGGCGATATGTCATGATGCCACGCTTTACTTCTTCATATTCTCGCTCTTCCTGCCCGCATTGCAGTTAAGCTTTTTAGCAAGCGGCATGTTGCGTTGTAGTGGTAATATGCATGTAGCAAGTTTGTTAGGCGTAGCGATGTGTGTGCTTGACGTGTTGCTCAACTTTTTTTTGATTTTTCCGACACGCTATTTAAGTGTGGGCGGTTATGTTTTGCCCCTATTCGGGGCAGGATTAGGTGTGTGCGGAGCAGCTTTAGGCACAGTGTTGGCCGAGACTTTAGTGGCGGCAGTGATGCTGTGGTATTTGTGGCATCGTTCTCCAGAATTGAGCTTGGCAACGAATAAGGGGAGTTTTCGCCCAAAACTTGAAACGATACGAAAGGCATTGCGTATAGGTTTACCAATGGGTATAGAGCACACTGTTATCTGTTGTGCACAAATAATGATTACGGTAATTGTTGCTCCCTTAGGCATTTGCGCTATTGCTGCTAATTCGTTTGCCATAACGGCCGAGAGCCTTTGCTATATGCCAGGTTATGGCATAGCTGATGCAGCCACCACTTTGGTGGGGCAAAGTTATGGTGCAGGGAGACGTAATCTGACACGAAGTTTCGCTTATATAACTGTTTTTATGGGAATGGCCGTAATGAGCGTAATGGGCGTTTTGATGTATGCTTTTGCTCCACAGATAATCGGCATTATGACCCCCGTTGACGAAATTCGTCAGCTCGGCACAATGGCATTGCGCATAGAGGCCTTTGCAGAACCCATGTTTGCCGCATCGATTGTGGCATACGGCGTGTTTGTGGGGGCAGCCAATACGTTGCTACCTTGTTTAATGAATTTCTTTAGCATTTGGGCCGTCCGTTTGTCGTTGGCTGCACTGCTCGCTCCAACGTTGGGCTTAAAGGGAGTGTGGATAGCAATGTGTGTAGAGTTGAGCTTCCGTGGCATAATATTTTTAATACGTCTATTTAGGCAACGTTGGTTGAAGGTAATACCGTTAAAAAGCGGCAGCCAAACCGAAGGGCAGTAATTAAGGTTATATATTCCGTAATACGTCTACCTAAGTAGATTACTTTTAATTTGTACTTTTGCGGTACGATAAATAAATGCGAAATCATGGAAGTAATAAAAGATAAGAAATTCTATGGCGAACGTCCTTTGTTTGCCATTAAGCATACGCGACTTGAAAATGTGACAATCGTTGATGGTGAATCGGGTATAAAGTGTTGCGAAGACCTTGAAGCAACGGGATGCCATTTTTATGGCAAGTATCCTTGGTGGCATGTTAAGGGTTCGGTTATAGACCATTGCTATTTTGCCCCTGAGTCACGTAGTGCTATATGGTATTCAGACGATATGCAAATGAGTGACTGCGTGATAGACGGTCCAAAGTTCTTCCGCGAGATGAATAACTTACAACTACACAAGGTCGTAATCAACGATGCAGACGAAACCTTCTGGAAGGTAAATGGCCTGAAGTTGACAGATGTTGAGTTGCACGGCGGAACGTATCCTTTCATGTTTTGCCAAAACATTGAAGTTGATGGGTTGGTAAGTGATGCGAAGTATGTCTTTCAGTACGTAAAGAATGTAGTAGTTCGCAATGCTAAGATTACGACAAAAGATGCCTTCTGGGAGGTAGAGAACGTAACGATCTATGACTCCGAACTCAATGGAGAGTATTTAGGTTGGCATTCAAAGAACCTTCGACTGGTTAATTGTCATATTACGGGCGAACAACCTTTGTGTTATGCGCAAAACTTAGTTCTGGAGAATTGTACTTTTGGTGCGGACTGTGACCGAATGTTTGAGGACTCAACCCTTCAGGCGGATATTCGAGGTGCAGTTACAAACATTAAGAATCCAATTTCAGGACGAATTGTAGCTGACGAGATAGGTTCGGTAACGATAGATGAACATATCAAGTTACCTGCCAATTGTGAGATTGTTGTCAGAGAAAAGTAAAAGAAATCATGAAGTTCGATTTTGACAGAGTAGTAAGCAGACGTAATACGAATTCTTATAAGTGGGATAGTGCTTCAGCTGCTGATGTACTGCCTATGTGGGTGGCAGACATGGATTTTGAAACGTCACCCGCCATTATAGCTGCATTGCAGCAGCGTGTTGCGCATGGCATCTTTGGCTACACGCGCGTTCCCGAGAGTTATTATCAAGCCGTAACTTCATGGTTCGCTCGTCAGCATGCTTGGCAGATAGAGCGGGATTGGATTATTTACACTTCGGGGGTAGTGCCTGCTATTTCGGCCGTTATAAAAGCACTGACGCAACCAGGCGACAAGGTGTTGGTGCAGACGCCTGTATATAATTGCTTTTTCTCCTCCATTCGTAATAATGGGTGTGATATGGTATCTTCGCCATTAGTTTATACCGGTAATACTTATGTGATTGATTATGACGATTTAGCGCGGAAAGCAGCTGATCCACAGGTGAAAGTAATGTTGCTCTGCAATCCACATAATCCAACTTGTAGAGTATGGACGCGGGAGGAACTTACACGCATTGGCGAGATATGTTTGCGTTATGGGGTAACTGTAGTGTCGGACGAGATACACTGCGAATTGGTAATGCCAACTCATCAATATACTCCTTTCGCTTCAATTTCAGAAGAGTTTCTGCGTCATTCAGTAACGTGCATGTCGCCCAGTAAGGCCTTCAATATAGCAGGGCTTCAAATCGCCAACATTGTTTGTGCTGATGCTGAAGTGCGTGCGTTGATTGATCGAGCAATTAATGATAATGAGGTATGCGATGTTAATCCATTCGGAGTGTTGGCCACTGAGGCAGCCTATAATGATGGTGAGGAATGGCTAAAACAATTGATTGATTATATATGGGGTAATTATCAATATATGCGGACCTATTGTCAGGAACATTTGTCTTCCTTTCCTATAATCGATTTAGAGGGAACGTATCTTGTGTGGATGGATTGTAGAAAGCTAAAACTGAGTTCGCACGAGCTTGAATGTAGCCTAATAGATGAGGCAAAATTGTGGCTGAATGCAGGTACTATGTATGGCGCTGAAGGTGAGGGCTTTATGCGTTGGAATATAGCTTGTCCGCGCGCTACTTTGGTTGAAGGACTCAGACGGTTTCACTGCTATGTAGAAAAGCATACATAGAATACTTTGAATTGTACAAGAAAAATAGAAAAGGGTGTGTCAAAATGTATTTTCATGAGAAATTACATTTTGACACACCCTAATTTGTAAACTATCTATCAGCAACAGGTTGGTATTCTTTAAGTTCAGCTACGCAGCGGTAAGCAGGACGAATGATGCGTCGGCCAACGAAGCCAAGTTCTTCATTGCGGTGAGCGCACCAACCTACGATACGAGCCATGGCAAACAGAGGCGTGTAAATCTCAATGGGGAGGCCGATTAGGTCGTAAACGAAGCCAGAGTAGAAGTCAACGTTGGCGCAGAGTTTCTTGCCGCGTCCCTTTATGTCGTAAACGGCCTCGACCGAAAGTTTCTCAATGCGCTCCATAAACTCAAACTCTTCGGTGCGCCCTTTCTCTTCGGCTAATTTGCGAGCCATTTCTTTCAGCAATACAGCGCGAGGGTCGGACAATGTATAAACTGCGTGGCCTATTCCATAGATTAAGCCCGTACCGTCATAAGCCTCTTTTTTGACAATCTTGTGTAGATAATGGCTTATTTCCTCTTCGTCGTCCCAATGGCGGATGTTTTGTTTCAAGTGTTCCATCATGTGGTGCACACGAATGTTGGCACCGCCATGCTTGGGACCTTTGAGCGAACCGATACCAGCGGCAATAGATGAATAAGTGTCGGTACAAGTAGACGAGGTGACACGAACGGTAAACGTAGAGTTGTTACCACCGCCGTGTTCAGCTTGTAATATCAAGAGAAGGTCGAGCGTGCGCGCATCAAGGGGCGTATAGTGATTGCCTAAGAGCATATAAAGAAAGTTCTCGGCCAACGAGAAACCCTCTTTGGGGTGGCGAATATGTAGCGAGCGACCTAATGCTTTATGGCGCAACATGTTATAGGCATAAGCAATGATCGTCGGAAACTTAGAGATAAGTTCGATACTTTGCCGCATGAGGTTGTCGCGCGAGATGTCGTCGGGGTTAGCATCGTAAGTGTAGAGTTCGAGTACGCTGCGTGCTAATATGTTCATGATGTCACTGCCCTCCAACTCAACAATGTTGAGCGTAGTCTTTGACATCAATGGCATATTGTCAATAAGCAAACGTCGGAATTGCTCCAACTCCTCAGCGTCAGGCAGTCTGCCCGAAAGAAGAAGATAAGCTACCTCTTCAAATCCAAAGCGCTCTTCTTTTAGTACGGCGTGTACTAAGTCAGCTATTTCGTATCCTCTGAAAAAGAGTTTACCCTCAATAGGCTGAAGCCCTTCTTCCGTTCGTTCGTAGCCAACAACGTTACCAATGTTCGTCAGTCCAACGAGCACACCCGTACCGTCTTCATTACGCAGTCCGCGCTTAACGTCAAGCTTTCTGAAGAGTTCGGCATCAATCTTGATGCAACTCTTCATGTTGTCAGACAACTTATATATAAGGTATTCTTTCTTATCTGTCATCGTGTTGTAGTTTTTACTTAGCTACACATTCGCTAAGTGCATTCGCAAACTCCTTTGTGCCAAGTGCGTGGCCGTTTTGCATAAATCGAGCTAAGTCAGCAGTTGCATATCCATTGCCAAACAAATGTTCTAATGAATGAGTAATGCGCTCGGCCGCCTCGTTCCAACCAAGGTGTTCAAGCATCATGACACCTGAGAGGATAAGTGAACAAGGGTTAGCTTGATTAGTGCCTGCAATGTCGGGAGCTGTGCCGTGTGTGGCTTCAAATACAGCGCGTCCTGCTTCGTAATTAATGTTTGCTCCTGGTGAAATGCCGATGCCTCCCACTTGTGCGGCCAACATATCCGATATGTAATCACCATTAAGGTTCATGGTGGCAATAACGTCGTAAGCTTCAGGTTTCAAAAGCGCGTTTTGTAGAAAAGCATCACAGATGCAATCGTCCATTCTTACTTTTCCTTCAAAAGCGTCATCGTTCACTTCGTAGCCCCATGCCTTAAATCCACCTTCGGTAAACTTCATGATGTTGCCCTTGTGCACCAAGGTAACATGGTTCGTCCCATTATTAACGGCATACTGACAAGCCGCCTTGACGAGTCGTTTTGAGCCCTCAGCCGAAACGGGTTTGACACCAAAGGCCGACGTTTCAGGAAAGCGCACCTTTGTTACCCCCATTTCATCGTGTAAGAACTCGTAGAACTGCCTTGCCTCGCGTGAGTTCGCCTTCCATTCAATACCTGCGTAAATGTCTTCCGTATTTTCACGGAACACCACCATGTTGACGCGTTCAGGGTGCTTTACAGGCGATTCGATACCTTTAAACCAACGTACCGGACGCAGACAAACATAAAGGTCAAGTCCTTGACGCATGGCAACGTTGAGCGAGCGTATACCACCGCCAACGGGGGTGGTAAGTGGCCCTTTTATGCCAACGTGGTAGTCGGCGAAAGCTTTAAGCGTTTCATCGGGTAGATAAGTGCCCAACGTGTCGTAAGCGTGTTGACCAGCCGCTACTTCTTTCCAGATAATCTGTCGGTCGTTGCCGAAGGCAGCCTTAACAGCAGCGTCAACCACTTGTTGCATGGCAGGCATAATTTCAGGTCCAATGCCGTCGCCTGTAATGAATGGAACTTCTACTTGGTTAGGAACAATGAGTTTGCCGTCAGCAAGTATTTGTATCTTAGTTTGCGTCATCTTAATTCGTTTTTGTATTGTTAGAAAGCTTGTCGAAATGAGTTGCTTTTCTTTTTAGAACATTCTAAAAACAGAATTTTTAGAACACCCCTTTATCACTCTTAAAGTGCTGCTAAGGCCGAGCCAGCTTTGAACCACTTTATTTGTAATTCATTATAGGTGTGTTGCGCCGTGATGTGGTCAGTGCTTCCGTCCGTATGGTGAACGACAATCTGAATGGGCGCGCCTACTTGAATGTTAGCGCAAGCTACGTCAAACGTGTCGCCCTCTTTAATCTTCTCGTAATCCGAAGGTTGAACAAAAGTAAGAGCCAATATGCCTTGCTTCTTAAGGTTTGTTTCGTGAATGCGTGCAAAACTCTTAGCGAGAACTACCTTTACGCCCAAGTAGCGAGGCTCCATGGCAGCGTGTTCACGGCTTGAGCCTTCTCCATAATTATCTTCAGCTACGATAATACTACCGCCACATTCGTTGCGATAGTGTTCAGCCACTTTCCAAACTTCACATTTACTGTTGTTCAGTGAATCAGTTACGAGGCCAGCCTCGCCCGTAAATGCATTAATAGCTCCTAATAATAAGTTGCGTGAAATGTTTTGCAAGTGGCCGCGATAGCGCAACCATGGACCAGCCATTGATATGTGGTCGGTCGTGCATTTTCCTTTCGTCTTGATAAGCAGTGGAAGGTGAGTGAAGTCACAACCGTCCCAAGGCGCGAATGGTGCAAGTCGTTGCAGACGTTCGCTATCGGGAGCAATGTTTACGACTTGATTAGGGTTGGGCTGTGAGGTGTAAGCAGGTTTGCTATTAACCACCTTATCGTCTTCTGTGTTATACCCCTTTTGTGGTAATGCTTCCCCCATGGGGGCAAACGTTGGCCAATTGGTTGAAGTCGCAGGGTGTTCCATGAGTGTGCCTGTAAAGGCATAGCCCACGGCCACTTCGGGAGAAGTAATAAAAGCGTGCGTGTTAGGATTGCCGTCGGCACGTTTCGCAAAGTTGCGGTTAAAACTTGTGACGATGCTATTGCGACGTGTGTTGTCGTCAGTAATTCTCTTCCATTGACCAATGCAAGGCCCACAAGCGTTGGTCATAATCGTAGCACCCGCTTCCGTGAAGATTTGCAGTATGCCGTCGCGTTCTGCTGTGGCATGAACCAATTCCGAACCTGGGCAGACAATAAGTTGCGCTTTCAGTTCATGTCCTTGCTCTCTGTAGAATTTTACGACAGAGGCGGCACGTGCCATGTCTTGGTAAGAAGAGTTGGTGCAAGAACCTATCAAGCAAACCTCCACCTTTTCGGGGTAATCCTCACTCGTTACGATTTGGGGCATAAGGTTGATGCTGCGTGCTGCGTCAGGAGTAAACGGACCATTAATATAAGGAGTGAGTTCGTCTAAGTTAATGGTAATAAACTCGTCGTAATATGCTTCGGGGTGGGCTAATACCTCGTCATCGGCACGCAAGTCGCTTGCTATCTCATTCGCCATGTGCGCCACTTCTTGTCGGTTCGTAGCTTCAAGGTAAGCCCCCATTTGTTGGTCGTATGCAAACATTGAAGTAGTAGCTCCCACTTCAGCCCCCATATTGCAGATAGTGGCTTTGCCCGTAGCGGGAATGCTTTCAGCGCCTGGGCCAAAATATTCAATAATGGCGTTTGTTCCGCCTTTGGTTGTAAGTTTGCCTGCAAGGTATAGAATAACGTCTTTAGGCGAAGCCCAACTTGAAAGTTTACCGATTAGCTTAACACCGATGAGTCGGGGCACTTTCAACTCCCAAGTGCTACCAACCATGACGTCAACGGCATCAGCTCCGCCTACGCCAATCGCGGCCATACCCAAACCGCCTGCGTTTGGTGTGTGTGAGTCAGTACCCACCATCATGCCACCGGGGAAGGCATAGTTCTCTAATACTACTTGGTGAATAATGCCCGCTCCAGGTCCCCAAAATCCCATGCCGTATCGTTCGGCTGCAGAATGCAGAAAATCGTAGACCTCTTTATTGGTTTGTTGAGCGGTAGGTAAGTCAATTGTAGCTCCTTTGTAGGCTTGTATTAAGTGGTCGCAATGAATGGTACTCGGTACAGCAGCGCTATCGCGGCCAGCATTCATAAACTGCAAAATGGCCATTTGAGCAGTAGCGTCTTGCATGCAGACACGATTCGGGTAGAACTGTGCATAGTCTTGTCCACGTTTAAAGCCGCCTTTCTGTAGCGTAGAGGCGTCGGCAAGGTGGGCAAATAACACCTTCTCGGCATAAGTTAATGGCTTGCCTATTTGTGTGCGTACGTTCTTTATGCGTTCCGTGTAGGTTGCATAAAAGGTGCGAATCATGTCTAAATCGTATATCATTGCTTTGGTTGTTTAGAAATGCTCTGTTTTAATGGATAAGTGATATAAAGCGTTGCGACTTTGTATCAGTTAGTATTTAGGGGTGTTCTAAAAATTCTGTTTTTAGAATGTTCTAATTCTGTCGGTTGATTTGCACCCTCTCGAAAGTGTCTTTTTGAAAGCGAACTCAGTCACATAGCCCGCTATGCTCCTTCGTTTGCTTTCAAAAATACACTTCCGATAGGGCACAAATCAACGCGCCAGAATTTTTAGAACACCCCTTTATTTATTGCAAATATAATACAAAATGTTTATATAGCAGCGAGAATGCTTACATAAATTTATATTTATGGGCAAAACGTAGCATATTTGTAACTTTATTCGCAAAGAACGTCCATTTTGTAATAAAAGCCTTGCTTATTGGCCGATGGCGATGAAGCCTTTTTGACTTTTGCCGTCAACGGCTATTAGAAGCGGAGAGGTTAAGTGAATGAGGCGCATGTGTTCGTTCTCAAAAGAGGCTGGCGCTGTCTCAAACCACGTTTTGTCAAATTCGTAATCCGTGTCGGCGGCTGAGAGTGTAAAGTAAGGTATGCCCAATGAAGTGAGGTTTTGGAAAAAGTGTGAACCTTGACTTGCGTCGATGTGGCGTTGCTTCATTTCAGTTTCGACAATAGCGCCAACACTTGCAATGTCAGCCCAGCGTACAGGAATGCCCAATGCAGGGTCAGAACTCCCCCAACGGCCTGCACCGATAAGTAGATAGTCTTTTTGTTGCGTCATGAGTGACGTATTCGTTTGAGCGATGAGTTGGGCGATTTCTCTACTTTCGGCTGCGGAGTAATGGTCGTTCTTGACATAGATAATGTCCTGTATACTCCTATTAATAAGGTTGCCCAACACGCGGCTTGAGCTAATCAACTTCACGTTATCACCGATAGCTGCTGTATGAAAGGCTTCGTTATTTATATTATTGTTAGCAATGGGGCGAATTTGAAGCAAGAAGAACGCTGCGGTATTGCTGGACGTTAATTGCATGGCAAATTCAATTTCAACGTCGCGCTTCATTTCGTCTTTGCCCAATCTCATGAGCTTGTCAACAATGCTGCTGAAGGGCAATTGGGAATGATTGAGCAGTGACTGAAAACTTACGATACTGCGGCCGCTTTCGGGGTGAAAACCTGGAATCATGCGATTGTTCTGCCAATCGTACGTAGAAAAGACGTAAGGAGCATCGGTGTCGTTTCGCGGAAACTCCTTTAGCTGCAAGCGTTTGAGATTGTAGCTATCGTTAAGCGCAAGTGTATCATTGGCCTGTTGTAGGTTGAGCGCAATGAAAGAATCTTGCGTGTCGCTCAAGGCACTGGCGATAGTAGCTGTCTGAAGTGAGCTCTTGGGACGCTGAGGCGAAAACCTAAGCGACTTGCCCCCGTCCACAATTTGCTTGCCAAGGCCCAATGCAATATTGACGACTCCGTCTTCAGCCTTCTCGTTTTCGAAAGGATAAAAGTTATATGAACGTGCAACGCCTGATAGGGTGGGGTAGAAGAGCGTGTCGTGCACGCTTCCAACCACCTCTTGAATAACGACCGCCATCTTCTCTTGGTCAATCAGGTTTTGGGTGGCGTTAAGATAGTTCTTGCTTTGCTTAAAGAATACAGAAGCGTAAACGCCCTTAATGGCAGCTCGCACGTTAGCTAACATCTGCGGCTTGGGGGTGTTGTGCGCTACCATGTAGGTGGAATAAACGCCTGCGAATGGCTGAAAATGAGAGTCCTCTAATAAGCTAGAAGAACGTATGGCTAAGGGCTTTTCTACAGACGAGAGCAATGTGGTCAAGTCTTCAATCACTTTTTGCGGGAGGACGGCTCTTTGAAAAGCCTCGAAGATGTCTGCATCGTTGGCATCGCTCAGCGCAATGGGGTATAGGTGATTGTCGTTCATAAAAGTGTCAAACACGTCGGTGCATATAATCACCGTTTTGGGAATGTCGACTCTTATGGCCGACTCCTTGTCGTGTTGTAGTAGGTATTGCTTTATGAACGAGTTCATAAAGGCCAGTCCGCGTCCTTTTCCGCCTAAAGAGCCTTTGCCAATACGCGTAAAGTTATTGTAGTTGTCGTAATCTTCTTTGTGGAATACGGCCACAACCCCCGCGTGCTTCATCGTTCGGTAGCGGTCAATCAGTTGACTAATGTAAGTTCTGGCCTCGTGCATATTATTATATTGTGTTACGTCGTGTTGGCGTAGCACCTCAGCAGGAGGAAAGATAGCGCGTGAATATAAGAAGCGCGATATGTTGTTTCGTTCGAGTTGTTGGTAGAGTAGTTCGTCGGGAATGTCGTTGAGGTGGAGTTGTAGGTCTTTAAGGTTTTTAATCCTTAGCAACTCGCGATGTGTCGTAGGGTCAGTAACGACAAAGTCGCCAAAACCGAAATGACGCATGATAGCATTGTGTAGGTCAGTTGGATAAGTCTTGGCGTGTTTCTGTACAAACGACAAGCCTAATTCGTTGGCAAAGCGTTTATTGTCATTGTCAGACGATTGCATGATGATCGGCAGGTGAGCATCGTTGCTCAGCAAGGCTCTTGAGAGGGCAACTCCCGCAGTAGCATCTTTTGCTCCATCACGATTAAAACTTATGTCGGTGATAACGCCTAAGAGGTTTCGGTTATAGGTGTGGCAGAGTTGTTCGGCCTCTTCGTAACTACGGGCTAATAATACTTTGGGACGACCGCGCATGCGTAGCATCTTTAAGTGGTCGTTGAGCGCTTCTTTAGCAAACTCGCGGCTTTGCTCTAAGATAGTTCGGTAAAGCAGTGGAAGCGCTGAAGAGTAAAAACGCACCGAGTCTTCAACTAACACGATGGCTTGCACGCCCACTTCGTTAACGTCGTGTGGGGCATTCATCTTGTCTTCTATCAGTTTGATGATGGCCAAAAGCAGTTCTGCGTTTCCCAACCACGAAAAGACATAGTCGATGTCGTGCATATTTGACTCGCTGATGCGTTGCTTCACTTCTTTAGAAAACGGAGTGAGCATCACAATCGGCACGTTGGGGTGAAGTCGCTTAATAGGTGCTGCCAACTTGAAGGAATCATTATCAGCCAGATTGGGCATGATAATTACCAATTCAAAATGGCGGTCGGACATGATTGTCAGCGCTTCCTCTTGCGTGGTGACACGTGTAAAGCGGGGCGGATAACGCAAGTTGAGCGATGCGTATTCATTAAATATCTCTTCGTCTACGCGTCCGTCGTCCTCAAGCATAAAGGCATCGTAAGGAGTGGCAATTAATAGCACATTATAGATGCGACGATTCATGAGTGATGCGAAAGGTGTGTCGCGCATGATAGGCAAGGTGTCGTTGTAAAGGTCGTTTTTCATGGGGCTAAAGGTGTTCTATATTAAGGGGTGTTCTAAAAATTCTGGCGCGTTGATATGTGCCCTATCGGAAGTGTATTTTTTACTCTGAGAAAATGGGCTGCGGCTCAGCAATTCAAGCTAACGCTTGATTGCGTTCGCCTTGCACCATTTTTTGAAAGCAAACGAAGGAGCATAGCGGGCTATGTGATTGAGTTTGCTTTCAAAAAGACACTTTCGATAGGGTACAAATCAAAATGCCATAATTTTTAGAACACCCCTTGAAGAAGTTGCGTTGTCAGTTTTAGTCTATCACTATTTTCCACTCTCCGATAGTCCTTTTCTTGCTATCAAAATTTATTCCGATTTTAACAAGGCGTTTACCATCTGCAGAGTAGGGTATCAAATAGCCTTTGTCGTCAATTTGTTGTAGAGCATCGTCAACCGATTTGTCATATTTTAGTTCCATTACGTAAATAGTGTCAGGCATATGTAGCACAACATCAGCTCTGCCGATAGCACTATCTTCCTCTACTTTGATATATGCTCCCATGAGATTGAAGATAAGGTAGAATATGGTCTGGAAATCTTTCTCGTTTTTATTGGAAAGTCTATTGGAAATGCTGGCAATATAGGCTTGCATTTTTTGCAATGCGCTATCAATATTGCCATTATAAAGTTGTTCCAAAAAGTCGAATATGAATCCGTTGTTATCCATTTGTATCGGGGACAGATAGTTCGGTGCCAACGATTTTACCATGCCCAATCTTACCTCCTTGTTGGGGTAGTCAAGTTGGAAACTTTGCAGTACAGGATTGTATTTCTTGATTGTGAGGTATCCACTTTGGTATAAGAGCGGAACGGCTGAGGTCATTTGTTCTGGGGAAACGTCAAAGTCATCGACAGAAGCATTCTTCTTCTCGATGTCCATTATTCCTACATGGTACTTTTGTAGAGTCTTAATAAGATAACTTGGTGTGCCAGAGCTAAACCAATAAGCATCGATTTTCTGGTTTCTGAATGCTTTGGTTAGGCTAAAGGGATTGAATATGTCTTCAGCCCTTTCGCTGAAATGGTAACCATCATAGAAATCCTTTAGCTCTTCTACTGTCTCTTCGAAGCTTTTCCCCAATGCTTGGGCGAGTCTTTCCACGTCCGGTTTTAATTCTGTTAGTAGTTCTGTCTGACTAATACCACAAATAGCCGAGTATTGATCGAACATACTGATGTTGTCCAAGTTGTTGATTTCGCTGAAAATGCTCAGCTGTGAAAATTTAGTGATACCTGTAATAAAGGTAAATTCAAGCCAGGGGTCGAGATATTTGATAGGACTATAGAAGTTTTGCGTGGTTTGTCGGAGGTGTTTAAAGTCTTCCCTCTCGTGCACCACGTCAAGCAATGGGGCATCATATTCGTCAATCAGTAGGACCACCTTTTGCCCTGTTTGTTCGTAGGCATGCTTTACCAGGCACTCCAAGCGTTGATTAAGGCTTTCTGCTTCCTCGTCGCGTCCGTAGATGCGTTCATACTGAGTTAGTTTCAAGTTGAGTTCACTCTGCAAACCCTTGACATCTACATGTTTTGCTGTGCTCATGTCGAAATGTAGCACGGGGTGTTTAATCCAATTTTTCTCATACGCTCCAAGAGCCAATTCTTCGAAAAGCTCTTTCCTACCTTCGTAGTAAGCTTGAAGAGTAGATACGAAGAGAGACTTTCCAAATCGTCTTGGGCGACTCAGAAAGACATACTTTGAACCTTGCCGTAGGAACTCCACTATATACTTAGTCTTATCGACATATACATAATTTTTCTCCCTTATCTCGGAGAAGGTTTGCATTCCTACAGGATATTTTCTAATCTCTTCCATGGTTTACTATATATTTAGTTGCGAAGATACAAATAAACTTATCATCTTTCCAAGGTCTTGTCGGATAAAAAATGGGGCTCTATAACGAATCATGTGGGTAATATTGCGTTTAATAACAGATACAAACTGCAATTTGTCGAAGAGAAGTGCGCCACGAACGCGCCTACGTAACGCGTGCTTTTCTTTGTATAAGATAGGCTGCACCTCGGCATAACGTTCAAACAAGTTTGACGTTCTGCACTCGGTTTGCACTATCTTTGACATTATCGGCTGCGGCTCAGCAATTCGAGCGAGCTC
>JBNMKQ010000042.1:0-15990 GCA_050874425.1 Alloprevotella sp.
TTTATGATATTTATGTCTTACATTAAAGTATAATAGTTCCAAAACGAAAGTTTCAAAAATCAAAAATGGAGTTTTCGGACAGTCTCCCCCCATAGGGGAGGGGGAATAAGTCACTCTTACTTCTTGAGTTTTCTGTTGGTTTTCAACTAGAAACGCAGCAAGTAAAGGTTACTTATTCCCCCTCCCCTGTGGGGGAGGGGGTTAGGGGGAGAGGCCCCATTTATTCCAACGCTCACGATTGAATTATTTACAACCAATTTAAACCGCTCCATGATATAACAAAATCTCAGCCAGCTAAAGAGCAACAGAACTTATTAATAATGAATGACTTACACTTAATTAAAGCCTCAAAAAAGCACTTTTTCGAGTTCATTTTAGCATCGTCCAAATCGGCAAATAAACCTTAAAGCACCATTTTTTTATGCTCTACAACATAAAAACAACAAGGAATAAGCCTCACAATAACGAATAAAAGTTGAAACTACTCGCCGAGAGCGTTCTAACTATTCGCCGAAAGCGTTGAATTTACTCGCCGAAAGCGTTCAAACTACTCCCTATCTTTTCTATTTTTTCTCCCTATCGTTCCAAAATGCTCCCTTTTCAACTCTAGAATAAGGCCTTCGAAATGTAAATATTTCAGACCATTTATAGGTTAAATATCACCTATAAAGCATCTTTTTCTGTCGCATTGGGCTTGATAATGATTGTATAAGTTATAAAACTTTTAGCCTCCCCTCTATCTTTCCATACAAACAAAACGCGATAGCGCGCTTTCAACTTGCGCACTACCGCGTTTTTTATAATAATATTTAATCCTTCAAATTATCATACGATGCCTTGTGCCATCATAGCCTTGGCCACCTTCAAGAAGCCGGCAACGTTAGCACCACGCACGTAGTTAATGTAGCCATCAGGCTGCGTACCATACTTTACGCAGTTCTGGTGAATGTCGTTCATGATCATCTTCAAGCGTTCGTCCACCTGTTCGCGTGTCCAACTCAAGCGCTCTGAGTTCTGACTCATTTCCAAACCCGAAACGGCTACACCACCCGCATTGGCAGCCTTGCCAGGAGCGTAGAGCAAACCTGCTTCTTGGAATATCTTGATAGCCTCAGGCGTTGAAGGCATGTTGGCACCTTCGCTAACAGCAATCACACCATTCGCTACGAGTTGACGTGCGTCAGCCTCTTCTATCTCGTCTTGTGTTGCTGAAGGCAAAGCAATGTCGGCCTTTTCGCCCCAAGGACGTGCACCCTCTACATACTTCACACCATACTTTTCAGCATACTCCTTAATACGGCCACGCTTCTCGTTCTTCAACTCCATTACGAAAGCCAGCTTGTCAGCATCAATGCCATCGGGATCGTAAATGTAGCCATTAGAGTCTGATAAGGTTACAGGCACAGCCCCCAATTCAATCAATTTCTCAACCGTATACTGAGCTACATTGCCCGAACCGCTTACCAAAACGCGCTTGCCTGCCAATTCGATACCACGAGTGGCCAACATGCTCTCTAAGAAGTATACATTGCCATAGCCTGTTGCTTCAGGGCGAATTAACGAACCGCCAAACTGCAAGCCCTTACCAGTCAAGACGCCTACAAACTGGTGGGTCAACTTCTTATATTGACCAAACATATAGCCTACTTCACGACCACCAACACCTATGTCGCCTGCGGGAACGTCTTCATCAGGACCAATGTGGCGATAAAGTTCGTTCATAAAGGCTTGGCAAAAACGCATTACTTCAGCATCGCTCTTACCGTGAGGATTGAAGTCAGAGCCACCCTTTGCACCACCCATAGGCAAGGTGGTCAACGCGTTCTTAAAGGTCTGCTCGAAAGCTAAGAACTTCAACACGGAGGGAGTTACGCTGGCATGGAAACGGATACCGCCTTTGTACGGGCCAATGGCATTGTTGTGTTGTACACGATAGCCCATATTCACCTGTACGCGTCCCTTATCGTCCACCCAAGTTACACGGAAAGTGATGATGCGATCTGGAATGCACAAACGCTCAATGAGGTTGGCTTGTTCAAACTCGGGGTGACGATTGTACTCCTCTTCAATAGTGCCAAGCACTTGGCTTACGGCTTGAATGTACTCAGGTTCGTTAGGGAAACGCTGCTTTAGGCGTTCTACTGTTTCTAATGCGTTCATAATTGTGTATTAGTAGTCGTTAGATGTTTTGCTGTTGTATAAGGGTGTATTTTTTACCCCAAAATAGCAAAAGCACACTTTTACGCAAGCTTTTCTATTTTTCGACTACAAAAATACATAAAATCTTTTATTTTGTATCATTTTCTATGAATAAAATAGCAAAAAGATAAGAAAAAGTTTTTCTTCTGGCCTTTTGCACGTATTCTTACCCCTTTATAAGGATAAATCTGCAAGCACTGACCACGCGATTACTCGTTTATCCAAATTTAAATAAAAGTTAAACATTTTAGTTTTATAGTACTTTGTATTGCATAGTACTAACCTTTTACATACATTTGCAGCAGAAACGATTAAAAGCACCAACCCTATGAATGTAGACAACGCGAAATCACAGATGCGCAAGGGTATGCTTGAATATTGTGTACTACTACTGCTGAGCCACGAGGCCAGCTATGCGAACGACATCATCACTCGTCTCAAAGAGGCCGAGTTGATAGTCGTCGAAGGTACACTCTACCCCTTGCTCACCCGTCTGAAGAAAGACGGACTTTTGTCCTACGAATGGCGTGAATCGACCCAAGGTCCCCCACGCAAGTACTACGCCTTAACGCCCGATGGCCAACTGTTTCTAAACGAATTAGACAGTGCATGGAACGAATTAGCTCGGACCATTGGCCTACTAAAAGGTATGGCACCACAAATTGGAATGAAATAGTCCCCATTTTAAGTTCTTAAAGTTTAAGACTATTCACCTCCGCACACATCATTAAAACATTCACAAACAACACTTATTCTCACTATGAAAAAGAATATCACTGTCAACCTCTTTGGCACCTTGTATGCCATTGACGACGATGCTTGTAAACTACTTGAGCAATACCTTGACAATATGCGCAGCTACTTTAGCAAGCGCGAAGGCGGCGACGAAATTGCTGACGACATCGAACACCGCGTGGCCGAACTCTTTAGCGAGCTGAAGGCGAATGGCGTTGAAGCCATATCAATCGAACACGTGCAAGACATCATTCAGCGTATCGGCAATCCTGAACAAATGGAAGAGAGCACAACTACTAACGAGAGCGATGCGCAGCAAAGCACTCATGCTACTCCTCCGCCAACCCCTGACGCCGCTACAACCTCACGTAAAAGCAGCCGCAAACTCTATCGCGACCCTCAAGATCAACTCTTAGGTGGTGTCATGTCTGGTCTGTGTCAATACTTTGGTGGAACCGACCCCTTACCTTGGCGTATTATTATGGTACTATTAGCGCTATTCAGCTTTTCGACAATGGGCTTTATCTACCTCATTGCTTGGGCTATCATTCCCGCCGCTACCACTGCTGAGGAACGTTTACAGATGAAAGGAGAGCCTATCAACCCTCAAACGCTCAACGAGGAACTCATGCGCGGAGCTAACCGAACGAATGATTACCTTCGCTCACCGGGTTTTAAGAATGGTGCCCGCAGTTTCTTACGCACGTTGCTCAACATCATCGTGTTCTGTCTGCGACTCTTCGTCATCTTTATTGTGGGCGCCTTCATCATAGCCACGATCGTTGGCATCATTGCCTTTATCGCAGCCAGTGCCGAACAACCTATGAATGACAATTTGGCGAGTTTAATCCAGTTTTCACCCGCTTTGCTTTGGTATGGTTTGCTTGCTCTTGTGTCTGGTCTTATCTGCCTAAGCATTCTGCTTTATGCCTCATTGCGTATGTTGCTCAAGTCGAATAATACAAAGCCGCTTAGCTCTGCCACTGCCGTCACGCTTATTATAATAGCTGTCCTTTCGGCCACCTCAGCCACCGTGTTTGGTGCACTGTCGGGTGTCAACCTTAAATCGGCTAAGACAGAATGGCGACTTAAGAACCAAACCGTCAACGGCATCTTTATGGACAACGAATCACGCAACAAGTTAGCAATCGACGGCTGGAACATCACGCAAGCCACCAACTGCAACTATGACGGCGACTTTTATAGCTACAACGACGACTTCGAAGAAGACCGCGACCACATCGTCTACTACTTTGAAAAGACGGACGAGAACCATCCCATGTCACTCTCAATGGAGCGCACCGAAAACCTCCCTGCTGGCAAATATCGTATTGAAGCGGTTACCTCGGTCGATGGCCCCGGTCTCTTCATCTTCTATAACGACAATCACTTCATGGTTCGCTCTCGCGACACGCAACGCAATGGCAACTTTGCTACCATGACCTATAACGAAGCAATGCAAACGGGCATGCTTCCTGACACGCTTTCTGAACCCTGGTGGCTCTACCACCAACGCAGCGAAACGTCACAATGGAGCTATCAAGCTACTGAGTTCACTCACAAGGGTGGCCACCTCAAATACGGCATTCGCGGCACACTCAAAGCAGGTGCCAATAAAGCAAAGATTCTCCGCTTACGTGTCATAAAGGTTGGAGAAGCTAACATGCAAGGTAAATGATAAACTACAGGCCTCTTCCCCTACCCCCTCTCCTGTCGTGGAGGGGGTAGGGGAAGAGGCTTTCAACTTGAGATAAAAAAGCCTTAGCCAAAGTTTCACAAGCGTTTATTTGTCCTATATATTATTAATGTGTAATTTTGCCTATACAATAAACGAGAATATTATGCAGAAATGGAGTAAATACGATTATACGGTCGAACCCTTTACCGAGGACTATTGCGGCAACTTGGCATGGGGCAACTTGGGAAACCTCATTCTTCGTTGCGCCTCATTGCACGCAGGCGAACATGGATTTGGCTATCCCCAAATGATAAAGTTACACCACGCGTGGGTTCTGTCACGTTTGGTTATCGAGATGAGCGAAATGCCCTGTTCAGGCGACGCGTTTAGCATCAAGACATGGGTTGACCGCCTTTATCGTCAATTTACCGACCGCCACTTCAGTATACTTCGCCCTGACGGCACGGCATACGGCCATGCCACTAGCATTTGGGCCCTTATTGACACGGAAACGCGCCTACCCGCCGACCTTGAGAAGTTGCCCAATGGTGGATTTTCCGATACGCTTATACCCAATGAGCCTTCGCCCATTCCTACCATGGGACGTATGCGCATGAAGTCGCCCACTCTTGTCAACACTCACAAAGCGGCCTATTCCGACCTCGACATTAATGGTCACGTCAACTCCATTCGCTACATTGAACTCTTGCTCGACTTCTTCGATGCAAATGATTTAAAGGCACACCCCGTCCGTCGCATTGAAATGGCATACTGCCTTGAGTCGTACTGCGGCGATGAACTTCAGATTTTCCACGACATCGATGCAAAGAACGATAAGCGCCACTTGTTCGAAATCAGAAAAGGCGAAAGCATTATCGTCAAAGGCAGTATAGAGTTTTAAGAGGTTAGAGGGTTAGAGGGTTAGAGGATTAAAAGGTTAGAGGGTTAAGAGGTTAGAGGGTTAAGAGGTTAGAGGGTTAAAAGGTTAATTATTAAACTCACTAAACCTATTAACCTATTAAACTCACTAAACTCATTAGACCCACAAAACTTATTAAACTCACTAAACTCATTAAACCCACTAAACTTATTAAACTCACTTACTCATTAAACCAAATACACTCAACATATAAATGGGAAAAGTACTTATTATTGGTGCAGGTGGTGTTGCAACAGTTGCAGCCCACAAAGTAGCCAAGAACACAGACGTGTTCAGCGAAATCATGATTGCAAGCCGCACGAAGTCAAAGTGCGACGCTATTGTTAAGGCCATTGGCCGTGACGACATAAAAACAGCACAAGTTGATGCTGATAGCGTAGAACAGTTGGTAAAGCTCTTTAATGAGTTTAAACCCGACTTGGTAATGAACCTCGCCTTGCCTTATCAAGACCTCACCATTATGGAAGCTTGTTTGCAATGCGGTTGCTCTTACCTCGACACGGCCAACTACGAACCTAAAGACGAGGCACACTTTGAGTACTCTTGGCAGTGGGCTTACAAAGACCGTTTCGAGAAGGCAGGACTCACCGCTATCTTGGGTTGCGGCTTCGACCCGGGCGTAACGAGCATCTACACAGCCTACGCTGCTAAGCACCACTTCGACGAGATCCAATACCTCGACATAGTTGACTGCAACGCGGGCAATCACCACAAGGCTTTTGCCACCAACTTCAATCCCGAAATCAACATTCGCGAGATTACGCAAAAGGGACTTTATTGGGAAGACGGCCGTTGGGTTGAAACCGAACCGCTCGAAATTCACAAGCCCCTCACCTACCCCAACGTAGGTCCGAAGGAGAGCTACTTGCTCCACCACGAAGAGATTGAGAGCCTTGTTAAAAACTACCCCACTATTAAGCGCGCTCGCTTCTGGATGACATTCGGACAAGAATACCTCACCCACTTACGCGTCATTCAAAACATTGGTATGGCTTCTATCAAGCCTATCATGTATCAAGGAATGGAGATTGTTCCTCTTCAATTCTTAAAGGCAGTACTCCCCAATCCGCAAGACTTGGGCGAGAACTACGAAGGCGAGACCAGCATTGGTTGCCGCATTCGCGGTTTGAAAGACGGTAAGGAACACACCTATTACGTTTACAACAACTGCTCTCACCAAGCTGCTTATGAAGAGACTGGCATGCAAGGCGTAAGCTACACCACGGGCGTTCCTGCTTGCATTGGTGCACGTATGTTTATGCTCGGACTTTGGAAGAAGCCCGGTGTGTTCAACGTTGAAGAGTTCGACCCCGATCCCTTCATGGAAGAACTCAACAAACAAGGCTTGCCTTGGCACGAAGTGTTCGACGGCGACCTTGAGTTATAATATATATATTTATATATAAAATATAAGTAACGCAGCAACTGGGGGATAAACCTCTAATTGCTGCGTTATTTTACATTTACCCATTTTTCTCTTACCACATGTCAAAGCCTTTTCTTACGCTACTGTTCGCCTTTGGCGCCTTCTCTACTTGTTTACATGCCAACACAAACGATAGCATCACCGTGCGCCACACGGCCGAACAATGGTTTGAAACGCATTCAAACCAACAAGGCGGGAAGCAACAACGAGTAGCAGCAATCGATCGTTCCCCGATTACGCTAAAGGTTCACCCACGCGGCTGGCTTTGCCAAAAAGGAAAGCAGTTCGTACTCCTTAGCAAAGACGAAACGACACCAACTGTTTTGGGGTATGGAAACGCCCGCCCCAATGGGGCAATCCCCACCACTCTACAATCCATACTCAACACACAAAGCCCCCCACACAAGTCGAAGAGCTACCCCATAGCAGGAGCGAAATGGCAAGCCACGGCACCATTGCTCACCACGCAACACGGAGCCGAAAGTCCGTACAACGACCTTTGTCCTTATTATACCGACGATAAGGGAAACGTGTCCACCAATCGTTGCTTAGCTGGCTGCGTAGCCATTGCCATGGAACAAGTACTCACCTACTATCGACGCACCTACACCCTACAAGACACCCTACATGGTTGGACCACCGACCACTACTCCGTGGCCGATGTTCTCCCCGGACATAGCGTTGACACACGGCTTATACTTGATAACTATAAGACAGAGGCGGGAACACCCGAACAACGCACAGCCGTAGCCCAACTAATGTATTACTTGGGCATGGCCGCCCACATGAATTGGGGATTAAGCGCCAGTGGAACGAACACGTATCGGCTCATCGAACCACTGCAACGCGCTTTCGGACTAAAGCACGTGGCCTATTTAGATAGCTATCAATACAACCCTGTCGACTATTGGAACTACATAGCCGCCAACATTATGGCAGCACGCCCTGTATATTATGCGGGAGCCAACCTTGACACGGGGGGACACGCCTTTGTGTTGGACGGACTAGACGACGACGGACTCTTTCATGTTTGTTGGGGCAATGACGGCGACTACGACGGATTCTTTCGTTTAGACGTATTATATGCCCACGCCCCCGTTTACGATCGCCACGACGTAGTCGACACAGGGTACTTTTGCAATCAAGAAGCCTTGGTCGTATGTCCTGACGAAGTGACAGACGTGGCCCTCCCCGACTCGCTTCACCGCACAGGACTTGAGATTGCGGTTGACTCGCTATGGCTAGTCGATGCTCCCACCAATACGTGTAACACCCGCATGGGCATTGCCCTACGCAACACCTCTTCTCAACCACTCACCACCACTTTCGCCTTCCTACTCAATGCACCTACTGACACAGCTACTTTCAAACAAGCCGATTGGTTAGCCTTCACGGGTTGTACGTTAATGCCTGATGAGCGCGATACGCTTTACGTTCGTCCCGTAATGTCTCATATAGGACCCTGTACGCTCTCAGTCACGGCCGACGGCGAACACATTTTGAGAAGTATCGACATCGACATAGTGCCCAACAATGGTAGCATGTGGGTAACATACGACACTCCACGACTCAGCATCAATGAAGAAGAAGGCACTGCTACAATTACACACCACATCACCAATCCTTCGGCTACCCAACGTGCCTCGACCTACTTCATTTCTGAATTGGTCGACGACGAGACGGGCGCTGATGTGAAGAAAATTCATAATATATTTCTCTCCGCTGCAGCCGACACCACCTTTCATGTCACGTTCCAGCAACTCAAAGTCGAACATTCCTACACCTTTAATTGGTGCTATGGTTGGAATAACGTCGTTTATAGTACTTCCTTCTCTCTTCCTGCCACTAGTGGCATTGAAGGAATTAAAACGAATAACGAAAATACGACTGAACCACTATACTTCACGCTTGACGGACGTCCAATGGGCCCAAAGCGTCCCTCCCTTGCTGGCGTATACATTCTGCGCGAAGCCAATAAATCACGAAAAATCATTATTCCCTAAATTTTGAATACCTACTTAATATGCTAAAGAAAGCCAACATACAAACCTTACTCGTTTCAACTACCGAGAATGGTGAAGACCTCATTCGCACCGAGTCTGTAGGTGGTTGCTTAATTGAAGAAAACGGCATCATGCTGCGCTACACCGAAAAGGAGAACAACGGCACCGCCACATTGCTCCTTACCGAGGGCCTTGCCGACCTAAAGCGCCATGGTCGCACCGAATCGCGCATGACCTTTGTCGAAGGCAAACTCTTGCCCTGCCTTTACACCACCCCCAACGGCTCGCTCGACTTTAGCCTCTACACTCACAATACATCATTCAAGGTCGATACACAAGGTGGGCGCTTCGAAGCACGCTACACGATGTTAGCCGCAGGCAAACAAGTGGCCGACAATGTGCTAACGGTGGAGTTCTCATTCTTGGGATGATTTTTGTGGTTAACAAGTTAACGAGTTGATAAGTTAACAAGTAAGTTACTTTAAAATTTGCTTATTAGCTCGTCAACTAAAAAAGCAACTTACTTGTTAACTCGTCAACCCGTAAACCCGTCAACCCGTAAACCCGTCAACTTGTCAACAAAAAAAAGAAAATGTCAGAATTTCCAAAATGGCTTTTAGCCTTAACGGGGCTAAGCCTTATACCCTTACTTATATGTCCTGTTTATTTGTTCGGGGCACAACCTTTTGGCACGAGCGATAGTGCCTTTGTTCGCTTTCTGCTCTACATTGCTACCCAACTTCTGTGGTTCTTACCCATCATCGGCTTCTTCGCCAGCCTCAACGCGTGGCGCTGCGGTTACAACAAACGAAGCATAGCCATCGCCATTATTTCACTCCTTATTAGCATTGGTGGAATAATTGGTGTTTTCAGCTAAGCCACACTAAGGAAACAATGCAGCAACTGGAGGGCCTTTCTTCCAGTTGCTGCATTACTTTTTATTATATTGCTGTGTGGGTAAACTGCAATTTGAAAGCTTTATCTTCTATACGTTTTAAAAAGGCAGAAAAAAGTTTCAATGTTTCATTTTTATTCATAACCCATTGATTTCCAATGCTTTAAATAGCTGAAACTTTGCGCTTCAATGTTTCATTTATGTTTCAGCGATGTTTCATTTTATGTTTCAATATTTCATTTTTTGTTTTTTCGGTACAAATTAAAAACATCGAGGGAGATAAATCAAAACATGCTCGAAGAAAATTCAGAACATGCTCGAAGAGATTTCATAACATGCTCGAAGAGATTTCAAAACATGCTCGAAGAGATGCAACTGAAACACTGAAATTAAAACTGAAACATCCGCGCTCTATGTTTCATCCCTATAACTTATTGATTATCAACGTCTTAAAAACGAAAAATGAAACATGAAACGAAATAAAGCAAACAAGGTAAAAATAGCGTACGCGCGCGAATAGGGGAGATAGTCTAAGCAAGCTTTAGAGTTAGATAAACTGCAATTGGGCCTCACCCCCTAACCCCCTCTCCCACAGGGGAGGGGGAATAAGTAACCTTTACTTGCTGCATTTCTAGTTGAAAACCAACAGAAAACTCAAGAAGTAAGAGTGACTTATTCCCCCTCTCCTCAAGGAGAGGGGGTTAGGGGGTGAGGCCCCAATTGCAATTTACCCACACAATTCGTTATAGAGCCAAAATTACTTTCCTTTACTTATTCACCAACTGTTGCAAGGCATTGACCATTTCGGCTGCGGTGTGGCCCTGCGGAATACCTGCGGGTTGGAAGGTTTTGACTAACTCGTTGAGCTGATTAAGTGCCGTTGTGTTGTTCGTGCGTTGGTATTCCTCACGCAGTAAACGCACCTTTTCGGCCAAAGCGATGCCCTCAATAAATCGTTCGTAGCGCACTGACGAACGAGGACCAGGATAAATAAGATACGTATCACCCGGAGCAAAAAGGCGGAAGCGCGTGTCAGAGAGCGGATTATCCGTCCAATTCATCCACGACCAATGCAAGTAACCCTCAAAGCCGTTGGCCGTACACCATACAGGAATGTAAGCCGCTTCGGCCGACAAACTGTTGGAGAAGAGGTTAGGCTCCGTATTACTACAACAAGTGTAAGTCGTACTCTTATACCCCTTTGCCTTACGTGCGGCTAACTCATCAGCCGTAAATGCTTCACCAAAGCCTATACAATAGTCATAAAGTTTGTCGAGCAATTCAGGGTGATAAGTACCGGCCAAAGCCATCTTAATACCAGGCACGGCCTCTTGTGCTACGCGATACGCATCAAGCATATTATCAAGTCCGCGTTCGTCCATAGCTATGCAAGTCTTGTCAAACCACCCTTTTTGCTTTAGATGAGCAGCAAACGACTTTAGGAAATTGCTCCAAAGTTCTTTGTATTCCTCGCTCGAAGTAGTCGTTTTGAGGTCAACGTCTTTACCCGTAGCTTCGTCGTAATAGCGGAAAGTCATATCCCAAGGCACCATTGAGAAACAGTTAATCTGTTCATCAATGCCACACTCCGTACAGAGCGCGACCCAACGATCGAACACGGTGTAATCGTAACGCCACTTTCCATCACGCCCCTTCGTGGTTTTTATCATCGCGTCAAACTTATCGTTACTCTGGTCGCCCCAAGGTTCGTAAAAGAGAATGGCCGACACCACCTTTTGTCCACTGCGCGCCAAGAGCTGAAGATAAGGACGAAGTGCCTCAAAGTGAGCGTCACTCCAACGCGCCACATTTAAGTAACGCGACACGGCGTAAGGTTGCTGCCAAAAGTCTACGTGAAACTTTTGCTCCTTAGGTGTGGGGAGCGTGTGTGCATTCACTTTCACGTTAAGGCGCAAGCGATTGACCACCTTTAGCGTAGCATCGTCTACCACCTCAAGTTGCGTGGTGTAAGTGCCAGGTGCAGCCGTTTGCGGCACATCAATGGTGCACCACACAGGGTGTGCAGTGCCCTCGTCCACCTGTTGAGCCACGTCGAGGTCTATCACATCGGCCACTTGATAAGGAGTAAGCGTTGTTGGGTGATAGCCACAATATTGATAGTTGTCAGTCGTGACGTAATTCACAAATCGGGCTTGCGCGTTATTCGCAGCCAGCGTGTTGCGTCCACCTTTCAGTTCGGTTAGTCGCACACGGAGTTTACCCACCGTCTTAGGGGCATAGATGATAGCTTGCATAGCAGCGCGTTCGCCCCGCCATGCTTGCAACACGGTGTCGGTTGTGAGCTTTTGATTAGGGCGTTCGGTAGCTGCGTAGTGCACGTCCTTTGAGCCCCACGACACGAAGAGTTTATCATTCGTTTGCGCTTGCATGCCTGTGCTTAGTGCAGCAAATGCAAGTAATAAAGGTAGTTTCATATCTTTTTTAGGGAATGGTTGACAGGGTTACAAGTTGACAAGTAAGTTTCCGAAGAAATATAAACTTACTTGTCAACACGTCAACTAAGAAATATAATTCAGATGAAAAGTTACAACGGCTTCGATGCCACGGCGAATCATATCAAGCGGCATGTTTTCGTTAGGCGAGTGAATGGCATTGCTTTCAAGCCCAAATCCCATTAATATGGTTTTCACACCCAACTCGCGCTCAAAGTCACTAATAATAGGTATGCTTCCCCCACGGCGAACGGCCAAAGGTCGTTTGCCAAAAGCTGCAGTAAATCCTGCTTCGGCAGCTTTGTAAGCTGGCAAATTAATAGGACACACATAGCCCTCACCACCATGCATGGGCGTGACCTTTACTTTCACGCATTTAGGCGCAATACTTTCAATATAATTAATGAACAGTTGAGAGATGCGTTCATGCTGTTGATGTGGCACCAAACGAGTTGACACCTTGGCATAGGCCTTTGACGGCAGCACCGTCTTTGCCCCTTCACCTGTGTGTCCTCCCCAAATGCCGCAAACGTCAAACGAGGGGCGACAAGCATTACGCTCAATGGTTGAATACCCCTTCTCACCTCGTAACTCTTCAACGCCAATGGCTTGTTTGTAACGCGTTTCGTCAAATGGTATGTGAGCTATCATATCGCGCTCTTCGGCCGAGATGTCCTCCACGTCATCGTAGAAGTGAGGTATGGTTATGCGTCCGTCTTTATCAACCACTTGCGCCAACATCTCGCACAACACATTTATAGGGTTGGCCACTGCTCCACCAAAATGTCCACTGTGCAGATCGCGGTTAGGCCCTGTCACCTCAATTTCCCAATAAGCCAATCCGCGCAATCCCGTAGTGAGCGAAGGCAAGTCGGCAGCTAACATCGAGGTATCACTCACCAATATAATGTCGCACTTTAACAAGTCGTGGTGTTGTTGCAGAAATCCGTTGAGCGAGGGTGAACCTATCTCCTCTTCCCCTTCGAGTATAAACTTTACGTTGTGGTGGAGTTGCTTGGTGCGAACCAAATATTCAAATGCCTTGAGCTGAATAAAGCTCTGCCCTTTATCGTCGTCAGCACCACGAGCAAAGATGTGTTCATCGCGCACTTCGGGTTCAAATGGAGCAGACTGCCAAAGTTCCAATGGGTCGACAGGCATCACATCGTAGTGACCATAAACGAGCACCGTTGGTGCACCGTCATCAACGTGCTTTTCAGCAAAGACAAGCGGATTGCCTGCCGATGGCATTACTTCGGCATGGTCAACGCCAGCTGCCATGAGCAGTTCACGCCAACGTTCGGCACATTGCAACATGTCGGCTTGGTGAGCGGGTTCTGCACTTATGCTCGGAATGCGAATAAGACTAAAGAGTTCGTCAAGAAAGCGTGGCTCGTTTTCTTTTATATAGGAACGTATATTGTTATCGGTCTTCATAATACATATATAATATATAGGGCAAATTTAACATTAAAGCCTCATAATAGCAAGAAAAGCCATTTGCTTTTACCCAAAATCGCGAGTTATTGTTTAACTTCGCTCCGAAAACAATAAAACATCAAGAAAAATGGATATAGATTTAACGCCGTATAAAAACGAGTTTGTTGAATTATTGCGCAGCTGCAAGCGCGACGGCATTGACGATGTAATCAACGACTTAGAGGAATGGGGGTTCTTTGAAGCTCCAGCTTCAGCGGGTCACCACCTCAACGTAAAGGGTGGACTCGTTATGCACTCACTCAACACCTGCAAGGCAGCTCTCAAGGTGTGGGAAGGAATGAAAGAATTAGAGCCGACGCTCGAAAAGGAAACACCCCGCGAGAGCGTCATCCTGGCCAGCCTGTTGCACGACGTATGCAAGACCGACATTTACAAGCCCACGATGAAGCGCAAGAAGAATGCAATGGGCGTTTGGGAAGACGTGCCTGGCTATAATGTGAGTTACAAAAACTTTCCCATGGGCCATGGCGAGAAGTCAGTCATTCTCCTTTTGTGCAGCGGACTCGAAATGACCGATGCCGAGATGTTAGCCATTCGTTGGCACATGGGGGCATGGGGCTTAAACATGAATTCGTATGAAGACGAACGCTCATTCGACACCGCTCACAACCTCTACCCTTTGGTGATGATCATTCACGCAGCCGATAGCCTTGCTTCAAGCATCATGGAACGCGAAGAGGTGGAATAATATATTACCAACTATCAAAAAAAGGGTTCTATAACGCATTGTGTGGGCACCCCAAACTATTCGTTATAGCCCCCATAAGTAAAGTAGCGCAGCAACTGGGACTATTCTTCCCCTGTTGCTGCGCTACTTGCGTGTTTTATAGATATTTTAGAACCTTACTTTAGTTCCGCTTTCAACTCGCTATAAAGGTCCACAGGACCTAAATGCCAATACTTTGTGCTTTCTGTAGAGAGTTTCTTATAAAGGGCGGAATGGTAAATACAATTTAGACTATCTTGAAGCGATAGGCCGTAGTCATCGTGTAGATACTCCACGAGCCAACTCACTTTTCCTGGCAACAACAAGTGGAGATTACTTTGATTTATCTGAAACATATTATAAGTCGATTTTAATTGCATCAACAAAGCGCAAGGCCATTAAAGCCTCTTCTGTATGAAACAGGTACTGATCAACCAATTTATAGGTCTTAAGTTCTCGTATGAGTGTTTCCACGCTGATAGCTCCTGACTCGTATAGTCCGAATTGGAAATACACTCTATCGTTGGCTACTGGTCCGTACACAACGTCGTAGTCATGTGTAAAGTCTATCTGTGTCCGATTTGCCATAACAAATTCTGCCCACTCTTCATTTGGCTCTGGGAAAAGCAAACTCGTAAGTGCTGGCAACTTTCCATTATCAAACTCATACACATTGACATACCCTGAAGTGGCTCCTTTTTCACGCATGCGCCTTCTCACCCATTCTTCCGCTTGCGGCTCTGACGTAGTGGTATAAAAGCCACAACCATAATCAAGCTTTCGATTGGGTTGGAGTATCATGGGGTGCTCCACTATTTCCAAACTTCCATGGTATATCTTCATGCTTTTTGCTTTTTCCTAATATTAATAAACTCATCAATCTCTGCTATTAACCATTGCCGCCCTTGTGTGTGAAGTGGTTCAAAGCACTGACAGAGATAGTCGGTCACACCATACTCGGCAAACAAAGCGACCGTTTGCTCACCTGTTAACCCTTTTACGACTCGATATTCCTCTATGCAAAATGCGACGAAGAAAGCTATGTCCTTTTCTTTTTTGCTCATCGCTGCGCTCTTCTTACGTTTTGGTTATACGACAATGTCGTGTGACAAAATTAAGCATTTCACATGAACTTCCAAACATAAAGAACCTTTTTTTGAGAAGACAGGACTAAAACAAAAAAGCCTACTATCTACATATCAGTAACGCAGCAAGCGGGAGGCCTGCGCCCCCTACTTGCTGCGTTTGCTAATGGGGTGTTCTAAAAATTCTGGCGCGTTGATTTGTGCCCTATCGGAAGTGTATTTTTGAAAGCAAACGAAGGAGCATAGCGGGCTATGTGACTGAGTTTGCTTTCAAAAATGGTGCAAGGCGAACGCAATCAAGCGTTAGCTTGAATTGCTGAGCCGCAGCCCATTTTCTCAGAGAAAAAAGACACTTTCGAGAGGGTGCAAA
>JBNMKQ010000043.1:0-15894 GCA_050874425.1 Alloprevotella sp.
ACCCGAAAAACCATTAAGGAGGAAACGAGCGTAACAGCATCGCAGACGGAAAAGACCAACAGCGAGAGCGACAAAACGGCAGCTTCCACGACCAACACTGAAGTAAACACCAATACTAACGTAGTGGTAGACTTTACCAAAGTGGAGTACAACGACGGGAGCAGCGACCTGCTGACAGAATACCCGATACCCGAAAAAGTACCCGAAAATTCCAAGGGTAGCAGCCAGCGCAAACCGCCCGACAAGAAAAGCGGCATAAAGTCCATTACTTCCGGGCGTATTACCATCAACGGAAACAGCAGCGAGAAGCAGGAAACGCAGGCTAAAACGACCGAAAAGAGCCGCGAGGACAGCCAAAAGAGCGCAGAAACGACCGAAAACGACCAAAAGAAGGGACTGCTAAGCCCGACATTCGGCTATTTTGCGCCTGTCCGTGCCGTTTTCGTCCTTCTTATTGCTTTTGCCGTTGTAGTGTGGTGGTGGAAGTCAAGAAAAGGGTAAAAAGAAACCCGAAAAAGCACTTTTTGGGTACTTTTTCGGGTACTTAATTCGCAACACCTTGATAATCAAGGTTGAACGCGGAGAGAGAGGGATTCGAACCCCCGGTGCCTCTCAGCACGGCGGTTTTCAAGACCGCTGTAATCGACCACTCTACCATCTCTCCTTGTGCAAATGGTAAAAATTGTCTATGTCTTATTTGCGAGTGCAAAGATAAAGGGTTTTGTTGTCTTTGCCAAATTTTTTCCTAATATTCTGTAGTTTTTACTCGTTTTTTGCGTTTTCTTAGAGAAAGGGACGTTACTTTGAGCTTTCGAACGCACGTTTGGCGCAGTCATAGCCTTCTTCGTAGAGGGCGGTCAACTTTTCTACGTCGCTACAGAGGCGCGTCACTTCAAGCGGGCGCTGCGGACGAATGACCATTACGCGACCTTCGTCCTCAAGGCGTTCGATGAGTTCGAGCTGCGCATTATAGATAGCATGACGCTTGCTCAAGAGCAGACGTAGACGTGGGAAGCGTCGATAAATGTACTTCGGTATCTTGATGTCGCGCGCCGTCTCGCGATAGCCCCGGTTGCGCGTCAGCACAACGACGTTAAACGGGTGACCCGTAGCGATAGCGCGTTCTATGGGGATAGAGTCGATGATGCCACCGTCGAGCATGGGCTGACGGTCTATCCATACGATGGGACATACATAGGGCAGCGAAGAGGAAGCCTTGGCCAAGGCTATCAAGCGGTCGGGGGCTTTGCGCTCCGTTAAGTAACAAGCCTTGCCCGTAAGGCAGTTGGTAGTGACCATTTCAAACTCCATAGGGTTGGCAAAGCACGTATCGTAGTCGAAGGGCAACACTTCACGAGGCATACGATCGTAAAGGAAGTCGCGGTCGAGAATGCTGTGTTGCGTCCAAAGGTACTTCATACCGATGTAACGATATTGGCTCAACAGGTCGATGTTCGACTTCTTAGCTCTACCGCGCTGACGACTCATATACGAGAGGCCATTGCAAGCACCTGCCGACACGCTTACGCAATAAGGAAAGGTGATGCCACTGTCAAGAAAATAGTCGAGTACGCCACTCGTAAACACACCGCGCATTCCTCCGCCTTCAAGCACCAAACCCGTATTTTGTGGTAATGTATATGGCATATTGTGACTCATTTTGGTTTTATCAACGACAAAGTTACACCAAATTGAATAAAATTCTGTACTTTTGCCCAATATAATTACGGAGTAAAAGAGTTAACGAGTTTTTAGTTGACGAGTTAACAAGTTAACAAGTTAACGAGTTGACGGGTTAACTAAAGAACTCATCAACCTCCCAACAAAAACCTTTCGCTATGTTATTTTCAAAAGAAACGTACATGGAGCGCCGCCGTAAGCTACGCGAGTTAGTGGGCAGCGGTTTGATTGTGCTTTTTGGCAACAACGATAGTCCTAATAACTATCCCTCAAACGTATATAAGTTTCGTCAAGATAGTTCCTTCCTCTACTTCTTCGGTCAGCACCGCGACGGCCTCGTTGGCGTGATAGATGCTGATTCGGGCAACGAGATATTGATAGGCAACGACATCGACATCGACGACATCGTATGGTACGGCTCTGTCACCTCAGTGGCTCAGATGGCTGAAGAATGTGGCGTTGAAGCCTCTGCTCCCATGGCGGAGTTAGAACAGATTGTGAAGCATGCCACTGCGGCCGACCGCAAGGTACACTTCTTACCGCCTTATCGCCACGACACCATGATTCAAATCATGGACCTCTTGGGCATTCACCCCTCTAAGCAGCGCGAAGCGGCTTCGCTCAGTCTGATTAAGGCCGTGATTAAGTTGCGCTCTATCAAGTCGGAGGAAGAGATTGCCGAACTCGAACGTGCGGCCGTGATTGGTTACAAGATGCACACCACGGCCATGCGTTTGGCAAAGCCTGGCGTAACGGAGCAGTACATTGGCGGTGTGCTCGACGGCATTGCTTCAAGCTATGGCGCACAAGTGTCATTCCCCAGCATTGTGACGATGCATGGCGAAATCCTCCACGGCTATCCCTCACCCCGTGCCTTAGAGGCAGGCCGATTGCTCTTGGTAGACGCTGGTGCCGAAACGAACGAAAACTATTGTTCGGACAACACACGTACTACGCCTATCAACGGCCACTTCACCACGAAGCAGAAGGAGATATACGACATCGTAGCCGACTGTCATGACCTCGCCCTTACTCATGCGCGTCCCGGTGTGCGTTGGTGGGACGTCCACATGGCCGTTTGTGCGCTCATGACCGACCGCTTAAAGGACCTTGGCCTAATGAAGGGCGATACGACTGAAGCCGTTCGCGCTGGTGCACACGCCCTCTTCTTGCCTCACGGTCTGGGCCACATGATGGGCATGGACGTACACGATATGGAGGGCCTTGGCCAGACTTACGTGGGCTTCGACGAAGAGACGCGTCCCTCTACTCAGTTTGGTACCAATGCCCTACGCTTCGGCCGTCGCCTTGAAGCAGGTCATGTCGTAACTGATGAACCGGGCATCTACTTCATTCCCGACCTCATCGACGATTGGCAGTCAAAGGGTACAAACGCTGAGTTCCTCAACTTCGACCGCATCAACGAATACCGCGACTTCGGCGGCATTCGCATCGAAGACGACGTACTCATCACGCCCGACGGTTGCCGCTTCTTAGGCAAAGACCGCATTCCGTATCACACGGAAGACGTAGAACGATTTATCAACGAGTGAACGAGTTCTTTTGTTGACAAGTTAACAAGTTGACAAGTTGACGGGTTGACGAATTAACGGGTAAGTTTCCTTGTATATGAAACAAACTGACCCGTCAACTTCTGTCAACTCGTTAACTTGTCAACAAAACAAAAAAACAATTTAATAACATTTATATATGAAGAAAATTCTCCTCATCGCAGCAGCTGCATTGTTCATGCTGCCAGGAAGCCTTGCAGCGCGCAAGAAAGCGCCCGCGGCTAAGAAAGACACTATCGCCTTCACTACCGTTAAGGCTAACCCCATCACCTCTATCAAGGACCAAAACCAAAGTGGTACGTGCTGGGCATACTCTTCACTCGGTTACTTTGAGGCCGAACTCCTTCGCATGGGCAAGGGCACACACGACCTCTGCGAGTCTTTCCTCGTTTACAACACTTACATGGACCGTGCCGACAAGGCCGTTCGCACTCACGGCGACGTTAGCTTCTCACAAGGCGGTTCGTTCTACGATGCTGTTTACTGTATGAAGAACTATGGTATGGTGCCCCAAGACGCTATGCCCGCTCCTGGCACACTCTATGGTGATAGCCTCTTCAACTTCAACCAACTCGACGCTGTAGCCTCTGCTTACGTAGGTGCTATCGCTAAGGGTA
This sequence comes from Alloprevotella sp., assembly GCA_050874425.1. Taxonomy (GTDB): domain Bacteria; phylum Bacteroidota; class Bacteroidia; order Bacteroidales; family Bacteroidaceae; genus Alloprevotella. The sequence continues at coordinate 3,869 of JBNMKQ010000043.1, forward strand.
AGCAAAACAAGATTTCGCTCACTTGGAAGAAGGATCTCTCTAACATCTACGAGAACTACTTCGGTAAACTCCCGACTGAGGTGAAGGCTGCTGACGGCAAGACTTACACTCCGAAGACTTACGTGACTGACTACCTCGGCCTCAACATGGACGACTACGTATCACTCACCTCTTATACGCACCACCCCTTCTACTCTAAGTTCATTCTCGAGATTCAGGACAACTGGCGTTGGGCTGAGAGCTACAACTTGCCTCTCGACGAGTTTATGGAGGTTATGGACTATGCCGTTAAGAATGGTTACTGCTTCGCTTGGGGTGCTGACGTAACGGAAGAATACTTCGGTCGTCGCAATGGCAAGGACTACGCTTACGTGCCCAAGAACCTCAAGGTACGCGACCTCACTGGTTCTGACGCAGCTCGTTGGGGCGGCACGATCAACACGGGTGCTCAAGTGCCCTCTAACGACGAACTCACTATCACACAAGAACTTCGTCAGCAGGGTTACGACAATTGGGAGACTACTGACGACCACGGTATGGTCATCTATGGTCTTGCTAAGGACAACCACGGCCGCGAATACTTCATGGTAAAGAACTCTTGGGGTGACTACGGCAAGTATCACGGTATGTTCTACGCTTCTAAGGCTTATGTAGCTTACAAGACGATGAACATCTTGATCAACAAGAAGGCTATCCCTGCAGCTATTGCTAAGAAGTTGGGTCTCTAATACGTGTATCGCACTCACACTTTATAATACGTAAAAGCGAACCGAAAGCTACTCCTGCTTTCGGTTCGCTTTTTTGGTAAAAAAAACACAATGGGAGCGATTTAAAAACACTGTGGGAGCGATTTAAAAACACAATGGGAGAAAAGTAAAAACACTGAGGGAGCGCGAAATCGCTCCATCAGTGTTTTGAAATCGCTCTATAAACTGCAATTTGATGCGGCCTCTCCCCCCTAACCCCCTCCCCCACCGGGGAGGGGGAATAAGTCACTCTTACTTCTTGAGTTTTCTGTTGGTTTTCAACTATAAACGCAGCAAGTAAAGGTTACTTATTCCCCCTCTCCTCAAGGAGAGGGGGCTAGGGGGTGAGGCCCAATTGCAGTTTACCCACATGATTCGTTATAGAGCCTGTATTTATCCACATCAATTCCGATGAGGATTCTAACTCGGTTTATGTTGTCTAAAAATGGGCGTAAAGAGAAATAACCAGATGCTCTCAAAAAAACACTACCGCATCAAGATTCTTGATGTATTGGTTATGTTGCAATATGCCCTCAAATTCTTTCATGAGAGTATTGCCATTCTTGTTCGCGAAGAAATTAGAATGTATTATTGATGGGTTGCTTTCTGTTGTCATTGTTGAAACGTTACTTAATTTGCTGCTTAACGGAGCAATTGCTATTCATTGATTTTTGCCACCAATTCAGTTGGTGTTAAGACTTCCATCTTGGCGAAGGCAAACCATTTCTTGCCCAAGTCCTTTATGGACGCACCTATGTGATATACCACATCATCAATACACAAGAATCTGTCGTGTGCCCTACGGAACACACTCACATTGATGGGTGGATATTGGCTGTTGTGCCTGTTAATATCAAGGCGTAGTTGTTGATTTATCTGTTGGGTATAAATGTCAGCAGTTACACCAATATCTCTTTTGTCCAATAATGTGAGCACCGTTTCATCAACGTAGTTATCTATCAGAACTATGTTTCTTTTGGCACTCTTTACCAAGTCTGAAACAAACGTATAGGCATCATATACTTGCCCATCATAAAATATACCCTGTTTGGGCTGAACACTACCTTCATCAAGTCTGCGGAACGCCTCATCAATGCGCTTGTCTGATTCTTGTTGGTGTTGCATCATTTCAAGCTGATGATATTCGATGGTTGACAATCTTCTGAACACATCTGCATTGTTTATCAAGAAATGGCGCATGGACACGAAAGCATCCATGATACGGATGCTGACACGAATGGCAGTTTCGCTTCTCAAAACCGAAGCTAACATGGCAACACCCTGTTCTGTAAATGCAAATGGGCAGACAGTAGACTGCTTGAGACTACTGAACCGGTCACAATTTGTGACCAGTTCGTCCATTTCATATTTACTCAACTGAAATCTGAAATGCTCTGGGAAGCGTTCTATATTACGCTTGACACTTTGGTTTAAGACCTTTGTTTCAACACCATATAGGTCGGCAAGGTCTCTGTCCAAGATAACTTGGACACCACGGATTGTCAATATTCTATTTTCAACAGAAGATAACTGGTCACAATTTGCGACCAGTTCACCACTATTTAGTGTTATATTCTTTTCCTCTGCCATTATATTTTTACTTCGGGGTTATCTACTATAATAATATCCGAAAGTTCGACCTGTAATAGTCGAGATATTTTTATCAAGCTCTCAACATCAGGCTGATTGCAATTGGTGCACCACTTTGATATAGTGGTTTGGTCCTTACCAAGTTGTTCGGCAAGCCATTTACCAGTTTTTTTCCTTTCTACAAGTAATAGCTTTAGCCGATTTAAATCTTTGTTTGCCATATTGTCATCTGTATTTTTTCGGTCTATCATGTATCAATATACAAAAATAGTACTTTTTGTTAAAACTTATTGGAATCGTCTAAGATTTGAGGATATTTCGCAATTGTATGATTAAAAATCATATTTTGGATACTATATCGAATTGATTCGTAGATTCGATGACTATTACGCGATGGTAATTCTTAAAAAAGAATACGTATTTTTCAGAAATTAGAGGCTCTATAACGAATCGTGTGGGTAAACTGCAATTTGATGCGGCCTCTCCCCCTAACCCCCTCCCCCACAGGGGAGGGGGAATAAGTAACCTTTACTTGCTGCGTTTCTAGTAGAGAACCAACAGAAAACTCAAGAAGTAAGAGTAACTTATTCCCCCTCCCCTGTGGGGGAGGGGGGTAGGGGGAGAGGCCCTAATTCATCTTTCGCGTCGCAGTGGATAATCGCCTCTGAGCTTTTCAAAAAGTTCAGGGGCTTTTTTAAGTGCTTCGCTATCACGCGTAGGGTCGTAAAGACGCAGCTCAGGAGCGAGGAGGTGACCCGAACCTTCGGGGTAGTAAGCGTAGCCATTGGGCAGCGTAGGAGCGGTAATGGCAGCAAAAGGTGAGGCATCAAGTCCGAAGTGATGTGCCACGGCCGTAAGTGCCATGCGCGTTCCGTTAGCCTTGCCATCGGCACTATAGCCCGCAATGTGGGGCGTGCCTAAGAATACGCGTTGTAGAAGTGCGGGTAGGGGCTGAGGCTCGTTCTCCCAAGTATCGATAACGGCCGAGCGTAGTCGTCCTTGTTCGAGCGCGTGGAGCAATGCTTGATTGTCCACCACCTCACCGCGGCTGCTATTAATAAGTACGGTCGAGGGGCGAAGTGACTGCAAGAAGGCGGCATCGGCTAAGTGGTAGGTGGCATAAGGGGCGGGCTGACGCGTAAGTGGCGTGTGGAAGGTAATGACATCAGCTTCGCGTGCCAAGGTGGTGAGCGATGTGAATGCTGCGTCTCCTTCACGTTCCGCACGAGGAGGGTCGCAGAGCAAAATACGACGAAAACCGAGTCGTTCGGCCATACGTTTTACTTCTGTGCCTACGTGGCCTACACCTACAATGCCAAGCGTGAGTCGTTGAAACACACTACGGTCAAGGTCTGTAACACTGACAGAAGCTGAGGCCAGTGAGAGCGAGCGTTGCTCGTCCCAACAGCCGTGTGCTGCGAGTAAGAGTAAGGCCGACTCCACATATTGTGCTACGCTGCGTGCGTTGCAGCCAGGGCAGTTGGTCCACGAGATACCTGCTTCCTTTAGATAGTCGGTATCAATATGGTCGTAACCTATCGTGGCAGTGGCAATAAATTGCACACGTGATCCTTCGAGTAAAGTACGATTGCAGTGCGTGCGTGTACGAATGATAAGGGCATCGGCCTCGCGCACGTCAGAGGGGGTAATTTCTGCTCCCGGAAGGTAGGTGCAAGTGCCCAAACGTTCGGCATAGCCGCGAATAAAGGGTATTTTTGAGTCTATTACGAGATGCATGGTGGGAATGTGCTAATATGCTAATGTGAGAATGTATGATATAGAATAATTGAACGAGAAAGGAAACAAACTACTAGGGTGTACAGTTTTATGTTCCGATTTTTACACATATAAGTGTTTCAAGTTTAGGATTATAAACTGCAATTTGATGGGGCCTACGTAACGCGTGCTTTCCAGCACGCGCTAACAAAATGTTGCAAACGCAGCAATTAGGGGCGCGGGCTTGTAGCCCGCGTGAGTTCGCGCTTCAGCGCGATTATAAAAACGCGTAAAATGTCTTTATACTCACGCTTTATCGAGTATTTTTTCTCGCGCTGAAGCGCGAACTCACGCGGGCTACAAGCCCGCGCCCCTAATTGCTGCGTTTGCAACATTTTGCTAGCGCGTGCTAGAAAGCACGCGTTACGTAGGCCCCATCAAATTGCAGTTTGTAGGAGAGGTTATTGTCGTTCGAGATAGGCCGCTATTGTATCAGTAGAAATGCCTGTAACTTTTGAGATAAAGTCAACATCACAACCTTGTTGTATCATTGCTTGTACAATCTTTTGCTCGCCTTTAGCGATACCTTGTTCTATACCTTGTTCAATACCTTGTTCTATACCTTTTGCCATGCCCTTTGCAAACCCTTCTTCCTTCGCTGTGTCAATCGAATTCTGAATGTCTCGGAAAGCTTTAAGGCTGTCTTCGTATTCTTTTATGTCCTCTTTATTAAAGCGAGCTATTTCAGCTTCAGAGAAGAGGCGGTTGAAAACGTTTTTTTGCATGGGGTAATGGTATACTTGAGTAATCTTCTATATACAAAAAGAAGCATATAGAGTAAATAAAAAGCCTATATTGTATACTTAGTGTCTCTGACGACGCACACTGAGTCCGCTGCCTGACGATTTGGTCTTAGTAGCCTTCTGCTTTGGAACTTTTGTCTTGGGTGTAGACGTCTTGGTGGTCTTCGTCTTAGCGGCACTCACCTTGGTGGTACTGCTTGAGGTGCGTCGTGAAGGCGTTGAAGCACGGCGAGCAGTAGTGGTGCGGCGGGCAGCCTTGCCTGCTGCGGCGATAGAGTCGGCCTCGACCTGTGCCAAAGAGTCGGCACGAAGCTTAGCGTAATAGAGACTATCGCGGCCGTAGATGTGCTCTTGAACGTCGACTAACTGCTTCTCGATACGCTTCTGCTCACGTACCATGGCAGAGTCGTCGGTGCAATAATTGGAGAGAAGACGGTCTTGCAAGTTGACCGACTTATAGATGTCGCCTTGGTAACACTTCATGGTGAAGAAGTCGTCGGCCGACATCATAGCAGCATTGTTGAGCGATGAACCCATCAACATGAGTTTGCCAAGATAAGGAGCAACGTCCGACATCTTTACCCAAAACATAGGGTACTGTGCCAATTCGCCACCAAAGTCACTGTCGCCACGCTTGAGTACGGGACAGATAGCCGTCACTTGGCTGCGGAAGGTAGCCGTATGTTGGTCGTAGTAAGTACTCTCTTTGATAAAGTAAGCTTTCACCTCGTCAGAGGGAATATCGGCATCGTTGACGCGCACCTTGTCGCCCTTCGACTCGTAGAAGATGTGATAGCGGTCCATGAGTTGTTTGGCCGTCACCTCATTCTTGGCCGAAAAGTCCTCATTTCCGTCGAGCTTGTAGTCATAAGCCTTGATTTGCTTACGCAGGAGGAGCTTGAAGAGGTAAGTGAAGAGATTTTCACGGCCGTCTTGTGGCGTAGTGGGGTAGTAAAGCACGGCATTGGCCTCTTTGGTGAGGTCGAGGGTGCGATAGAGGTCGCGGCGCCATGCAGCATCAGAGGGCATGTTCTGTGCCGTAGGAAACTCACGGTATGACGAGCCTTGCGGCGCATTGAGCTGTTGCTCTTGTTTCTGCTGCTGTTCGGCACGGCGACGAGGCGGCTGGGCATGACTCTCAGCGAGACAACCCGTGGCCAATATAAGGAGTAGAAGGATACGTTTCATATCAAGGTAGTTCATTTCACTTAGTTTTTAGTTTTGAGGTTATAAGGTTATAAAGTTTGTCGGTTAGGATAACGTAAGGTAACTTTATAACCTCAAAACTAAAAACCATTCATATTTAGTTCACAATCACCTCAAGGCTACCATTCAGATTGCGTGTAATGCCGTCGGGACCGATGGCGCGTACTTTCGATATGTAGAAGCGCTGGCCACGTCGTAGCTCGCGCATGAGGTTGCGTTGGTTTTCGGTAAAGTTGGCTCCTGCTGAGGGCTCGGGACGGAAGTTACCCATACGGTCGGCAAAGACGGTCTCAAAGCTCAACACCTTGAACGGAATGTTGAGCAGTCCGTCGTCAATGGCAGCGCCTAAGCCTGCAGCCCCAATGATCGTGCCCTTGGCGATGCGGCCACCACGGAAGCGGTCGGTGCCTACTTGGATAAAGGCCGTTGGGTCGGGCAACTTGCGTACTTGGAAGGTAAACGAACCCATGTTCTGCGGTTTGCCGTTAACGGTACCGCTCACGGTGAAGGTAACGTTCTCGCCTACTTTTGAGGGGCGTGCTGTATACTTGCCCGGTCCCGTCTGCGTGAGCGTACCGCCCGTCATGGTGAGGTGAACCCCAGCGTTGCCGCCTGCAGCCGTTACGCTGATAGGGTTGTTGAAGCCCGCATAGAGCACGTTCATGAGGTCGGCTGCTACGGTAGCGCCCGTAGGCGGAGCGATAACGTTGTAACGTTGCGTAAACTCACGACGTATCATGTCGCCCGAAGCGTTGGGCATTAAGATGTAGCCTGAGAAGGAGTATTGACCGGGGCCGCCCACGGTGAAATTATACGAACCGTCGGCGCTGATGCGTCGGCCGTTGACGTAGATTTCAGGCCGTTGGGTGGTGTCGACCGCTGCCATAAATATCTTTGAGCGGAATTGGTCGCCTGGGTAGAGCGTAGTAGCTTCGGCCGAAACGTAAGCGTTAATCTGGTTAACGCGAATGTCCTTTACGTCGATATTGGCCAAGAGGTCGTGAATGACTTCATTCTCAGCCTTGCGCACGTCGCTCTGCAACTTGGCCAACATCGTGACGGCAGCTATTGAGGGCATTTCCTCAAACATATACTGTTGCCAATTCTTGCCCACATTGTCTTCGCTCTTGGGCACGTCGGTGCTGAGGTTGGAGGCAATGATAGCGCGTTGGCGTGGGTCGGTCACGAGCGCGAGAATGCGTGTACGGAAGTTGTTTATCGCATCGTAGAGTTGTTTGCCCTTGCCGCGTGCAGGGGCTAACATAATGCGGTTAGAACCTTCGAGGTCTTCCTTATTTTGTAGGTTGTCGGGGTCAGCGTCCTTACCGTCCGCCTCGCGAGCAATGGCCAAGCGCAGGTCGCCAGCAAGGGTATAGAGAGAGTCGCTCATGCGTTTCACCTCCATAGCCTTGTCGTACCACGACTTTACCTTCGTAGGGTTGGATTTATAGGCCGACTCAAAGTCGGCATAGAGTGCCGCATTCTCCTTCATCGCGTTGCCAGTGGTGCGCTTGAGACTATCGCCTATGAGCGAGAAGCCTTTCAACACATCACTCGAAACGTTTAACGCCAACATAGCCATCAACACGATGTACATCAGGTTGATCATCTTTTGGCGGGGAGATACGGGTCGTTTTTTTACTGACATAGCTGTCTCTTTAGTTAATGTGCAAATGTGCGAATGTGTAAATGTGCAAATGGTCGCTTTAAATTGCTGCACTTTATTGCGTGCAAATGCTTTTCATTGCAGATGCTCAGTTATACAAAGGCGACAATTTGCACATTCTCACATTTGCACATTTGCACATTATCTTAAATCACTGTCCGCTTGTTTTCTTCAGTGCATCAATCATGCGGCCATAAACGGCATTAAGTTCTTCGATGCGTTGTGCCAATTGGCGTGTCTCGTCATTGATTTGTTCAATAACGCCCACCTGCTTGCTGATGCTTTGGAAGTGGAGGTCGTAGGTTTTGTTGATAGCCGTGAGCGTGCGGTTGAGGTTCGCCATCTCTTCGCTATCGTGTGCCAAGCGAGCACTTTGTTCGTCCACCTTCTGGAAGGTTTCGGCCAAGGTGCGGAGTTTAGCAATGTACTCTTGTGTAGCCTCTTCCATTTCGGGCGAGAGGGCAGCCTGAGCGCGACGTAACAATTCGTCGTTGGCCAAACGTATGATTTCGGCCAAGCGCTTGGCTTCTGCATCGAAAGGCACGGCACCAGCTGGTGTAGCAGCGGCAATGGCAGCTTGTGCGGCCTCGGCCTCGCTGCGTTGACTTGTAGTCTGCTCTGTAGATGCTGCAGCAGAGGGCTGCTGTGAGGTAGCCGTGGAAGCATTGGTTGCTGCTTCGCTACGCAGACCAGAGGCCTGCCCCCCAGTTGCAGCGCCAATGATGATGGTGGGCTGAGCGGGAGCACTTTGCATTTGTGGAGCGGGTTGCGAGGGTTGTGCGCATGAAGTGCTCGTTGTGCTTGGCGCAGGTTGCGTACTTTCTACTGTATCGTTCTCCTCTTCCTCCTCATCATCGTCATAGAGTCCGAGGCGTTCCGCTATCTGTTCGTCGGTCTCGACATCATGCGGCAATTCTTTGCCAATCTCTTCTTTGTCGAAAGGACGGTCGAAGGCTGAGAGGAAGAACACGACCACCTCCGTACCCATACCAATGAACAACATAAAGTTGCCGCCCGGCAAGTGGGTCAATTTGAACAAGGCACCCAAGATTACAATTGAGGCACCCCATGAATAGGCGTAATTCAAAAACGTTTGTCCTGGCACACTGTCCATCCAATGTTGCAAGCGGACGACTATATTTATTTTGCTCATTTTCTTTTCTTTTTGTTGACAAGTTAACGAGTTGACGGGTTGACGAGTTGACGGGTTGACGAGTTGACGGGTTGACGAGTTGACGAGTTGACGGGTTGACAAGTTAACGAGTTGACAAGTTAACGAGTTAACGGGTAAGTTTGTCTTTTTAGTTGATAAGTTAATGGTAACTTCCTTGTTAACTCGTCAACTTGTTAACTCGTTACCCCCAAAAACCTCGTTAACAAAGAATCATTTCTTCTTTTTTCCGTTACTTGTAGCGCTCACCGTATTAGCCTTAGAGCGAACGCAGCGGAAACCGATGTACGAACGGGGTTGGTTCTGATACTCCCACGTGCGCCATGCCGAACGAATGTACGACATAGGGTCCTTCCACGAACCGCCACGCACACTCTTGCGCTTCAACACGTAGGGGTCCTCCAAGGCTGCGTTGTATGAGAGCTGCGGGTTGAGGTCGGCCATTGCGTCAACCCCCGCTTCCGTATAGACCGTGCTAGTCCACTCAGCCACGTTGCCCGCCATATCGAAGAGTCCGTTAGAGTTGGCCCCATAGATGCCCACACGCGAGGTGATAAGGTTGCCGTCATCGGTATAGTTGCCGCGGTCAGGCTTAAAGTTGGCATAGAAACAGCCCTCTTTGCTCTTCGCCTCGATGCCCTCCCAAGGATAAGGGTTGCCTTCCTTGCCACGGGCAGCGTATTCCCACTCTATCTCAGTCGGTAGGCGGTAGCGCTGAATGTAGCGCGCCTGTGCACCAAGGCCCTTGAGCAGGTAGTTGGTGCGCCAAGCGCAGAAGGCCTGAGCCTGTTCCCACGTAACGCCCACTACGGGGTAGTCGTTATAGTTGGCTGACGAGAAGTAGAGCTTCATGTACTGCTCGTTGTTCGCATTCGTAAAGTCGTTTACCCACACCGTCGTGTCGGGATAGACGGGCACAATGTACGTGTTTAAGAAGTCATAGAGGCTTGAGAGCGGACGTTCAATGGTCTGACGTACAATCTGACCATTATCGTCGATGTAAGCCGTGTCTTTCGAAATCATGACGACCTCATCGGGGTCGGTGGGGCGGTCGGTATTGAGTGAGCGCTCCTTAGGGTCGAGGCGATACTTACGTAAGGCAGCCTTCTCGTAGTCGAATATCTCGTAACGATAGTTGAGCTGCTTCGTGTCGATCATGCGCGTGCCGTCAATGGGGTGTGTGTAGTACACACTATTGATAGCGCGCTCTTGGTCCTCAGTCGGTTTACGAGGCAAGGGCTTGCTCCAATTGAGGTGAGGCGTAACGGGATCACCGTTCTTGTCCACTTCAATCTTATACGTCTCGTCACCGCCGTATTGAGGGTCGGCCAAACGTTCGCGAATGATAGAGTCGCGTACCCATTCCACGAATTGGCGATACATGGCGTTCGTCACTTCGCTTTGGTCCATCCAAAATCCGTCCACAGATATTTCCTTCTGCGGTGTCACGGTGCCCCAAAGCGAGTCATTCTGTTCAAGGCCTACTTTAAGAAAACCACGTTTTACCTCTACCATGCCATAGGGCGTAGGTTCGGTAAACGAGGCTGCGCGAGCGCCAGTCACTTCACCGCCGCTCATCATGGCCTTACTGCTTCCCATACACGAACCTAATAGTCCGCATGTGGCCAGCGTTGCTAATATGTATATAATGGTATGTTTCATTCAGTTAATGTGCTAATATGCGTGGTTAATGTGCAAATGTGCGAATGTGCGAATGTGCAAATGGTCGCATTTACTTGCTGCGTTTAAGTTAATGTGCAAATGCGTGGTTAATGTGCAAATGCATGGTTAATGTGCAAATGTGCGAATGTGCGAATGTGCAAATGGTCGCATTTACTTGCTGCGTTTTTTTGCAATGTGTCTAATGATAGAATGTGAAAACTCAATTATACAAAGGCGACAATTTGCCCATTTGCACATTCTCACATTAGCACATTAACTCTCACAGCCACCTCACGCTTCGATGAACGTTCTTGCCTCGTTTGGAAAGGTTCAAGTCGAGGCGGTAGCCAAGGGTGATTTCGTGTTGGCCAGCGCCGAGTCCCATACCCGATGTGTTAGCCTCGTAAGAGTAACCTAAGTCAATGCCGTGGAAACGGCCACCTACGAAGCCCGTCACAGAGTGCTGCGGACTATAGCCCAAGCCAAAGTAAAGTTGTCGCTTCTCGTGTGCATACTGCGCGCGCAGGGTGATGTCAGCGCGGAAGGCCGAACCATCATAGCGCAGGAGCGCAGAGGGCGTTATAGTATAAAACGTATGACGAAGCGGAATATTGTATGCGCCCGTCAAATTATATAAAGATTTTACACGAAATTCGTTCGTTTCGCCCAAAGTGACGGTAGGAGCGGTGACGTGTTGCATGGCCACACCCACACTCCAACGGCGATGGGCATAATAAAGGCCCACCGAGGCATCAAACTTTGAACCTGAGATGTCGGTTGTGGGGAAAGCCGGGTCGTTGGCGTCGCCCAAGTCGGCCTTTGAACCTTTCAATGTCTCGTTTAGCATATCGGCCTCGGCACCAATACTGAAGGTTCCACCCCATAGCTTAAAGTGATAAGCATACTGCAGTGTGAAGCGTTGGTGGGAGAAGAGACCTATTGCGTCATTTTGGAAGATAGCTCCCACGCCGTGACGCGTCTTGCCCAATTGAAAGGCCATATCGGCTCCTGCATACATCGTGCTTCCGCCGTCTTCGTAGCCTATAGCGTGTGTTTGCATAGCGGCCGTAATGCTGAGTTGTGGCGAGCGTCCCACCGTAGCGGGATTGAACTGCGGTTCGATTAGCCAATAATGAGATAGGGCAGGGTCTTGTTGCGCAAACGCCTTTAGGCTCGCCACCGTAGTGATGACGAGCACTCCTATAATATATAGTATACTGCGTATGTTGCGCATTGAATTGTAACTTTTCACGGCAAAGTTAGTGCAAACACATAAAAACGCAAAGTTAATGGCCTAAAAACTGCAATTTGATGCGGCCTCTCCCCCTAACCCCCTCCCCCACAGGGGAGGGGGAATAAGTCACTCTTACTTCTTGAGTTTTCTGTTGGTTTTCAACTAGAAACGCAGCAAGTAAAGGTTACTTATTCCCCCTCCCCTGTGGGGGAGGGGGTTAGGGGGAGAGGCC
>JBNMKQ010000044.1:0-15865 GCA_050874425.1 Alloprevotella sp.
CTTAGCGCGAGAACATACTTCGACATAAGGTTTACATACTTCGACATACCATTTATAAATACTATGCCTTGTGCTTACGCACAAGGCATAAACAAACAAGCTACGCCCTTGCGTTTCTTGCAATATAACTAATAGTTGTTTAAGACTCATAGCGCAAAACGCGCCTTAATGCTTATTCCTATTCTGTTCGACAAATTGCAGTTTGTGCATATCATTAAACGCAATATTATCCACACGAATCAACATAGACCCTTTTATTTCACCTCGACGTAGCTGGCTAAGCGTTTGGCTTTATCGCGCACAGCGTCAAGGTCGGCATCAAGAGGTGCATTGCAAACGACTACTCCCATGCGACGATTCTTGCGTGTGGTAGGTTTGCCAAAGATGCGAATGTCGGCATCTTCTTCACACGTCTTTTCTATGCCTGTGTATTGAGGCTGCTCGTTGCTTTCGATGGGGGAAAGGATAACGGCACTTGCTCCGATACGCATTTGCTTCACACAAGGAATGGGTAAGCCCAATACTGCACGCAAGTGCAATTCGAACTCATTAAAGTTTTGCGTTCCTGCCAACGTTACCATACCCGTGTCGTGTGGACGTGGTGAGAGTTCTGAGAAGTAAACACCGTCCGTGTGGCTCAAGAAGAACTCTACGCCCCAAATGCCAGCCCCCGTAAGTGCATGTGTCACCTTGTCGGCCATGCGCTGCGCCTCGGCCAAGTGTTCGGGAGCAATGTGAGCGGGTTGGAAACTTTCGCGGTAGTCACCGCCCTTTTGCACGTGGCCAATGGGGGGACAGAAGAGTGTGGGACCATTCTTTTGGGTAACAGTGAGCAAGGTAATTTCACTGTCAAAGTGGATAAACTCTTCTATGATTACCTCGTGAATGTCGCCACGACTGCCTCCCATAGCATACTCCCAGGCATGTTGTAAGTCGTCAGCCGTCTTTACCAACGATTGTCCCTTGCCTGATGACGACATCAAGGGCTTTACAACGCAAGGGAAGCCAATTTCCTTTGAATGACTTACTAACTCGTCGTAAGACTTGGCATAGAAGTATTTAGCCGTCTTTAGGCCTAACTCTTTGGCCGCTAAGTCACGAATGGCCTTGCGGTTCATTGTAATGTTTACGGCACGAGCTGAAGGGACTACTTGGATACCCTCTTGCTCAAACTCATAGAGGCGTTCGGTGCGAATTGCTTCAATTTCAGGCACAATAAGGTCGGGGTGGTGTTTTTCAACGACACGTTCGAGGGCCTCGCCATCAAGCATTGAAAAAACTTCATATTCGTCTGCTACCTGCATAGCTGGAGCGCCAGCATAAGCATCACAAGCAATGACATGTTGTCCTAAGCGTTGAGCAGCAATAGTAAACTCTTTGCCCAGTTCGCCTGAACCGAGAAGCAAAATCTTTTTCATTGTAAAAAAATATTGTGGAAATAGTATAGGGCAAAGTTACGCTTTTTTACTTCAATTTGAAAGGTTGAACAAAAAAAGTTGGCGATATGACGTATTCGTAGGGGTAAAACTGCAATTGGGGCCTCACCCCCTAACCCCCTCTCCTTGAGGAGAGGGGGAATGAAGTTACCTTTTTCTCCCCAGTTTCTTGCTTGATATATTTCCTGAAAATGAGCAAGAAAAGGTGACTTGTCCCCCCTCTCCTCAAGGAGAGGGGGCTAGGGGGTGAGGCCATTAGGGGGAGAGGCCCCAGTTTATTATTGCATATACTTCATATAATCGGGCAAAGGCTCTTTTACGGCCTCATCATATAGTGACCCTAAAAGCTGATGCAATAGAGGAAGCAAGTATTTGCGCAGTACCTTTTCGTTCAGCTGATGCTCTGCCTCAATGCGTTCGGCATGATGATAGTATTTCATAAACGTATTGTAAGTGTTTATGGGATTAACTAACGTATCATTTATGCCAAAGAGTCCATAGCAGAGGTCTTTATCGTCGGGGGTGATACCGTCAAACTGCTTACGCTCCATCTGGTTAAAGTGCTTCAGCGTGTCGGCCGTAACGCGGAAGGTCTTCGCACTATCCTTTCGTCCATTCAACCATTTGTGTTCACCCGTGTGGAGCACTTTGCTCATTGTTGACATACGGAATGCCGGATTAACGCAAACGCGTAAATGGCCATGCATCTGTTGTGCATACATACCGCCCATGCTGGTACCTACTATCACATCAGGCTGCTCAGCCTCTACCAAATCCTTTAACAGTGGCAAGGCCTCTTCAGGGTCAACAGGTATGTCGGGAGCTATCACTTCAGCCGAAGGCAACATCTTACGCAACAATTGCACCGTGCCTGAGGCTCCTGACGAAGCAAAACCATGAAAATAAATCAGTTTCATATGTTGATGTTTTGATGTTTGAGACTTTTAGATTATAAAGTTATATATCCCCAAAAGTCACACAAGCTTAATTCTTTAAACAATATTCCAATATCGTATCAATGCCACGTTGATAATCGTCGGACGCAATGTCGAGTTTCACATCGGGGTCGATGCCCATTTCGGTGAGTTGGTGGTTGCGATCATACATGGGGCAAGCTGAGAAGCGAATGCTCCAACCATTGGGTAGTTCAGCCGAGAAAGGCATGCCTGCTCCCCCACCCGTTCGGTCGCCGACGATGGTCACTTGAGGCAATCCCTTGAGAAACATGACAAAACTATTGGCGGCACTATAAGTGCGCCGATTGGTCAAAACGTACACCTCACGCTGCCAACGCAATCCTACGAAGGGTTTTAGACGAATGGGCTCAGCCGCCGAGAAGGCATCATGCGCCGTCCCCGTCTTGTGACACATATACCCCACCACGGTTTCTTCATTGATAAAGAGTGAAGCTAACTTCTCTGCAGCAGTAAGCATGCCGCCTCCATTGCTGCGCACGTCGATGACCAAGCGATCACACGTGGCCAAGTAGCGCATCATCTCTTGCAGGTTGCCATCGCCAAAGTTGTATTCAAAGGTTGTGCAGCGCACATAGCCTACGTTATTCTTCAGTATGCGACACTTCAGTCCTCCCGTTTGCTGATAGTCTTCTGCTCGTCCTAAGTAGATACGTTCTAACGAGTCACTTTGATTCATGGGATAGTCGTCAAACCACCGACCATAGCGGCTCACATTGTGTGCTGCTGATAGATTGACATGCCCGTCGCGCAACTCATAGGTCATCTCAGAGAGCACTTCAAAGAGTTGCTTATTATTCATCGCCTCTGATATGCGCGGCCGATACGTATCACGCACCTTGTTCCAATCTAAGCCGTACACTTCCTTTTTATAATCAAAGAAGCAATAATGCTCATCCAACACGCGCCAAAGGCTATCAAAGTTGCCCAAACGATTATTATCCTCCACCTCTTGCGTAACACAAGCTGTAAGGCTGAACGAGGCGACTATTGTATAAAGTACTAAGCGTAAAAATCGTTTCATAATCGCTTCAAATTACGTGTATAACCTATCATCAACATATTGCGCCAAGCATGACGTTTGAGTCCTCCCAACTGGCTTTGTCGAATGTCGGCTTGATACCCCACGCTGATGTGGCTACGCTTAATAGGTAGGACAACGTGCAACTGCGCCCGCCCCGTTGGACAATTGCCGGGGTGGGTAAAGTGAATAACACCTGCGCTATGGCCTAACGAGAATATCTCGTAATAACTCTGACCATATTCGGGCGAGAACTGCACCCCCACCAGCTGGCCGTCGAGTTGTAGACGCACGGTGGCTTTTTTCTTAAAGAATGCGAAGTAATACTCTGCTATGCCCGAAGCCAGCAAAGCCGTGCCCAATCGAGCCTGGGCTGGATTGTTAGAGTTGCGAATGTTGTAGGTAAATCCACCCGATAGTTCCATTAGTCCACCTGCTGCCAAGCGCCAATGGGGAGAGGGTCGCCAATTGTAATGCCAACCTCCGGAGAAGGTGAGTTCGGCATCTATGTATTTGCCGTCATCGGTGGGCGATTGTGCATAGGCATTATGCCAACCATACTGCCCACTCACCGTTACGTTGCCTTTGCCCCAGTGCGCCAAGCGCTCCGTGTGGTAGTTAAAAGCAAGGTCAGTACCCTTATAAGTGAGGGGCGACAGATAGGTATCTAAAAGGCTTACTCCCCCTAAGCCCCACTCCACCAAAGTTGTTTTAGAGCGGTGACACACACTATCAGTCGCTAAGTTTAAGGGTACGCTTTGCGCCTTGGCCCCACTAAAGGCCAAGGCGCAAAACAAGAGTTGACATATTATTTTAAATCGTTTGCTTGAAGTCATCATGTAACGCTTCTACTTTTTCAGTCCTTTATAAGCTAAGAAGCCCACAACGGCCACTGCTAATGCCAAGAGCACGTAGCCTAATTCGTGGCTATAGCGCGTTGCCAAAGCGTATACATCGGCCGTTGTCTTGACATCACTGTAACGGAAGATGCCCCAACCGATGAGTGCCAACACGCTATTCCACACGCCTGCACCTAACGTGGTGTAAAGCAAGAACTTGTCAAGTCGCATACCTGCCAATCCTGCAGGAATGCTGATAAGCTGACGCACAGCAGGCACCAAACGGCCGAAGAAGGTAGAAGCTGCACCATGATCGCGGAAGAAAGCTTCAGCCTTCTCTACCTTCTCACGATCTATCAAACACATGTGGCCGATACGACTATCGGCAAAGCGGTAAATAATCGGACGGCCTAACCACTTCGCTAAATAATAATTGACAAGTCCTCCTAAGTCGGCTCCTAACGTGGCAAACACCACTACGAGCACAATGTTCATACCACTCGTCGGGTCCATTGCTCGCCAAGCTGCTGGTGGCACGACCACTTCTGACGGGAAAGGGATAAATGAACTTTCAATGGCCATAAAGAGGGTGACCACCCAATAGCTAAGGTGTTCGAGCACCCATGTAATTGCTGCTTCCATATCTTTGTTTTTATTTTGGGAGCAAAGGTACACCTATTATTCTTTTCATACAACATTTATATTCCCCAAAAACATTTCACGAGGAGAAGAACTGCATTAATTGGGCCTCACCCCCTAACCCCCTCTCCTTGAGGAGAGGGGGGATGAAGTTACCTTTTCCTCCCCAGTTTCTTGCTTGAGATATTTCCTGAAAATGAGCAAGAAAAGGTGACTTGTCCCCCTCTCCTCAAGGAGAGGGGGTTAGGGGGTGAGGCCCAATTGCAGTTTAGCATCAATTTTATTCTCTTTTTATCCGTTTATTTTCGTTTTTTTTATGAAATTTGCAAACGAAGTATCCTATTAGAAAGGATGCAAGCTTTTTTACCATTAAAAACATCTAATATTAACTCATATTTTTCTTTTTTTCTACACATGAGAAAACGTATCTTACCATTGCTATTAGCCCTCTGTGGAACGGCTACGGCATCTTGGGCAGACACGCCTGTGAAGGTCACTACGGTGACGAACGATGCCTTTGCAGAAGGGACCCATTGGTACTATCTGAGTATCGGTACGCAAGGTTTCCGTATCTCTGACAACCGCAACAATTCGTTTATCACCTTAGGCGGTACACGTCGTGGCACTGCCGACAACGTGTGGTGCTTCGTGGGCAACGAGACTGACGGCTACATGATTTACAACATGAATGCTGGTACAAAGAAAGCGCTCGCCGCACCTACCGAAATGAAGGGCAATACGGGGGCTGAGTCATACGCTCACTTAATGCCTATCGAAGGCCTTTCGAGCGACTACACCAACCGCTGGGACATCGAAGCGGCTCCAGAATCGAATGGTGTTAAAAATGGCTTTTACATCAGCGAGCACGGTGCTGACAACAAAACTTTGAACAACCGCGACCGCAAGTTGGCTTTCTGGTCAACGGGCAAGGATAAGGGTTCTACAATTGCTATCACGCCCATCTACGACGGTCTCAACGTGAGCGAAATGGCCATCGATATGACAACGGGTACGTTCACAGCATCAAATGATGCAAAAACTTGGCACAAGACCTGGACTTCTAACGTGGCTGATAAGCCCGTTATCACCTTCTCGGCCGATAACAACGACATGAATTCGAACTCGGACGACAACACAATTAATATGTGTCCGGGTACGCAAAACTCCAACACGGCCACTTACACCATTGCCTCATCGGCCGCGCAAATTATGCGTTATTCATTCACCGTTGCGAAGAAGTCGGCTTCAAGCACAAAGATGACGCTTACCGTCAACGGCAAGGAGTACGACATGACCAGCGGTTCGCAGACAATCAACGTTACGCTTCCAACGAGTGCGAAGTCTACTTCATTCAAACTCTATGGTGCAGCACCTGCAGAGGGATTGAAGATCACCAACTTCAAGGTGGAATATAAGGCCGACGCAGCTTTCTCACAAGAGGTGAGTCTTACTACAGGTTCGGGCCTTAGTTCTGCTTGGGCCTCAAAATGGACTTCAACTTCTACCTCGCCAACTATTACACTCAGTACGGCTAAAAACAACATGAAGAACGATAGCAACTCGTTCGTCATGGCTTCAGGTAGCGATAAGAGTTCTGTCTACACCCTTGCAACGAGCGGTGGCAACATTGAAAGCTACACCTTCAAGGCGGCCTTAAAGTCGGACGCTACTGCTACAGACGTTAAGATTGCGGCAGGTAGCACAACTACTACACTCACCACTACGGCTCAAACCATCAGCGTATCAAACATTAATGCGGAAAGCACAACGTTTACGCTAACGGGTACAAACACCCCCGTTGTGATAACGGACTTTACCGTCAAGGGTATGGACGCTTCGCCGGTTACGTTGTTGGTTGAAAGCGTTGAACCACAGCAAGACCTCTTGGTTTGTACCTCTACTCCTAACTACCGCATCCCGGCTATTGCACAGGCTAAGAATGGCAACCTCATCGCCGTGAGCGACTACCGCTTCTCAGGCAATGATATCGGTAGTGGTGCGCTCGACCTCCGTGCGCGCATCTCAAAGGATAATGGTGCAACTTGGGGCGACATCGTAACGATTGCCGACCACACACAATACACGCAAGGTTCTGAGAACGCTACGGAATTTATGCACACCGGCTTTGGTGACCCTTGCATCGTTGCTGACCGCGAGAGCGACAAGGTGTTGCTTATGAGTTGCACGGGTAACGTGATGTATTGGAATGGCACACGCAACAGTCACCAAGGCATTGCTCGCTTCTATAGCGAAAATGGTGGCGAAACTTGGCAAAAGCCTGAAGACATCTCTGACAACATCTACAAGCTCTTCGACGGCAGCCAGATTGGTGGTGCTAAGACGATGTTTATCGGTTCGGGCCGCATCTGTCAGAGCCGCATCGTGAAGGTGAAGGACTACTATCGCCTCTACTGCTCTATTATTATGAAGGATAACAACTCAGGCAATACAAGTCACAACTTCGTTATCTACTCTGATGACTTTGGTAAGACTTGGAACGTGCTGGGTGGCCCTGACGTAGCTCCTATTAATAGCGATGCTGACGAACCTAAGGCTGAAGAGTTGCCCGACGGTTCTGTCATCTGTAGCTCACGTGTCAATGGTGGACGTAAGTACAACATCTTCCACTTTACCGACATGGAGAAGGGCACAGGCGCTTGGCTGAGCGAATGCTACTCTAACAGTAGCAACAGTGGTGTCGTAGCTGCTGGCAACTCTTGCAATGGCGAGGTGATGATTGTTCCTGTTAAGCGCAAGAAGGACAACAAGCAGATGTACCTCATGATGCAGTCAGTTCCGATGGGCCCCGGCGGTCGCTACAATGTGGGTATCTACTATAAAGAACTTGAAAACTACGCTGACTTCGACACGCCTGCCAACCTTTCTAAAGATTGGGACGGCCACCACCAAGCCAGCTACATCAGTTCGGCTTACTCTACGATGACGCTGCAAAACAACAACACCATCGGTTTCCTTTACGAAGAGAGCACCTTTGGCTTTGATTACTGCATCATCTATAAGAACTACTCTATCGAAACAATCACGGATGGTAAGTACACTTACGACAATACCGTAAGCCGCAACGATTACGTAAAAGAAGGTGTTGCAGCCAGTATCGATAATCAGGTGGCTGCTTCTGACCAATATGCTGAAGCTAAAACCGTAGGTACTTACACCGAAGAGGGCAAGGCAGCTATTGAAGAGGCTAAAACCACTTACGAAGCCAATCCTACTGACGCCAACTACGTGGCACTCAACACTGCAGTTGCCAATGCCGAACGTAACGAAAGTGCGCCTTTGAAAACGTTTAAGATTCGCAACAAAGAGCGTTCAAGCGGCACTCTCTACCTCACTGCTACAGACACTAAACTTACTGCAAAAACGGCTGCTAACGGTGGCGAAGGTACTAAGTTCTGCTTCGTGCCTGGTTCGAAGAGCAATACGTATCGTATCTATAGTCCGACCGTGAAGAAGTACATTGGCCAAACAAAGGCTGATGAAACAGATACTCCTTTGGTTGATAGCTTTGACGACGCTTACGACTATCGCATTGACTTAAACCTTGGCAATTTTACCGCCGCTCTCGTTTGTACGAATCCTACCAATGGCTCTCACCCAGCTCTCCACCTTGCTGGCGACAACACACGCGTTGTGCCTTGGGGCTCTGAAGCGGGTGCTTCACGTTGGTACATTGAAGACACCGACCTCGAAGCTGATATGTATGCGCTTTCGTTCAGCGCCAGCGACTATGGTACGCTTTATATGCCAAAGGCTTTCGTTATGCCTGAGGGCATTAAGGGTGGCGTTGTTACGCCTACGGCTACGGGCATTGCCATTGACTATTGCTATAATTCAGGTGAAACGGTACCTGCCAACACGGGCTTGTTGCTCAGCAGTACGCAGGGTACGCTCAAGGAATTGCCACTGATTAACGCTGTAGCACAGGCGCAAGCACGTAGCAATGAGAATAGCGCATCTTCTATTGAGAACTACCTACATGGTACTGTTAAGAAGGAGCTTACCTCGGTTGACGGTAGTGATGCTTACTCTTTCTACAAGTTGGCCTATGGTTCTACCGAAGCTCACCGCAACGTATTAGGTTTCTATTGGGGTGCTGAGAATGGTGCTGCGTTCACCAACGCTGCTTACAAGGCTTTCTTGGCCATTCCTCACGCACAGACTGCAAGTGCTCAACGTGGTTTCCCCATTGAGGATTCTACGCTTACGGGCATCAACAACGCTACTGTTAACACGAATGCTCCTGCGGCCTTCTACGATCTCCAAGGTCGTCGTCTCACGACTCTCCCTGGCTCTGGCATTTACATCGGTAGCGACCACAAGAAGCACATCGTTGTGAAGAAGTAACGACCACTTGGGTGTAAAACAAAATAAAGACTATGTATCATCTCTCATTTGGCTGAGATGTTACATAGTCTTTTTTGGGCCTCACCCCTAACCCCCTCCCCCACAGGGGAGGGGGACAAGTCACCTTTTATTGCTCATTTTCAGGAAATATCTCAAGCAAGAAACTGGGGAGAAAAAGGTAACTTCATTCCCCCACTCCTCAAGGAGATGGGGTAGGGGGTGAGGCCCAATTGCAGTTTGTATCTATTATTAAACGCAATATTACCCACATGATTCGTTATAGAGCCTTACAATTACACTTAAATACCACAAAGAATTAGGGCGGGGTTGTAAATCGCAATAGTAATAAGTAATGATGTTTGTTTTACTTGCTACTATTGTGCATTACAACCCCGCCCCTTTTAATTCAGAGCGATGTTAGAATTCTTGACCAATGATGAAGTGGAATTGTGAACCACCGGCACGCTTGCCTGTGTAACCACTGATGGTCTTCTGGAAACCATAGGCCCAGTCAATACCCATCAGACCAACCATGGGCAAGAGGATACGTACACCGACACCGGCTGAACGCTTCATGTTCAAAGGGTTGAACTTCTTAACGTCTTGCCATGCGTTACCGCCTTCAAGGAAGGCAAGGGCATAAATAGACGTTGACGTCTCGAGCATCAAGGGATAACGCAACTCTAAGGTCATGCGGCTATAAGCATAGGCATCGCCATAGTAAGAGTTGTTGCCTGAGAGTGAACCGTTCTCGTAACCACGTAAGGCAATGGTTTCGGTAGCATAACCGCTTGAATAGCCCGACATACCGTCGCCACCGACGTAGTACGTTTCGAAAGGTGACTTCTTGTGTTGATTGTATGCACCGAGGATACCAAATTCTACACGTGTCATCAATACGGGTGCTTTGACGGCACTTGAAAGGGCGGTGAAATTGCGGAACTTCAACTTCCACTTGTGGTACTCAATCCAACGATACTTCTCTTGCATCTCCTTCTGATAGTTAGCACTCTGATAGTTGTTGGCTAACTTCTCATAGTTGCGACCGTCCCACAGTGAGTAAGGCGGGGTGAAACTTACTTGGAAGAGGAAGTCAGAACCCTTACGTGGATAGAAGGGGTGGTCAGTAGAGTTACGCTGCAATGAGAGCGAGAGGTTGATATTGTTACAGTTACCATCGGTAATCAAGAAGTAGTTCCACGACTTCAACATATAACGCGTATAGTTGAGCTCGGCCATAAACGTGAAGTAGTCGTCAGGCCAACGAAGGCGCTTACCAAAGCCGAGGCTGAGGTTGACCATCTTGACATACTTGTCGGGGTCGTAAGCATCGGTATAGTAGTTAGAGCTTGAACCGTAACCATAGGCGTAGTTATAATAGTTATTATAATAGTTCTGATTGATGTAGTTAGAGTTTACATCGCTCTGCTTACTATACGAGATAGAGAATGAGAGTTGGTTGGGACGCTTGCCGCCTAACCAAGGTTCGAGGAAGGAGAGGCCATAGTTTTGATAATACGTACCATTGGTCTGTACTTGCAATGAGAGCGTTTGGCCATCGCCTTGTGGAATGAAGCCTGCACGTTTGTAACCTTTCTTAAAGAGGTTCTGCACAGAGAAGTTGGTAAACTTCAGTCCTACACGGCCTACGATACCTGTTTGTCCCCAACCAGCAGAAAGCTCGATTTGATCGCCACCCTTTGAGGTGAGCGGATAGGTGAGGTCAACAGTGCCGCTAACGGGGTCGGGCTTGATACCACTCTGACCGAACTGCGACTGTAGAGCTTCGGGGTCGAATTGGTTCATCTGCGCGAGGTCTTGAATTGAGCGCTTGATGTTATCCATTGAGAAGAGGTCGCCCGGCTTGGTGCGCAACTCACGACGGATAACGTTCTCATAAACGCGGTCGTTGCCCGAAATGCGTACTTGGTTGAACGTGGCTTGTTGACCTTCGCGAATACGCATCTCGAGGTCGATAGAGTCGCCTACCACATTTACCTCGACGGGGTCGAGGCGATAGAACACGTAACCATTGTTATAGTAAAGGTTGCCCACAGCATCGTCGTCGGTGTTCAAACGCTTGTTCATAAGCGTTTGGTCATACACATCGCCGTCCTTCATCTGTAAGATACGTTGCAGTAGGTCTGAATTATAAACGGTGTTGCCCACCCATGAAATATTACGAATGTAGTACTTCGTACCTTCGTAGACGTTCATATAAACGTTTACGTGTTTGTCGTCAACCGTCTGTACACTATCGGCCGTAATCAAAGCATCACGATAGCCCCATGAGTTGAGTTTTTCGACAAGGAGGTCTTTATCTTCTTTGTACTTTTCGGGCAAGAACTTTTTAGAACGGAACATGTTGACAAAACTCTTTTCATGCGTCTTCTTCATCGCTTTCTTCAGCTTTGCCACATGCTTGGGGTTAGCCCCCGTGATAAAGATTTTACTAACCTTTATCTTTTCGTTCTTATTAATATTAATGTCTACCAATACGCGGTTGTCGCCCGTAACGTCCTCACGCTGTACGATGTTTACTTCACAATTCTTGAAGCCCTTCTCTTCGAAGTGCTTCTTGATATAGTGTTCAGCGCGGTTGACCATATCAATGGTGATTTGGTTGCCAGGCTGGAAGCCGATAATCTTTTCACAGTCTTCGCGCTCTGACTTTTTCACACCCGTATAACGAATGCTTGATATACGCGGTTGAGCCGTCAACTTAACATGTAGATAAGCCTTGCCATCGACAATGCTATCGGCTACAATCTCAACGTTAGAGAAAATCTTTTGATTCCAATAGCGGCGCACGGCTTCGCTAATGTCGGGTCCTGGAATTTCGTAGCTTCGACCCACGACCAAGCCCGATATGTTGAGCAAATAGTCTGCGTCATACCCCTTCATTTCGTCAACGGTGATGCCGCCCAACGTATAGCGTGGGTGGTTGGCCGTATAAGTGATGACGGGCGTATTGGCATTATTGTCTGCTGCATCGGTCTGTGCTTGTATAGCTCCTGTTGATAACAGGGCTGCAGCCAGCGTGAGCAGTATGCGTGAGGTATATTTCATTTATTGGGGTTAGGGGTTATATTGGGGTTAGAGGGTTACGTTGGGGTTAAAGGGTTAGAGGGTTACGCTGAGGTTAAAGGGTTACGTTGGGGTTAAAGGGTTACGTTGGGGTTAAAGGGTTAAAAAGTTTGTATTACTTGTAAATTACACTTGGTACATAACTTATAAGCCGAGACCTTTACGCACTAACCATATTTGCACATTCACTTAAATTTGCGCAACCAAAGGCGACCATTTGCACATTTGCACATTTGCACATTCGCACATTCGCACATTTCCTACTTCACCTGTTCGCTTGTTTTGCCATATCGGCGTTCGCGATTTTGGAACCATTCAATAGCCTTACAAAGGTCGGCCTCGTGGAAGTCGGGCCAGAATGTGTCGCAGAAATAGAACTCGGTGTAGGCACATTGCCACAACAAGTAATTACTCAAACGCACCTCGCCTCCTGTACGGATAAGCAAATCGGGGTCGGGCATAAAGTTAGTGGCCAGATGGCTGCTGATTGTCTGCTCGGTGATGTCCTCCGGTTGGAGTTTGCCTTGCTTCACTTCGTCGGCCAATTGGCGTATCGTATTCGTAATCTCCCAACGCGAACTGTAGCTCAAAGCGATGACCATGGTCATGCCCGTATTGACCGAAGTGCGCTCTTGCAGTCCGAGAATAGACTCGCGCACTACTTCGGGCACACGGCTCAAATCGCCAATGATACGAAGGCGCACATTGTTATTCATGAACAGTTCCTCCTCTAACGATGTAAGGATAAGCGACATAAGCGCGGCTACCTCGTCGGCAGGACGATTCCAATTCTCGGTGGAAAAGGTATAGAGCGTCAAGAACTTCACGCCCATATTTGAGCACGCTGTGGTAATTTCGCGCACAGCTACGACGCCCTGTTGGTGGCCCATGCTGCGGTTCATTCCGCGTGCTTTGGCCCAACGTCCGTTGCCGTCCATGATAATGGCAATGTGGGCAGGAATTCTTGAAGTGTCGAGTTGCATTTCTCTATGTATAATAATGATTAGTCTTTGTTACAAGTGGGGCATCGGGGATTGAGGTCGTAAGTAAGCGTGAGGGTGAGCACCGAATACACGTCTTTGTTACGAAACAACTCTGACTTGATACCCAAGGGGGCGGCTAAGCCGTCAAGTTTGTCACTTAGGCTAAAGTGTACCAAATAGTCTAGGCCTAAATTGAGTCGGGGGGCCACTTTGTATTTTACGCCCAATCCCATGGGAATGTTGGCCGTAAAAGCTTTGCCAGCTGCGCCATAGGTGAGGCCGAAGCCCATTTGTACGTAAGGCACAAGGCGACAATAGCCGCGATAGTCGCGTAGATAGCCATAGGGCAAAAAGTGGAGTTCGTAAAGTGCTGACACATCATATATGCCCTTGTTCACTTCATAGTTCAGCCTTTCTGTCCCTATAGCATTGGGGTTGGCAGGCAAGAAGGGTTTCATACCTTGTGTACTGCCCTTCATTTGGTTATAGGTGAACTGTGTCTTGACGGCCATACGCGGATTGAGCGGGAAACGTGCTATCAGCGCCCCCGCAAGGCTCATCTTGCCGTCAACATCAGTTTTATTGAGGCTTGCCCCTAATCCTGCACCTAACTCTAAGCGATAGAAGTTATCGTCTTGCTGTTGGGCTTGCACACGAAGAACTGCGAACAGAAGTAGGAAGCACAGATACAACTTCATGCCCCTCATTCTATTGAACAAGGAGGCGCATGAAGTGATATGTTTAGTTCTTAATCTGTTCACAATTTTACAATTTGCTAATGTGCTAATGTGTCCCTCTGCAAAATATTCTGCATTCAATTCGCACATTTGCACATTCACACATTTGCACATTTCCTGCGCATTTGCACATTAAATCCCCGTTGCCAAACGGTTAATGCGTCCTTTGTAAACGATGCCCGTTCCGCTGCAGATAACCCATATATATTGATTGCTATCTACCGTAACGGCTAAAGCTTTCACACCAGTGAGCGTGGGGTGTGCCAGCTCATTTGCTTTCCAGGTACGGCCATTGTCTTGACTCGTATAGAATGGGGCCATCGTGCCGTCGGTTGTTGTACCCGCTAAAATGGTACTACCATCGTAGGTAAACAAGTTAACATTGTTCAGTTTGGGACAAGCGTATTCCCCCAACTCCTCTGTCTGGGGTATGTACATCCAAGGATAACTGAATGAACCCGTTGCATCAAAGTCGCGCTTCCACACTGCCATGCCGTCAGCATCGCTACCTACCATAATGGCCATGTAACCATTCTTGTCCGTACGCGATTGCAAGGTAGTGAAAGCCTGATTTTGTGTGGGGAGATGGCCTTCTGTATCGATTTGGCTCAAGCGCCACGTTTGACCATCAGCTGAAGCGTACATTTTGCCATCAGCTACACCATAAATACTATCTGCCACGACGGCTGCAAGTGCGTCAAGACGTTGTGAAGTGCTGACTGCAGTCCAATCATTTGTGCCCGTAGCAGAGGTGATGAGTTGACCATTAGCCAAGGCATAGAATTGGTCTTTGAAATATTGCACCGAACGAACGTTGAAGAGGGGCTGTCCTGCAATATTGATAGCACTATCGAAGTGAGCATCGGCCGTTTCGGTTTGTACCACCTGCGTTGTGCCATCAGCACGTTGACCAAACACGTATAAGGCCCCACCCACGCTCAAGGCTTTGCTCTCTACGAACGAAGCAATGTCGCTCAGCGGATTATTAGCCACTTGCGTCCAAGCCAACGAATCGGGGTTTTCTTTGTGTACACGAATATCGACCGTATAAGTGCGCTTTGACACGCCGTCGTTTGCATGTACCGTTACCTCACGCGGCACACTAAAGTCGGTGCTATCGGTCGGCGTAAAGATTGTATCATTGCCTGTACTTAGGCTCTTAATAGAAAGCGTACCAGTATTAACCATACCTTTCTCGGCAAACACGAGTTTGTCTGTGCGCGTTCCTTGGGGCAGATATTCCGGATTGTAGATACGATAGTTCACTTGGTCAATATAGAGGTTGTAAGCTCCACCTGTTACCGTATATATATAAGTAGTATCAACACCCGCATTTGTTTTGGCCTTTACCTCACGCTTTAAGTTGCCGAGTGTGGCAGATGTAATGACGCAATCGCGCGACACCTCTGTATCGCTGCTACTAGTCGATGTATCACATGCCGTAAAGGCCATGCTGGTGAGCACGGCTACGATTAACGTCCATATCGAATATTTCTTCATGTCGTAGTTTTTCTGTTTGTGTACTTATTATGGGGTGTTCTAAAAATTCTGTTTTTAGAATGTTCTAATTCTGTCGGTTGATTTGCACCCTCTCGAAAGTGTATTTTGGAAAGCAAACTCAGTCACATAGCCCGCTATGCTCCTTCGTTTGCTTTCCAAAAATGGTGCAAGGCGAACGCAATCAAGCGTTAGCTTGAATTGCTGAGCCGCAGCCCATTTTCTCAGAGTAAAAATACACTTCCGATAGGGCACAAATCAACGCGCCAGAATTTTTAGAACACCCC
>JBNMKQ010000045.1:0-15653 GCA_050874425.1 Alloprevotella sp.
ATGCTTGGTTAATGTGCAAATGTGAGAATGTGCAAATGAAAGGATGTGTTAATGTTCAAATGCTTGGTTAATGTGCAAATGCTTGGTTAATGTTATAATACATCTAAAACTCAGCCACCTAAAGCGACCATTTGCACATTTGCACATTCTCACATTTGCACATTAACTATGCATTTGCACATTCTCACATTTGCACATTAACTAAGCATTAACTAAGCCTTAGTTTAACTTAAAGTCAACAGGAATAGTGATACGCACGTCTGTAGGTTCGCCCTGTTCGTTCGTTCCGGGTTTCCACTTCGGCATACGTTTTAATGCGTCCATTGCCGTGCGATAGATAGCCGAGTCAAAAGCGTTCTTTACATCAAGGTCCTTCGCGTAGCCGTCTTTACCAACGATAAAGGTAAGCGTTATAGAACCGTCTTTTTTAGCCGTTATGCAGTTAGACGGATAAACAATGTGCTCGTCTAACCACTTCATAAAGGCGCGCAAACCTCCAGGGAAGTCAGGCATCTGTGACACCTGCTCTGTAGGCACCACCTTTTGTTTGGCAATGGGCAGCGTCTCGTCATGAATACCCGTTGTATCAACTATCGGGGTTGTAATCACCTTGTCCTCAGGATCGTAGTCTATCGGGCCGTCTGTGCCTATCACTTCAAGAGGGGGCAGTCCGTCTACTATCTTAGGGTGTGCTGCCGATTTCGCTCCAGGTGCGGTGCGCACGGTGGGGGCTTGTCGAGCGGTGGCCAGGAACTTTACTTTATACCCTTCTTTCAGTTCCGACGGCTTCTTTGACAAAGCATCTTCTGCCTCCTTCATGTTGCGTGCTGTGATATAGTGCACATACAAAGCCCAGCCCCCTTGCACGAGGACAAAAGCCAACAATGTGCCGAGCAGCAACGTCAACACACGCCGATAGCGTGCTCCCGTCTGCTCGCGCAGCTTGTAAGCCCCGTATGCCTTGTTGCGCCCTTCAAATACAAGGTCGCACCATTCTTTTGAATATATGTCTTCTCGCGAACGCACTTCTTTTTCTTTTTAGGCTACAAAGTTAGCAGTTTTTTTGGCTCTGCTATTCGTTTCGCCACACATATTATACTTCTTTAAAAGGGGGCGATAACGAATTATATGGCTCTATAACAAATCATGTGGGTAATATTGCGTTTAATAACAGATACAAACTGCAATTTGTCGAACAGACAAAGATTAATGAAAAGATTAACGAAAATAGATTAATGAGACGATTAATGAAAAAGATTAATGAAAAAGATTAATGGAAAGATTAATGATAGATTAATGAAACATTAATGTTTAAAACTAAGCGCGAAGCGCGTAACGTAAAGTTTTTTTGCGCTACGCGCTTTTGTTAACATTAATGCTTCATTAATCTATCATTAATCTTTCCATTAATCTTTCCATTAATCTTTCCATTAATCTTTTTCGTTAATCGATTCATTAATCTTTTTTGTTCTGTTTGACAAATTGCAGTTTTACCCACACTATTCGTTATAGAACCAATTATATGGATGGGGCTGTTGGAGGTGAGGCCCAATTGCAGTTTGTCGAAGTCTATAATTCTTGTTATCAATCCACGTCGAAGTAGATGTTTACACTCTTGTAGACATCGAAGTGTTGGACAATATCGCGAGCAGAGAGCAAGGTTTGGCGTACACTGGAAGGGGTGAAGCGAGGAGCAATCTTAACCATAATCTTGCGAATGTAGAGCAACTGCACACGTGATACCACAGGGCGGTCGGGACCTAAGAGGTCGTCCTTAAAGTAAGGACGCAATAAGGCCGCAAGGTGCTGAGCCGCATGATCGACTACGTCGTCATTGCGATGCTTGAGGTAGATAGTGATAAGACGATAGAAGGGAGGAAAGTGAAAGAGTTGGCGCTCCTCCAATTGAGACTGATACATCGCCTCATAGTCGTTACGCACGATTTGACCGATAATCGGATTGTCCACTTGGCGCGTTTGTAGAATTACCTTCCCCCGCTTGCCACGACGGCCTGCACGCCCAGCTACTTGACTTAGCATCTGAAAAGCACGCTCGTAGGCACGGAAGTCAGGCATGTTGAGTATTTGGTCGGCATTTAAGATGCCCACCACGCGCACGCGGTCGAAGTCAAGTCCTTTGGTGACCATCTGCGTGCCGATGAGTAGGTTCGTTTGTCCTTGCGAGAAGCGGTTGATGATACGTTCATAAGCCGAGCGCGTACGCGTCGTGTCAAGGTCCATACGCTCGGTCTTGGCTTCAGCGAAGATGCTCTCGGCAGCAGATTCAATCTTTTCGGTGCCATAGCCCATGTCACGTAGGTTCGGTTCTTCGCAGTTAGGACACAACTTTGGCACGTTGTATTGTGCGCCACAGTAGTGACACACCAATTTATTCAGTCGTTGGTGATAAGTAAGCGTAACGTCGCAGCGCGTACAACGAGGAGTCCAACCACAAGCTTTACACATCAGCACAGGAGAGTAGCCACGACGATTTTGAAAGAGGATAGCCTGTTCGCCTTGTGCAAGGGCCGTATGAACTTCGGTGGTGAGTTCAGGAGAGAAAGGAGTCTTCATCAACTTCTTGCGTTGCAGCTCTTTCACATCGGCCACTACAATCTCAGGCAGTTGAACGCCGCCAAAGCGGTGTAACATCTTGACGAGTCCGTATTTGCCAGTCAATGCATTGTGATAAGTCTCGATGGCTGGGGTGGCTGTGCCTAAGAGCACCTTTGCTCCCAACTGCGTAGCCATCACGATAGCCGTGTCGCGTGCTTGATAGCGAGGGGCAGGGTCTTGCTGTTTGTAGCTCGTCTCGTGTTCCTCGTCTACGATGACAAGACCTAAGTTTTGAAAAGGGAGGAAGATAGATGATCGCACGCCCAATATGAGTGGGTAAGGCTTGTCGGAGAGTTGGCGTTGCCATAATTCCACTCGTTCTGCATCGGGAAACTTAGAGTGATAGATGCCCATTTTGCTGCCAAATACGCGTCCCAGTCGATTGGTGAGTTGAGTCGTAAGTGCAATCTCAGGCACAAGGTAAAGTACCTGTTTGCCCTGAGCCAACATTTCGCGAATAAGTTGTATATACACTTCTGTCTTACCGCTCGAGGTGACACCGTGTAATAAGCAAACGTTTTTACTTTCTAAGGCTATAAGAATCTCGTCGTGTGCACGTTGTTGTTCCGTACTGAGCGGTTTGGCCAGAGAGGGGCCTTCGGTGCGTTCGTCAATGGACTGCAAACGGCTTTGTTCTACTTCATACACTTCCAAAATGCCGCGTTTGCGCAAGGCCGTGAGCGCCGCAGCAGCACTCGCCTCTTGACACAAGTCGTGGCGGCTTACAGGCTGCAAAAGTTGTGCATTTTGTAAAGTAATGGCCGTGGTTGCTTTGGATAGTTCGAGGTAACGCAATAGCAATGCCTCTTGTGCTTTGGCCCGCTTTAGGCTATCGAGTGTTTGGTGGAGTGCTTCTTCCGTTTGAAAGTCAACGGTCAAACGAACAAAGGCTTGCTTGCGTGGCTTAAAACTCTCTGCTATCGTCTCACGTACGGCAATGGCACCGAGGTCAATGAGCCGTTTGGCAGGACGCATGAGGTTGCGTTCGCCAAGTTCCTTCTCGAGAGAAAGTAGTTTATGTCCTTTCTCATCGTTGAGGGCATTGTAGAGGCGCAGCTCACGTTCAGAGAGTGGTACGGAGTCAATGTCAAAATCGTCATTACGCACCAAGAGCGTTTCACTCTCCAACTTCAGTCCTGTAGGCAGTGCCGCTCGCATCACGTCGCCTTGCGTACACATATAATACTGTGCCATCCATTGCCACAACTTGAGTTGTGAGGGCAGTACGATAGGGGCGTTATCCACCACGTCGGTGATGGGCTTGAGTTGAATGTCTGGTTGCGGATTGTTTTGGTGAATGGCCAGAACAATGCTGGTGTAGTAGCGCTTTGCCCCAAATTGGGCAATGACGCGCGATCCCACACTGACCCTATCCTCTAATGCTGAAGGAAGCACGTAGGTGTAGGTATTGGCTACTGATAGCGGAAGAAGTAGTGTGAGATACATGGTCTTGTTTTTTTATAAACGAAATCCTTTGGGGACGGGCGTTTCAAATTTTAAAGGTTCACCCGTAATGGGGTGGTAGAAGTTGAGACGGAAAGCATGTAGGGCAAGGCGTCCGATGGGGTCGTCGCCATTGCCGTATTTAGTGTCGCCACAGACGGGGTGTCCCAAGTCTTGCATGTGAACGCGAATTTGATTTTTACGACCCGTCTCCAATTTCAGTTCTACCAATGAGTGACGACCGTTTGATTTCAATACGCGATAATGCGTGAGTGCGTATTTACCACCATTGTCGGTTGGTGAAGAGTAAGTGAAGTAAGCCTTGTTATCTTTTAGCCAACTTTCGACGCTTCCTTGCTTCTGAGGCAGTTCGCCCGAAACGAGTGCCAAGTAGCGGCGGTCGGTCACGATGTCGCGCCAATTGTGTTCAAGTATTTGTTCTGCTTCAAGCGTCTTGGCATATACAAGCAAACCTGAGGTGTCGCGGTCAAGACGGTGTACCACGTGGGCATTACACTTTTGGTGGGTGCGGTGGAAGTAGTCGTCTAACACCTGTTTTACGCAAAAGGAGTGGTGTGAAGAGGCCATTGAGAGAATGCCCGGTGCCTTTTCGATAACAATGATTTGAGGGTCTTCATAAACGATCTTGACAAACTTCGATTGTAGTTCGCCCTTGGGTTTGCGTTTAGAAATCTCGACCAATTGACCTGGTTGCAGTGTAAGGTCGAACTGTCGTGTGTTCTTATGGTCAACACGCACACCGCCGCCCGTAAGAATAGCTTTTGCACGATTGTGGCTTACACCATCTAATGCTTTTTGTATAAATTCGAGGAGCGTAGTGGCCTCCTTTACACGAAAGGTGGTGTAACGCAGTGATGATGAATTGCGCATAGAGGAAGTTTATTCTTGAGTTTAATGAGTTTTGTGAGTTTAATGGGGGTATGAGTTTTATAAGTTTATAAGTTTATAAGTTTATGAGTTTAATGGGTTTAATAAGTTTAGTGGTACTTATTAAACCCATTAAACTCATAAACTCATTAAACCCATTCCCCCCACCTTAATACCATTCTCCGTCATCGTCGGACGAGTTACCTCCACCAGAACTATTGTCGTTATTCATCTGTTCGAGTTGTTCGGGAGAATATTCGTCTTCGTAATGTTGCTCAATCGGAGCCGTTTCAAGCGGTAAGTTTTGAGGCAGTTGAAGTGGAGCAAAAGTCTTGTCGTAAAACTGTTGGTAGTCATTAATACTAAACGCCGTACCGATAAGGTCGAGGTTTTGCTTTGACACGATCAGCACGCGTCCCTTGTTGAGGTAGGGAACCATCTCTTTCGACTTAAACACACGCTGAGCATAAGCGTGAGCTTCATCATAAGAGTTAAAGCCCGAAACGACAAATTGACTAAGCCCATTGTCCGTTGTGATATTCATGTCAAATCCACGCACTACGAACGTCGTAAAGTTGAAGTGCGCCATTTCGTAGAGCAGCTGATTGGCATTGATAGAGTCGGTAGGATAAGCCAACACAAAGAGATAAGGCGCGTTGCGCTCAGCTGAGAATTGGCGACTCTTGTTGGCATCGTCGACTGCAGCATCAGCAGAAGCCGTGCGGCGGTCCCATAGCGAACCGAGGTCGAAGGTGCCCGTTCCGATTTTACGTCCAGCTTCCAAGCCTTTTACAATCATACCCGCAAGCGGGCTGACATCACTTTCAGGATATTTCTCTACCAATCCACGCAACTCGTCAATCAACTCCTTCGTAGCAGCCGTATTGAGATGCGCCAAAGCATGTACGAGTATAAACTTCGGGCGGTTCAGACCATTCACAAATTCATTGGTAGAGCGTTCAAAGTTAGCGTCCACTTGCTGTACATCACGTTGGCGATAAGCTTGGTAAGTAGCCGTATAGAGCGAGTCTTCCATTTGTTTGCCGTAGCGCGCCTTGTATTCAAAGTCAGGGTCATTGATTACCTTCGTTCGTTCATCGTCGGCAAAGTGTTCTGCCATGTATTGTCGCATGAGCGTAGCACGGTCGGTACGTCCCCAACGAGAATAGAGCAAGAACAACTGATAGTAAACGTCAGCGAGTTGTTCATACGTAGGGTATTGGTTCGTAATGCGTTCCAGGCTTGAGGCAGCTAAAGGGAAGTCCTCCAGCTCGTCCTTCTCAATCAATCCCGCATTGTAGAGAGCGTCCATGATTACCTTGTCAGAGGCTTCACGCGCCTCATCGGTAAAGGGAATATCCTTTAGATAATATTCACGTTGGTGAGGGTCGTTGGCCACAGAGTCGTTGGCCTCAGCGTTCTCTTCACCTTGGTCTTCCACCTGTGCCAACGAGTCCCGAACCGCTTGAAGCGAGTCATCAGCCTCATAGTCAAATCCTTCGCCATTGTCCATAGCAATGACCGTGCGGTTAGAGCGGCGCCAGTTATCTTCATTCTTACGTTTACCCCACTGGCGTACGAAGTCTTGCTTCCCTTGCATCACCACCGTGGGGTTATAGAAGTACCAAGCCTTGTTGTTCTGTTGAATGTTGGGGCGTGAAGTTGTAGAACTGGTGTTCGCCCCACTGTTGTTTTGTGCATTCTCGTCAGCACGTGCTTGAGCGGCGGAGTCACGTTTTGCCTTGCGTTCCTCAGCTTCTTTCTTCTTCAGCGCGTCAATCACGCGGTCGATGGCCGCATTGCGATCCGCCTCGCTCATGCGTGCCAAGGCTTGCAGACTATCTTGCAAGTGAATAGAAGAAGTGAAAGGCACCAACTTGTCCAATATCTTAGAGCGGCGCGTAATGTCCTCATAGTCCTCACGCGTCTTATCGATGAGTCCTATAGCCTCCGTATAGCAAGGTTGTGCGAGATCAAACTGCCGACGGTCCCAATATACCTCGCCCAGTCGGAGCAGGAGAATGCCCTTTTCTATGCCATTGCGTTTACTCTTCGTGCGTCCCATTTCGTAAGCACTGACAGCAGAAGCTGTGTCGTGCTGTGCCAAATAGATATTGCCCATGGCGTAATACACTTGGTCGAGGTAATCCTTGTTATTGTCCGAGCGTGCCATGCGGCGCAACTTGCTAATCATCTTTTTGCCCTGTCCGCCTTGTTCGGCCAACACTTCCGTTTGTAAGATGCGAGCATTAAAGGCCAACTCAAAGGGAGGACTCTTGCGAATACACTTCTGTAAGGCTGCGTATGCTTCCTTGTTGTTTCCTACGTGTTGATTGACTTGTCCTAATAAGTAGTAAAGGCGCGCCTGTCGAAAACTTCCCTTTGCCTGCTTAGCAGCTCTCGAAAGATAAGGCAAGGCTTCTTCAAAGCGTTCTTGGCGCAGTAGTAGGTCAGCCTGTGTGGCATCTGCTTCGCGTAGCGTTTGACGCGTAACGGAGTCGCGACGCACACGCTTTAGCGCATCTTCGGCATCGTAGTACCACTTCACCTGTGCATAGCAACGAGCCAACCACTGTCGTGCTTCAGAGGCCACTTCGGGTTCGGCTGCATAGAGGCGTGTGATGTACGAGAAGGTGGCTGCTGCTTCAAAGAAGTCTCCCTTCATAAATTGCGAGCGCCCCATCAAGAGCCAAGCATTCTTTAAGAAAGGGTTGAATTCCTTGCGTTGTAAGTAAGCCTTCATCTTAGGCGACTTGCGTTTGTTGGCACTCACCACGGGGCGGCGCTTAATGCTATGGAGCGAAATAGCCTTTTGACATTTCGTAATGGCCGTTTCGAAATTGCTCTTGCCCGTTGTGCGCGACTTCTCGTTGCCTACTAAGAATACGGGCAACAATTGTGTATAGTCGTCCTTATGGCCACTTACTTTGGCTTGTTCGCCTTCGAGGTAGGCTTGCGAACCATTGAAGAATACGTTGTAGCGTGTCGTGAACGACTGCCAAAAGCGCGAACCCGCCGTATTCTTCTTGGTAGAACACGACGTGAGCACCCAGAGCAGTAAAGCTGTGCTTATAAATATGTAAGTGAAACGTTTCAATCGAAGTGAAGGTGTATGGTTGGGAAAAGGTAAAGTTTTTTGAGGAAGCAAACTAATAAAGTACTTATAGAAGTCGTCTAAACTTTTCTGACGAAGATTTGATTTGTTGTTTTATCTCTTCTAAATTCAATCTTCACCTTTCTTTTTGGCCGTTTTTCGACCTTTCATCGGTCGTGTAGCTCGCTACACTCCCTCTTCAAGGTCCAAAAACGTCTCAAAAATAAAGGCAAATCTTGAATTTCATAAAAGTTCAGACGACTTCATAATCTCAAATGTTATAAACGTGCAAAGATAGCTTTTATTGTTCTTGCGATGGCATAAATGGCAATGCTCACTAAGATGATAGAGGCACCGCCAGGCACGTCGGCATAGTACGAGAGCAAGAGACCGCCAAGGCAGCCCATATAAGCAAATAAGGCTGAAAGCCATACAATGCGGTTATAAGTATGGGCAAAGAGGGCAGCCGTCATTTGGGGTACGCTGAGCAATGAGATGACCATTACGATGCCTACCATGTGAAGGCACCCTACAATGGTGAGCGCCGTGAGCAGCATCATTCCTAATTCGACGGCTGTAACGGGAATGCCTTGCGTGCGGGCAAAGTTTGCATCGCAAGCCACACTTATAATCGTACGTTGCAGAAGGGTATATCCCACAATGGTGAATAGGGTGAGTAGTCCTAATACAATAAGGTCGGTGTACGATATGCTCAGTATGTCGCCAAAGAG
Organism: Alloprevotella sp.; assembly: GCA_050874425.1. GTDB lineage: Bacteria > Bacteroidota > Bacteroidia > Bacteroidales > Bacteroidaceae > Alloprevotella. The sequence goes on from JBNMKQ010000045.1 coordinate 8,773, forward strand.
GTAAGAGGGCAAGTCCGTCATAAAGCCTGGAGCAAGGTAGGCAAAGAGAATGCCTAAGGCCATACCAAACGTCCACAGTAAGGCAATGGCAGAGTCCTCGCGTACGGCGCGCTTGCCACTAATCCAACGTATGCCTAATCCAGAAAGTGTAGCAAACAAGGCTGCTCCCAACAAGGGGGAGAAACCAAAGTAAGCTCCCATGCCCACACCGCCTAACGAGGCATGGGCCATGCCACCACCCGCAATTACCATACGGCGCGTCACGACGTAAGTGCCTATAATGGCGCAAAGCACAGAGGCCAATAGTGCACCTACTAAGGCGTTTTGAAAAAAGGTGTAAGTGAGTAGCATCTTTTGTGTCTTTTATTCTTCCATTAGGAGCATAGCCTCGTCCTTGAGATCGTCGGGTAGGTTGACTGCACGGAGTTGCAGAGAACGTAGCCATGCAGCGACCTCACGAGGTTGCATGGTGGTCATGACCTCTTCAAATTGTTCTACCTCTTGGGGTGTATAGCTATCAGAGGGACGTCCTTTGAAGGAGTCAAGTTCTTCGTCGTCAAAGTATTCAATCGGTTGAGCCAAGGCTGCCGCCATTTCGTCTTTTTCGCAAACGGCATGTTTGCCACAACATCCTTCTGGACGTTTTTTGATGTGTGGCATTTCGTCTATCTCACCGCGTTTAAGTTGCCGTTGCAGTGAGCGATTGCGCAACCAACCTGCTATGGCGGCTATTACGCAAAGTACTATAAGGGATAATAGGAGAACAAACATGTTTCTTAATGGGCTAATGCGGGGGAAATGTGCAAATGTGCAAATGTGCAAATGCGGGGGAAATGTGCAAATGCTTGGTTAATGTGCAAATGCGGGGTTAATGTGCAAATGCGGGGTTAATGTGCAAATGGGAGAATGTGCAAATGTGCAAATGATTTAATGTTTTAATAACTGCGCATACAATGGCGACCATTTGCACATTTGCACATTCTCACATTTGCACATTAACCAAGCATTTGCACATTAGCACATTAGCATATTAGCAAGTCACGCCAAAAGTGGGGATAGCTTTTGCTTACTACTTCGGGGTCAGCTATCTCAATCCCTTCGCACAATAAGCAAGCAGGGGCAAAAGCCATTGCCATGCGGTGGTCGTGATAGGTAGCTATGGGTTGTCCGTTATAATGAGGAACATTTGCAGGATAATGCTGAATGTAAAGTACCTCGTCGCCCTCAATGCCCAATGCTATGCCCAACTTGGCCAATTCATTTTGCAATGCTGCCATGCGATCCGTCTCTTTTATGCGAAGCGACTGTAGGCCCGTAAATCGGAAAGGTTGACGTAATAAGGCACAAGTCACGACCAATGTTTGAGCTAAGTCTGGTTGGTTGACCAAATCAAGTTCATACACCTCGTTGGGAGCAATTCGTGCTTCCTTAGAGCGTGTCAGCATCACACTTCCGTGTGCTTCGTCAAACGTCGTCTTTACGCCCAATGGAGCAAAGAAGTGTTGCACGGCACTATCACCTTGCAGGCTCTCTTTATGCAGCCAGGGTAAAGTGATGCACGCATCAGCGTCGTCAGTTAATGCCATGATTTCATACCAATACGAGGCTGCACTCCAATCGCTTTCAATGGGATATATCACGTCATCATGATAACGCCCTGGAGCCACGTGCAGCGTTTGGTCGTCCACCCACTCGATGCTGGCTCCAAACGTTTGCATCATGCTTACCGTCATATTGATATAAGGTCGCGAGATTACCTCACCGACCAAATGCATCGTCAATCCTTCGTCCATCATGGGACCTATCATCAACAAGGCTGAGATATACTGCGAACTCACGTTGGCGGGCAGCTGAATGTTGCCCCCCTTTAGTTGATGTCCTTTCACATGAAGCGGTGGATAGCCTTCCTTCTCGACGTAGTCTATTTCGCCTCCTAATTCACGCAGCGCGTCGACCAATACTCCGATGGGGCGTTGGCGCATACGTTCCGTGCCCGTCATAATATGTTCCTCGTCGCGGCAAATAGAAAAGAAAGCCGTCAGAAAGCGCATAGCCGTACCTGCCGCCATAATGTCGACCGTGAAAGGCCGATCGCGCAAGGCGTTCCACATTACACGTGTGTCATCGCAGATAGACATACGTTCGACGCTTGACCCCGTACCGCTTAGGGCACAGAGTAGCAGTGCACGATTGCTAAGACTCTTTGACGAGGGCAATTCTATGGTTGCTTGTATTTGATGGGGCAAGTGAGGAGTATATGTCATGGTTGTATTATTTCATGTGAAGTAGGAGATGGCCTATCTTGACCGCGCAAGAGAGTAAGTATAGGGATGTTCTAAAAGATAAGTCTTTCGGACACCCCTATGTTGCTTCTGTTTGTGCTTTATTTGTTGGCAAAGTTATCGTTTTTTCGCTGAAAAAGTGGCTTAAAGTAGAGTGTAAATACAATTTCTTCAAAAAAAGTGGCTTAGAAATTTGTTAGTTAAGCAAAAAGCCGTACTTTTGCACTCGCAATTCGGGGTGTAGCTCAGCCCGGTTAGAGTACGCGTCTGGGGGGCGTGTGGTCGCTGGTTCGAATCCAGTCACCCCGACTTTGAATTGTAAGGCAGTTAGTCAGCAAGGATTAACTGCCTTTTTTTGTGGCCTCTCCCCCTAACCCCCTCCCCCACAGGGGAGGGGGAATAAGTCACTCTTACTTCTTGAGTTTTCTGCTTATTTTCTTGTAAAAACGCAGCAAGTAAAGGTTACTTATTCCCCCTCTCCTCAAGGAGAGGGGGCTAGGGGGTGAGGCCCAATTGCAGTTTGTATCTGTGAGTCCACTTGAAAAAGTGGAAAAATTCCGAAGCACTCAAAATTTGCTTTCATTTCGGAAAGTAATAGAGAGGATGAGGAAGCCTTGCATCCCTCATCCTCTCATTGATATTCTTCTTACTTTCCCAACGACTTGAACATCTTTGTGATGCAACGCTTCTTCTGCTCCATGTTTGGATGCACATAGAGATTGAGTGTCGTGGTGATGTTGGCATGACCGAGCAGTACACTGACGGTCTTGTAGTCGCAGTTGCTCTCAATGCAACGAGTGGCGAAGCTATGGCGCAGTCCGTGGTATTTCAGTCGTGGAATATCGAGGCGTTTCATCAGTCTGTGATAGTAGTTGCGATAAGTGCGTGGCTCTGTCGGCTTCTCTTCATTGGTCAGCACATAGTAGTCGTGGTTCACCACCTTTTTCAGTGGCTTCACCATTGCCAAGAGTTCCTTGCTCATGGGTATCTCACGGCAAGAATTCTTAGTCTTGGGTGTATTGATGACCAGTTCCGTGTGTTTCTGATTGCCCTCCACGATGTAGATGCGCTCAATGGTGCGGTTCACGGTGATTGTTCCCTTGTCGGCATCTATGTCTGCCCACTTCAATCCACAGATTTCACCAATGCGCAGTCCAGTGGTCAGACTGATGTAGATGCCGAGGTTGCGGAAAGTGAAGTTCTGCTTGATGAAGTCGAGTATTTTCTTATGGTTTGCCACGGTCAAGACCTCTATCTCTTTGGTTGTTTCTGTCGTAGGGTATTTGATGTCCCATTCGCAGTACTTCATCCATTCGTTCTTCACTCCGAACTTCATCACCATCTTCAAGACTATCAGAATGTCCTTCACAGTTTTAGTGCTTAGTCCGCTGTTCAGTTTCTGCAACACAAACTCCTGCACCAGTTTCTCACTGAGAGTCTCACACTCGCCAAAGATTGGCAGTATGTGATTATCCAAAATCAATGCGTAAGCAGCGTATGTCGACTGCTTCACATAGCGTTGCTTGTCTGTTTTCCAAGCCAGCGCAATTTCTCTAATCGTTTTTGTAGTCATGTTTATCCTTAATTTAAAGGTGTACATAATAATTAGAGAAATATAGTCGCAGATGTCCCAAATCTCAGATTCAAGGAGTTTCAGGGGGAGTGGGAGAAGTGCAAGATAGGGGATTTCGGGAGAATAATAACAGGCAATACACCGCCAACAAAAGATATTGAAAATTATGAGAATGGTCAATATTTGTGGGTTTCCCCTGCGGATTTAGGACTTTTGAAGTCTGTAACTGAGACAAAGACTAAATTATCAAAGAAGGGACTTGACAAAACGAGAGTGCTGCCAACTGGAAGCATTCTTGTGACTTGTATTGGCTCTACAATAGGAAAGATGGGAATGACAACAAAAGAAACATCTACTAACCAGCAGATAAATGCTATTGTTGTTGATAAATCAAATAACAATGAGTTCGTTTATTATGCTGTTCAAAGTGCTTTTCCTAAGTACTTGTCATCAATAGCAGTACAAGCAGTCCCCATTATTTCAAAATCTTCATTTGAGCTTTTACCCAATTATCGTCCTTCAATCCAGGAACAAGAGAAAATCGGGAAGCTCTTTGCTCTCATTGACGAGCGCATTGCGACCCAAAGCAAAGTCATTGAGGATTTGAAAAAGTTAAAGTGCGCAATTATTGAAGATTTGTATTGTTCGCCGAAGCAACGTGAGCCCAAGAGACGTTTCTTGGAATATTCCTCACCACTCTCTTCGTACAGAATGAAGGATTTCTGTGAAAGAATAACAGAAAAAAACAAAGATAACAAATATTCTTTGGTCTTGACAATAGCTGCACAAGACGGATTGGTTGACCAAGAAACGTTTTTCAATAAATCTGTTGCGAGCGAAAACCTAACAGGCTATTATATATTACATAAAGGTGATTTTGCTTACAACAGAAGTTATTCCTCTGGATATGCTTGGGGAGCAGTAAAAAGATTAGATAAATACGAAGACGGAGTTCTCTCCACATTATATATATGCTTCAAAATAAATGAGACAATAGTCGATTCTGACTATCTCTCTTACTATTTTGAATCAAGCAAATGGCATAAAGGTGTATCAGATATATCTGGAGAGGGCGCAAGAAATCACGGATTGTTAAACATTTCAGTAACAGATTATTTCGATACAGAGCATCGCTTTCCTCATATTGAAGAACAAAAACGAATTGCCTCAATGCTTAATGCTCTAACTGTAAAAGAACAAAAAGCAATGGAGTTGGAAAAATTGTATTCTAAACAAAAACAGTATTTGCTCCGCCAGATGTTCATATAAACAATTCAAAACGCCATCAAGCAATTCCGAACAATACTATTATCTGCATCAAAAACAAATTATCTGCATCATCCATAACTAAAATGATGCAGATAAATGGTATCTGCTAAAAGTTACCTGATATGCTTTTGAATATTCATACAAACATCTGGCGGAGCAGATACCGCTTCATTTTAGCAGCCAATCAATGGCGGAATATATGTGAATACACTTGCCGTCAATAGTCACATCCCTTGATTGCGTAAACGCAATAAGTGTAAGATTGTCACATCCCAATGCTGATGATGCTTTGACAAGAGAACTTGTCTCTCTGTTGAAAGTTTTGGCATTGTCTATGTCATAAGCTACCTGTATCAATTCCTCGGCTCGGTTTTGGTTGCAAACGACAAAGTCCACCTCCTTTGAACGAGGAGAAGCCTTGTAGTAATACACATCAAGAAAATCATAGGCACACCTACGCAGAAGCTCTATATAGATTATGTTTTCCAAGCGCCATCCCAAATTTTTACTTGCGAATGAGTTTTCCCTATTGTTCTGAAGCCCAGGATCAACAATGTATGCTTTCGAGTTCCGAATACGCTCCTTACTTTTAAATGAATGTTTACTAAGAAGTTGTACAAGAAACGCTTGTCTCAAATAATCTACATATTTCTTTGCCGTGAGGTCTGTAATGCCAAGGAAATTAGCCATGTCGTCATAATTAATTTCTTGGCACACATTATTTATCAAATGGCTTGCTATTTTTCTTAAAGCGTCAGCGTTTCTCACATTGAAACGTTGCTGTATGTCTTTTGTTATGATAGCCTCTAAAAGGCTTTGTACATATCCACGTTTATTGCGTATGTTTTGTATTTCAGGAAAGCCCCCTATTGATATATAGTCTATAAAAGCTCTTTTCCTTTCAGCATCTGCTTTGGTCGTGATACTATGTGTGTCGATGCCGTGAAACATGCAATACTCTCGAAAGGAGAAAGGAAATAAGTGTATTTCATTATATCGTCCCGTAAGATATGTCGCTAGTTCTCCACTCAACAGTTTTGCATTGCTTCCCGTAACAACGATATGCAAGTCTGTACGAAGAAGCCGGTTTACGAACAGATGCCATCCTTCAACATCTTGCACTTCATCGAGAAAGATGTATTTAATGTCTGTTCCATATATTTGATAAATGCAAGACAATACAGTGTTGAGGTCTTCTGTTTCCAAATGCATCAAGCGGTCATCGTCAAAGTTTGCATAACCATATTTTACTCTGTTCTCAAGAAGAATCTTATGACACAGGGTAGATTTACCACTTCGACGAACACCTATTACTACTTGTGCAAGAGTACTGTCAAGTTCAAAGAGTTGCTCCTCACTTCTATTGACCCATTTCTCGGGCTTGTAGTTATCTACATATTCTTTTTGTTCTGCCAGCACTTGCAGTATTATCTTTTCTTCTATCATAAATATTGTGTTCAGATCATTTTTTGCAAATTTAATAAAAATAATTGTAACACAAGTGTTTGTGCGTGTCTTATTTTGCTAAAATGCAAAAATACATAGTATCTATTTTGCTAAAATGCAAAAACACATAGTATCTATTTTGCTAAAATGCAGAATTGACAAGCAGTCCTTAATCAAGGGAATTAGGCATGATATTTTCAAAGACATTCAAGGCAAAGTGCTTGCTTTGAGTAATATTGCCGACATCTACCAACCGAAAACCATTTCGTCTTCGGATTTAACGACAGACGGATATTGGGTATATGGGGCAA
>JBNMKQ010000046.1:0-15156 GCA_050874425.1 Alloprevotella sp.
CTCCAATTTGTTAATCCGATAGCTTACAATCTGCAACGAAATATACGTATTTATGATATTTATGTCTTACATTAAAGTATAATAGTTCCAAAACGAAAGTTTCAAAAATCAAAAATGGAGTTTTCGGACAGTCTCCCCCCTAACCTCCTAATCCGAACAATCCGTTGGATTCTTTAAAGAACTTCTCTAGTTTTTTAATACCGCCACTGAGGCAGAAGGCTACAACGGTATCGCCGGGTAGAATGTGGGTAGAGCCATTGATGAGTTGACCTACGCCGTTGCGGACAAGGCCACCTAAGGTGATATTGGAAGGCAAATCTAAGTCTTTCACCGCTTTGTGAATGATTTTGGCATCAGAAGGTACGCTAAATTCTGCCACGTCGGCATTCGCTACAGTTAGACTCTTTACAGAGGTGATGTCAGCCTTTAGCATCATTTGGTAAATGTGGCTGGCGGCAAAGGTCTTCTTATTGATGATGGTACCGATGTCGAGGCTTTCGGCCATGCCGATGTAGTCAGTGTTTTCGACCATAGCAACCGTTTTGCGCACACCGAGACGTTTAGCCGCTAAGCAGGCGAGAATGTTCGTTTCAGAGTTTTCGGTTAGTGCACAAAAAGCTTGAGCCTTACGTATGCCCTCTTCTTCAAGTAGTGAAAGGTCGCGTCCGTCGCCATGAATAATCATGGCATGTCGGTTGGTCACCACCTCGTTGAGCCTTTCAGCGCGCAGACCATTGCTTTCGATAATTTTGGTGTGCATGTAGTCGGGCATGGCATTGGCCAGGTGAACGGCCGAGCTGCCACCGCCCATAATGAACACGTTCGACACGTCGGGGTATTCTTCCTTACCTGCAATGTCGCGTATGTAGTTAACGTATTTAGGGGTAGTCATGAAATAGACCACATCGAGCGCATGTAGGCAGTCAGCACCATGAGGAATGACCGTTTCGTCTCCACGTTTTACGGCTACAATGTGATAGGGAGAGTCGGGGCCGCAAAGGTCTTTTAGGGGTTGGTCAAGAATTTGTGCATTGCTGCGCACCTTTACGCCCAAAAGAATGAGTGCGCCATTTTGCACTTCCCACCATTGGCGTATCCAACTGCGTTTGATGTTGTGGAGAATTTCTTGCCCAGCCAACATTTCGGGGTAGATAATAGATCCAATGCCTACTGTCTTGAAAAAGTCGCGGTGTTGAGGCAGCGTGTATTCATAGTTGTCAACACGTGCCACTGTCTTTTTAGCCCCTAACTTGTAGGCCAGCATGCAAGCAGTCATGTTGTGTGCTTCGTCGGGCGTAACACCGATGAAAAGGTCGGCTTTGCCTACTTCAGCCTCTTTAAGGGCTGAGATAGACGTAGGGCGTTTGGCCAGTGTTAGTATGTCGAAGTTAGAGGATATATCCTCTAACTTTTCGGCCGATTCGTCGATAAGCGTTATATCGTGATTTTCGCGTGACAGGAGTTTGGCTAAGTGGGTGCCCACGGCGCCAGCTCCGGCAATGATAATTTTCATGCTTTGTCGTTTCTTTATTCAACGGTGTAAAGTTAATACTTAAATCATATATAATGATATAACGAAAGGTATAATTTAGGCTGGGCCGTGTTCTGAATGAAAAGGTAAAGGGGCATTTGAAGCCAAAAAAAAGATTAATGAAGCGATTAATGTTCATTAGAATTCCATTAATCTTTTCATTAATCTTTTTTTGTATACTCTTTCGAATTGTAGCTTAGTGTTGCTTTATCATTTCGCCTATTTTGTACAAATAGCGTAACCCCAGTAAGAATACGTTTGAATAGATATGGTTCTTCTTCAGCGCCTTGAGGTGGTCTTTGGTTATTTGCCAATGACTGCGAAGTCCTGAAGTGGAAGCCCCCCCTGTACGCATGGTGACAAAGTCCTTTTCAATGTATTGCATGCGAATCTTACTTAGATAGATGAGTCGCAAAAGATTTTCAAAGTCAGCTGCCACTTTAAAGGTAAGGTCAAACGCTCCATACTGCTGATATAGATTTCGTTTACAATAGAAGGAAGGGTGAGCAGGCATAAAGCCCATGCGCATCCATATACGGCGGAATGGTTTAGAGGAATAATATCGAACGCAATGTGTTAAGTCGTTAGGGGCAACGTAATGTACGTCGCCGTAGACAGCATCTATCGTTGCGTCTTGTTGTAGGACATTGACAACCGTTTGCAGTACATCGTTCGAGGTGTAAAAGTCGTCGGAGTTGAGTATACCGATTACGTCGCCCGTAGCCATAGCAATGCCTTTGTTCATGGCATCATAGATGCCTTTATCAGCTTCGCTTATCCAGCGCATACGGCCATTAAAGCGTGGTTCGTAAGATTTTATAATGTCTACAGTACCGTCAGTCGAAGCACCATCAACCACAATATATTCAATGTCGCAATAGGTTTGACTTAAAATGCTATCAAACGTATCGCGTACAGTTGCGGCACTATTATATGTTGCGGTAATAATGGTAATGGTCATTGTTTTCTTGCTTGGTGTTGTAATAATACTGAGTGCTCTTGCGCTAACTTAATAGGTTATTTTGTATCACTAAATGAGGGCAAATGCATCAGTCTACCATATATAAGTGGCTAAGTTCGGCATTTTTTTTGAATTAGCAAATTTTTTATCATTATAGTATGCTTAACTGTCGTTATTTCTCCTTATTCAAGGATATAGATGTAGCCTCCTCGTATATATAACGTAAACTGTTTCTCTTTATTGCATGGGGGATTGACATTTTATTTGCAGTTTAGCGTTTTTAAAAAGAGGTTGTTCTAAAAAATCATTTTAGAACAACCTCTCAATCTATGATATAAGCTAGCGCTTATATTACTTCACTCTCTTCACCGTCTTAACACCATTAGTGGTGATAACCTTTTCGAGGTAAACACCTTTCAAGGGGAGACGACCGAGGCGCTGACCATTGATGCCGTAGTATTCACGAGCAATGATGGTGCCGTTAGCGGTGTTGTCAACCTTAACAGCGTGAATGCCTGATACTGCACCTTCCTTTAAGTCGATCACGTAAGAGTGGTCAACACTCATGCCATTAGCGTCAGAGAATTCTTCACGCATAAAGCTTGAGAATACGGTAGCATCAGAGTTGATAGTGACAGTACCTGTAACGATGCTATCGGGCACGATGACGTAGTCCATAGGACGAATGTTCTTCTTGGCTGAGAAGAGGCCACCGTCGTCGATGCCGCCACCACCTAAGTCGCCGTCGTCCCAACCACCAGGTTCTTCACTACCATCGCTCACGGGAACGTTGAAGCTATAGTTTGTTTTCAAGAACTCACCAGCCTTAGCATCGCGAGCCGCGATGTAGTCGTAGAAGGGAACGGGCTGTGCATCTTCTTCGCTGATGTTGATGACAGAAGCGTTACGTGCATATTCCATAGCGGGAGAGTTGGCAATGAGTGTACCATTGTTTGATACGCTTGAAGCCAAACCATCGGTGATAGACTCAATCAACTTCAACTGAGGTTCTTCGCCTGTGAGGTCGAAGTAAGCAGGGTAAGTGTAACGAAGGTCGTTGTCCTCCATTCCTGTAGCGATGTACTTACCATTCAATGACATACTCCATTGGTTCATGACAATGCTCTTGTTAGTAAGGGCTGCATAGAACTTGTCAAGATAGTCGGTAATATCAGTAAGGTACTGGTCGGCTTTGGCCATATAAGCAGCAGAGTCAGCTACCCATTTGTCACGCTTCTCAGTGATGTACATCCAATATTGAGGATATGTGGGCAGGTCGGCCCAGTCGCGAATACCTTGTTGGCATTCATCAAGTGCTGCGGTATACTCATCGACAGCTTTGTTGTAGTCGATTGTATCTTGTGCAGTGAAGTAAGCAGTAGGTTCGGGAATCTCTTTAGAGGGATCAACAGGATATTCGGGCAATGCAGCAATCTGCTCTTCGTCCCAGAAGAAGCCAGCACCAAATGACTTGCGTGTCCAAGTGCCGTCTTCTTGCTTCGTGTAGAACACAGGGTACATAACAGTACCAGAGTAGTCGCGTACCTGAACTACAACGAATTTGCCGTCCTCAGAGATGCATTGTGCACTGATGTACTGTGGAGCACGACCGCTGAAGTCAGTCTTGTCGTGGGGCAATACTTCATAAGCGTAAGTGCCGTCAGCTTGTAAGGTCCAAATGACGGGCTCTGTCATGAGGTTGTCAACAGAGTAGCCTGCGCCAGTAGAAACGTTACCAATGATGTACTTACCATTGGCGCTGACAGAGAAGGCATTACCCATACCATCGCGTCCGGCATCGCCTTCAGCGGGTTGAGGCAACTCAATTTCTTTGCCGTCCTTCCAGTAGCATGCGCAGTAGCCGTTGTTACCTACGGCAATGCCGTTGTTAGAAATGGCGAAGCAAGCATAAACGGTAGCCATTGAGGGGTCAGAGAAATCGTATTGCTGACCTGTATAGCGATTGATAATTGTAACACCAGCGTTTACGTTGGCTGCAGAGATGAATTGACCATTGTCTGACATACGGTCGAACTCATAGTCTTGAATGTTGTCATACACCTGTGCATTGGCAGAGGTCATGGCCATAGCAGCAAGGGCTGCAGTGAGTAAAGATTTTCTCATATGTTATTAGTTTAATTAGTTTAATAAGTTAATTTGTTTTTCAGTTTGGAGGTTATAAAGTTACATCATGTTGATAATCAACAAAACATACTTTATAACCTTATAACCTTAAAACGAAAAACTAGCCTTACTTAATTCTCTTCACCGTTTGAACGCCCTGAGTAGTTTCGATGCGTTCGAGGTAAGCACCATTCATAGTCGGACGATTGATGCGCTGACCTTGTATGTTGTAGAAGGTGCGGTTGAGTACTTGTGCATCATTTGTCGTTACTTGATTGATACCAGTCGTTTCGGCAGCGTTGATGTTCAGTTCATTTGCGTTCAATACGTCAGCGTGTGAAGTGTCGGTAGAGGGTAATGAGACGAAAGCTACTACGCGCACGTTCTTGGCATTGTACTCTTCAGGAATGCTAACGGTATAAGTCTCGCTGTAGTTGTCGCCGTTCCAAACCATTTCATCGCCTAAAGTACGTGTAATGGCTTGACGGAACACGTTGCTATGAATGCGTTCGTTCGTGTTGTTCTGCCCAGCCACCGTCTGTACGCTGTCTTCAACCAATTCTACAGTGAGTACAGCGTTGTCGTAGAATACAGGGAATAGCTTGTTGCGTTCGCCTGATACGGTAGTGGTCAACTCACGCGTTTCGGCATTGTAGTTATTCTTAATGTTTACTGATACAAAGGCAGGAGTAGAAGCGCATGACTCGAAAGCAGGACTGATAGCCTTCGTACTTGCGGCAACTGTGCCCCAGTTGATACCAAATACAGGTTTCGTGCTTGAGGTGCTAGCGCTAAGCACGCGGCGGTCGAACATGGCGAGAGGAGCTTGTGTAGCACCAAACTTCTCTAAGTCGTAAGAGGCTTGTTGAGTGAGTTCGTCGGTGTAGTAGCCAATGTGGTGAGCTACCCAAACGTAGTTATGCTTACCTTTAAATACCTCCTTCAGTGCATCGTGGCCAATGGGGCAGTTGACACATTCCAATGTAGTGAAGTGTTCGCAAAGCACCATGTGGGGATAACTATTTGAGTAGATCAACATCTCAGTGCTCAATGTATCGTTGCCCTTATAGTTTTCGTCAGTTTCAGCCCAGACGCGGAGGGGAACCTTGCCCTCTTCGAGTGAATTCGTGGGTACGCTGAAGCTGAATGTTGCGCTACCATTGGTGTTGATGCTGCCAGAGGTAGTAATGGCAACGGGGTCGGCACCGTTCACGCTATAAAACATTTTGGGAGCGTCGACAGCCGTCTCGCCATAGTTGCCTATTTGTACGCTGGCTTGTACGTCGTTGCCCTTTTGCGTATAGGGTGAGGTGAAGCTTACCTTTTCGATGCCTAAGTCAACCAAAGGTACGTCGCTATCCAACGTAGCAAAAGCTTGAATGCAAAGGGGACGGCAACCATCTGTGCTCCAATCGCTCCATTCCCCATTTTCGAGCATGAATACGCCATTGGGATTGACTGCACCATCAAAGAAAATGGCACCGCCGTAAGGCACTTTGCCACTATAACCGATATAAAGGTCGTCACCCGTAATTTCAATGGGTTCCTCAAAGGTTACTTCGTTCCACCCACCAACGGTGGTACCGACTCTGTATACTTTAGCAATGGGGAGTCCGTTAAGTTGGTTCTTAGCCCAAGCGTTGCATGACTTAATGCCTTCGGTGCATGCAAAGCGCATACGCGTAATCTTTTGTCCCTTCAGCATTTGTAGGCGTGAACTGGGAATGAGAATGGCGCAGCCGAAAGTAAATTCTTGCGGATTTTCGTTGGCCACAAATTCATAACGTGGCGAAAGTTCGTCATTGCAATAGCCAAATTTTACTTCATGTTGTGCAAAAGTGTACAATGTAGTACAAGCACAAAGTAAAAATGCAAGTGAACGTAATAATTTATTCATACGTATTTTATATAATTTTTGTTTAGTTGATCTGTTCGCAAATTTACAGATTAAATTTAAAGTACCAAATGTTTTCTGTATTTTTATAGCATAAAGTAAAGATTTTATTCAATAATACTTCATTTTGCTATAAATACAAGCTTGTTTTGTATAAAATTGAATTATAAAATATTTGTATTCAGTTTTACAAATATTAAGGGTGATGATAAAATGTGGCCTCTCCCCCTAACCCCCTCCCCCACAGGGGAGGGGGAATAAGTAACCTTTACTTGCTGCGTTTCTATTTGAGAACCAGCAGAAAGCTCAAGAGGAAAGAGTAACTAGTTCCCCCTCCCCTATGGGGGAGGGGGTTAGGGGGAGAGGCCTCAGTTTATCAAAAAAAAGGCTGCAAGTACATATAGTACTTGCAGCCTTTTATCGGTTTATATATCTCTGTTCAATTAAAGGAATTGAACGTTAGAGAAAGTATCGTTCATAGCACCGAAGCTACCCAAGTCAGGTACGAAGTAAGTAACGGGGAAAGTGAATACACCTGTTTCGGCATTGTAAGAACCATTGCCACCTACTACTCTTCCCCAAATAATGTTAGAAGCATCATAGTTAACACCCGTAGAGAAGTCGGCAGAAGGCAAAAGGTTGAAAGCGCCCGTAGTTCTGTTCCAATTGAATGAGATTGTAGCGTTTTTAGTGCCAAACAGTTGACCATAGTCAAGTTGGTATTCACCACGGCACTCAGAATAGTTGAGTGGGAAACCGCTACCAGCGAAGCCAAACAAAGGCAATGCGAGGTCACCTGTAGCTACAGTTTCCCAGTCGTCGATGTATTCAGCAGGCACCTGTGAAGAAATGTACGACTGACCGTCAACCGTAGTCTGCAACTGACGTTTGTCGTTCATGGCGATTTGATAGCTCTTGCCGTCGGTAGTGGTGATAGCACCGCTCTTACCATCAAATTGGTAAGTACCCTGTGCTACGGCTTGACCATTCTTCGTAAAGGTGGCATTACCATTAACATAGAGGGTTACGTCCTCGCCATTACCCACGCTCCACTGACCAAGTACTGAAATAGTGTCGGTAGCGACAGCATTGAATTTGTCAACAGCAGCATAAGTTGCATTGCCATTCTTATCTACGTTTACAGTGTAGATGTTGACCACACCCTTCTTGCTGCCAAAGTCAGCAACAGAGATGAGTGCCTTACCATAGATGCTCTCATCGTAGTTGATGTTGTAAACACCTGTTTTGCTATCGTAAGAAACCTTACCACCATTCATCACGTTAGAGCGCTCGCTCACAGGATTGAAGATAGAGAGGTCGGCCAAGGTATCACCTTTTTCGTTTACATAAAGGTTGAGAAGGTAAGAGGTTGCCGATGCAGCAGTGTAATCACGACTCCAACTGCAAAGTTCGCCTTGGGCAGGATAAGTGGTCTTGCCACCATCCTCGTCGAAGTCGTTGTTACATGAAACAAGCGACAGACCCACCAACAGTGATGCTGCTAAAGTCTTTATGTTGAGTTTCATATGATTAATCTTTTTAGAATAGTTCTAATAATTAGTTTTTTAGTTTCGAGGTTATGAGTTATAAAGTCATGCCATGCCAATAATCAGTGAAGCAAACTTTATAACCTTATAACCTTATAACCTCAAAACTCCAAACAGATATTACTTACGACTCCAGTTGCGCTCAATGTTCTTGTTAGCTTGGAGTTCTTGTGAGGGAATCTCCCAAATCCAACGTTGGTTGTCAGCACTAATGGTGAAGCCAGTCAAGGGGCAAGTGTTGCTAAACATACCTGCACCAATCTCTTGCGGAGCCATACGAGTAAATCCGTCACCCCAACGCTTGAGGTTGTCGAGGCGGAAGTTTTCACCTACAAACTCACGTGTCCACTCGTCCTTGATGGTAGAGAAGAGCACATCGCCTGTCAGTGTACCCGTAGTTAAGCCACGTGCAGCACGTAGGGTTGTGAGATAGCCACCGTCAGTGCCATTGAGCTTATAAGAAGCTTCGGCACCGATAAGGTAAAGCTCTGCTACGCGGAAAGGCTTCGGCATGTTGTAGAACACCGTACCGTCGTTGGCCTTCTTCAATGCGTCGTTGCCAGGGAATTTAGAGAGCACTACGCCTTCTGCTTGATTGTCACCACCCATAATGACAACGGGGCTGCCGTCTTCTTCTTCAGCACGGAAGAAAATCATCTGACGAATATCGTCGTCATTGTAAAGGTCGATTAGACCTTGTGTGGGGAGGTAGTTAGGATTCCAAACCTTGTTGGCATCGCTGTAAGATTCGAATTGGCCATAGAATGAACCACGGTCGTCAGCAGTCATCTGAGGTTCGTAAATCAACTCTTGACCTACAGGGGCTACATCGTTCTTCCACATGTCGGCATAAGTGTCGGCATCAGTGGTGAGTGAGTAGCGTTCGAGCAAGTCCTTTACATTGTTCAGCGCCTCTTGGTTCTTGTTCATGTAAAGGTAAACACGTGCTTCAAGCGCCTTGGCTACGTTTGATGAAAGTTCAGTGTAGTCGATGTTATTGTCATCGTTCATCAAATCCTTCGCCTTTTCAAGGTCGCTCAAAATGAATTGGTACGTGTCATAAAGGCTTGCACGAGAGGGCTTCTTGTTTACGTCCACCTCGGTGCAAAGGGGCAAGCCGAGTTCGTTCTTTGCTTCGTCGTCAGTTGTGTAGCGCTTGCAGTAGCGCGGAGCCATATTGGCATAAGCATAGGCGCGGAGCAAGTAAGCGTGACCCTTGTAAGTCTGAAGCGTAGCAGCGTCAGCATCACTTTCAGTCTTAACCTTGTCAATGTTGTTGATTACGTTGTTGGCATTAGCAATAGCCGTATAGCTACCGCTCCAAAGGCCGTCACCGTCAAACTGTGCGTTAGTGTACTGCCAGTTATAAACCTGAATATAGTCAACGGCTGTGTTACGCAAGTCGAACAAGTCAGCCTGTACCTCAGCCACTGAAGTAGCACCGCCTGAAAGTGAACGGAAATATGCCTTGATGCCGTTGTCGTAGCTCTGAGCATCAGACATCTTCTGCCATGAAGCCGCCGTAACGAGACTAGTCGTAGGGATTTGGTCGAGTTCACAAGAGGTCAATCCGAAAGCAACCAAAGCCGAGCACATGACAGTTTTTAAAATATATTTGTTCATACTGTTATGAGTCAGTGAAAAAATTGTTTGTAAAAAGATTCGTTTCTAACCCTATTGGGCGTTAGAAGGTTACGTCAACACCAAGTGTGAAGTTACGAGTAGCGGGGTAAGCACCGAGGGCGATATTGCTATCCAACTCGGGGTCAGAACCACGATACTTCGTAACGGTGAATACGTTACGTGCAACGAAACTGAAACGAATGTTTTCAAAGAAGCGAGTAGCCTCCATCCAACGCTTAGGCAGGTCGTATGACAGACTCAAGTTCTTCAAACGCATATAAGATGAGTTTTCGAGCAAGTGAGTGTCGAACTGCGTTTCATACTGGAAGCCAGGAAGGGTGGCAATGTCGCCCGGTTTTTTCCAGATGTGGAGCATATCCTTATCTTGGTTAAAGCCATTCTGAGCGTTACCTGATGAAGCAGCGAAGAGGTATTCGTTGTTAACCATATACTTGCCCAAAGTGAAGCTGAAGTCAGCACTAAGCGTAAGTCCTTTCCAACCTGCGCTGAGACCAAAGCCGCCCGTGTGAGGTGCAAAGTATGACTTACCAGTGTTTTGGTACAAGTCGTCTGAGTACTCCTTCGTCATCGTTTCGGGATTGAACTCATGTTGTACTCCTCCCTTGTTTCCTGGAAGATACCACATAGGAGCGCCATCGGTCTTGTCAACACCTGCGTAGATAGGCATGTAGTAGTTCAAAGATTCACCTGCAACATAGTTAATCAAACTACCAAGCATAGGCCATTCTTTCAAACCGTAGAAGAGCTTATCGATTGAGGTCTTGGTGTAAGAGTAGTTGGCGTAGATATTGAAGAAAGCATCACGACTGCGGAATACGTCGTAGTTCAATTCTAATTCCACACCGCGGTTACTCATCTCGCCTACGTTCATCATTTGGCTTGAGAAACCTGTGGTGTAAGCCAAAGGCACACTCATCAACATGTCAGTGGTCTTACGCTTATAAACGTTGAAGTCAACGTCTAAGCGGTCGAACAAACGAGCGCTCAAACCAAAGTTAAACTGGATTTGCTTTTCCCAACCTAACTCATCGTTAGAAGGTTGCTGCAATACCCAAGCCGTGTTACCATTGTACTGGGTGGTTGTAATCAAACCAAGGCTACCATAGTTACCAATCTCAGAGTTACCCGTAGTACCGATGCTGGCCTTGAGGCTGAGGTCGGTCAACCAACTCTTAGTGGGAGCCATAAATTCTTCACCACTTACGCGCCACATAGCACCACCGCTGAGGAAGTTGGCTGAACGATTCTTCTTACCAAAACGTGAACTCTTATCGTTACGTACAGTGAAGTTGAGGAAGTACTTGTTCATCAACGCATAGTCAACGCGGCCGAAGAAGCTCAAGTACTCATACTTACTGTTGCTATAAGTAGGAGCATCGTAGTCTGTCACGCTACCCAAGTTGGCCAAGCGATCGTCGGTAATACCCGTACCACTGGTACCGAAGCCAGTGCTTTGTGACTTGATGCCTTCTTGACCTGCAAGGAGGGTGATATCGTGCTTGTCGGCAATGTTGAACTTATACTCAATGGTGTTAGTAATCGTCCACATTGAAGAGCGGGCATGGCTCTCTGATGCATAACCTGACGTTTGGTTAGGAAAGTCAACCGCACGTGAAGCAGAACCACGCATATCGGTAGCATACAAGCCTAATTGCGACTTGATATTCAAGCCCTTAACGGGAGTGATTTGAGCGTAGGCTACGCCGTTATATGTAACGTCGTTAATCTTTGTAGGTTGCAAATCGCTCAACCAGCGTGTATTGTAAAGCGTAGTGGGCGCAAATAAGTACTTGTGTTCTGCTGAGGAAGCCTCATCAAACGGATCCCAATAAGCAGGGAACATATAGGCTGCCGTATTTGAGTTTGAAACGTATCGGCCAAGAGATTGATTGGTGTAACCATCAGAAAGGCGGTCGGTGTAAGTAGCATTCTGCTTAATGCCAAATGCCAACCAATCTTTGGGCTTCGTCTCGAGGTTTGTACGAAGGGTGAAGCGCTTAAAGTGACCTGTCTTGGTCAAGTTGTCTTGCTTCATGTACGAACCTGAAACGTAGTAGGTCGTAGACTCAGAACCACCACGAATGCTCAAGTCGGTGCTATTCATTGGCGCAGCGTTGTCGAAGAAATACTTCTGCCAATTAGTGTTTGCACCATGTGCCTTATAGGTCTGATATTGTTGAGAAGTGATAAGTCCGTTTTCGAGTTGGAATTGTAACAACTCGTTTGCGTTCATAGGGTTACCAATCTGGTTGGCCAATTGGCTCCAGCCCACCTTTTGGCTAACTTGGATTTGAGCCTTTTCGCCTGCGCGGCCTTTCTTAGTAGTAATATAGATTACGCCGTTGGCTGCACGTGAACCATAGATAGAGGTAGCAGAGGCATCCTTCAATGTAGTGATGCTCTCAATATCCTTATCGTTGAGCAAAGAGAACATTGAGGGGTCAGCAGGAGAACCATCAATAACAATCAAGGGATAGTTGCTGGCAGAGAGTGAACCGACACCACGAATGCGTAGATTGGTATTGTTAATGCTACCTGCATCGCCTGATGATGTTGAAACTGTAAGACCTGCTACCTTACCTTGCAAAGCGTCAGAGATGTCGACAGAAGGTTTGTCAGCCACCTTTTCGCTGCTTACTTTCTTTACTGAACCAACTACTGTACCTACCTTTTGAGCTGTACCGTAACCAATAACGACGGCCTCGCCCAATTCGTTGTCTTTCAGTACTACCTGTACGTTGCCAGCTACGCTGACAGTAGTGGGTTGCATACCGATGTAAGACACTGTAATCTTCTTAGCTGTAGCGGGAACCCCCTTCAGCTTAAAGTTACCGTTAGCATCAGTAGTTGTGATTACCTTGGTGCCGGGCACACGCACGGTTGCTCCCATCACGGGTTCACCATGAGTGTCGGTCACGCGGCCGCTCACAAGCTTCTGCGCTGAAGCCGTGGCTGCGGTCATAAGCAGACCGGCTCCCAAGAGCACTAACTTTTTGTTCATATTGATAACCATTTAATTAAACATTTACAATTTAAGAATGTGGGGGCGATAAACACACGTGCCTTAAGGTGCAAAAGAGATAGAAGGAAGTGTGCATAACTTGTTATACAAGTAGGACAATTCGCCACCACGCGCACGCGTACATTATATATGTGTATACGTCAGCGTGCGAAGTATATATTTTGGTTGTCCTTTTTTGTTTTATTAAGTCAATCGTTTAGCGTTATATTGCAGTAATTAACACGCCTTCGTTCCTTTTGAGGTAAGTAGTGTGGAAGAATGGGTGAATTATTATGCAATTTATTCACGCAAGAATGCTGCAAAAATAGGTTATATAATTTATTTGGCAAAAGAAAATGGTCTTTTTGTCACGAAAAATAAACTTTTTAGGCTAAAAAGCTTGCATTTTGTCAACTACGGCTCACTTGCAGTGCTTTTAATTATATTTTTCATCATTTCTTAATTTTTATTTTATGGGATATTTTTATGCAGAAGATGTCTCATAGGTAAGCAGTTCGTCCACTTGGGGCGCGGGCTTGTAGCCCGCGTGAGTTCGCGCTTCAGCGCGATTATAAAAACGTATAAAATGTTCTGGCTCTATAACGAATCGTGTGGGTAAAACTGCAATTTGGCCTCTCCCCCTACCCCCCCTCCCCCACAGGGGAGGGGGAATAAGTAACCTTTACTTGCTGCGTTTTTAGTTGAAAACCAATAGAAAACTCAAGAAGTAAGAGTGACTTATTCCCCCTCTCCTCAAGGAGAGGGGGTTAGGGGGTGAGACCCAATTGCAGTTTATCGTTTAGGGCATATTTGGCGCATTTTTAGGTTATAGGCGATGAGGACCATTGTGCCTGTTAGGACCCATGATAGGGGGTAAACCTGCATAAGGTGGGCAAAGCCTGTGTAGTGGGGCATGACGGCGAACACCCAAATGATGCGTAAAATGCACGTACCAAATACGGTCATGATAGTGGGCAACATCGATTCTCCCATGCCGCGTAGGGCAGAGCCTGTCACCTCGTAGCTGCAAGCAATAAACTGAAAGAGCAGCACTCCCTCCATGCGTATGGCGCCATAACGTATTACTTCGGCATCGGTGGTAAAAAAGCTCAGGAAGAAATGATTCTGCCACGTAAATAAGGCGTTAGCAGTGAAGCACCCTATCAAGCCCATCAACAAACAAATGCGATAAATGCGACGCACGCGGTCGTACTTCTGCGCGCCATAGTTCTGGCCAATAAACGAAATGGCTGCACCATTGCAAGCTACAATGATGTAGTAACAATAATATTCAAAGTTTACGGCAGCAGCCGAACCTGCTATGGCTGCTGCGCCATAGCCGTTAATAGCGCTCTGCACAATAACGTTGGAAATGGAAAACACCATACCCTGCAGTCCAGCCGGTACCCCGATTTGTAACATGCGCTTTAGTTCCTTTTTGTAAATGCGAAGGTGTTTAAATTGCAGTTGTAAGGCACCAGGCTCGTTGCGTAGCAGTTGGATAATCCATGCTGCGCTAATAGCGTTAGCAACGGCCGTTGCAATGGCTACCCCTTCTACACTCATGCCCAATCCTATCACGAAGATGAGGTTAAGCACCGTGTTGATAATACCAGCCACAACGAGAATGTAAAGCGGACGTCGCGTGTCACCTATGCTGCGCAGAATGGCTGCGCCAAAGTTGAATATGAGGAAGAAGGGAATGCCAATGAAGTAAATCCGAAGGTAGAGCACGGCCATGTCGAGTACGTCGGGTGGTGTGTCCATGAGTTCAAGTATTGGGCGTGCCACGCCAATGCCTAAACACATTAATAGAAGGCCGCTAATGGCAGCAACGAGCGTAACGGTGCTGATAGCATGGCGAATGCTTTGCTCGTCGCGTTGTCCGAGGTGGTTAGATATGACCACGTTCGCCCCCATTGAAATACCAATAAAAAGATTGATGAGTAGGCTGATAACGGGGGCGTTACTACCTACTGCAGCTAAAGCCTTACTACTGGCAAAGCGTCCTACTACGGCTACGTCAACAGAGTTGAATAACTGCTGAAGAAGACTGCTGGCGGCAAGGGGGAGTGCAAAAATCAATATTTTCATAAAAAGTGGTCCATTCAGCATGTCCACTTTTGCTTTCGTTGTATTCGTGTTGCTCATTATCTATTCTATCTATTCTTATTTGGTGCAAAAGTACGGTTTTTGTTTTTATTGAGGCTTACCTATATTACGGAATGTTATTCGTGGGGCCTCTCCCCCTAACCCCCTCCCCCACAGGGGAGGGGGAATAAGTAACCTTTACTTGCTGCATTTCTAGTTGAGAACCAACAGAAAACTCAAGAAGTAAGAGTGACTTATTCCCCCTCCCCTATGGGGGGAGACTGTCCGAAAACTCCATTTTTGATTTTTGAAACTTTCGTTTTGGAACTATTATACTTTAATGTAAGACATAAATATCATAAA
>JBNMKQ010000047.1:0-15056 GCA_050874425.1 Alloprevotella sp.
CGAAACGGATGGTTCTGCCATAGCAAGGTGACGAAATCTACAATGTGACTGATGATTTCGTCCGTTGACAGTCCTTTATAATTAAAGTCCTTTTCTTGCTGAATGTCATATCGCAACGCCATCATAATGTCGGCAGCACGTCCATACACAACAGTATCTCCTTGCAGCACCCATTCCTTTTTGCTGATGTCATAAGGCCGCACCTCACCAGCATGTTTGAATACACCCTCAAACAAGTGTCTATGGATATTCAGAAACTCCAGTGCCGTAAACGAAAAAGACTTCTCGCTCAGTAGTTTGGCTATATTGGCAGCCACACGGTCGGCCTCTTCCTTTTCGGCATCGTCCTCATCATGCGTAGTTTTGTTGACATAATACGACTTCAACTGTTCGCGCACATCATCAATGGTAATATCGCCCTCAATGTGTCTGACAGCCGTCTCTTTCAGATAGTCAGATACCTTCAGTCCGTCCACATTCTGCAGACCGATAGCCGTGCGCCATGCCGAAGCCCTTTCGCGCTTATGTGGCTCTGCCACACGCTCGTAGGCTTCGAAATCTATGTATAGTTGCTTATTCTTGTCTGTCATTCTTGTCAACTTTTATATTTTCCACCCTACACACAAAAGGAATATACCTATTGCTGCCTCTCCTTTGTGCTCTCAGTATATCATACTCTCCCAATTCAGCTGGCTTATCGGAATTGTACTCTATGAGTAGGTACTGCTTGGCATCCTTTTCTTGTCGAATCAAGAAACCTTCTGGAATGCTTTTCTTTTCCACAAGGCGAACAGGTGCAGTCAATTCAAAAGGCGTGGCTTCACTATTCTTCCAATAATGGAACATGATATAGCGAACACTTTTGAATGCTTTAATAGCTTCTGCCGACAAATTTGTTTCTTTTATGCCTAACGCAATTTTGCAAGCAGATTCAGTTTTATGACGAGCTGAAGGACCAATGGTATACATAAGAAGCAAATCAAGATTACCCTCAAACAAGTCTTCTCGTTTTGTATTCCAAAGCCTTACTTCGACACTATATGGAATGAATATATTGTCAGCAACCATCATCGAAACATCCTCTTCTTGCATCTCGTAGTGTTTCGAACTAAACGATGGTTGCAAAGATGACTTTTCTGTATCATCATCTTTCATTATATCCATTGTCGTCTTTATTTCTTTAGCTCGCCAATCTTTTACTCTTTGAATTGTCAACTTTTCTATCGCACGGATATATGTCTCCATAAATTTGTAGTCTATGGAGCCTGAAGATGTTACGGGAAGATTTATTTTATCCTTAACTATTTTTGTTTTGGAAATAGAATCGCCCCAAGAATAAACTGGTTTTAGGCTTTTATTTAGAGATGCGACCATGAACAATTGTATCAGTTCTTTTCGCAATCTCTTGTCCTTGACATACAAAACCAAATTGTGGCTGTCATTAGAAAAGAAATCGTCAGCTTGATAAGTTACAACCATCGTTTTGCCACCTATCATTATTGCATTCCCTTCTTCTATTTGATTTTTATCATAAGAAATATATGCATAAACAGAATTGTTTCCCTCACCAGCTGTTACATATGGAATATTTCCGCTCCCTACAACGACAGAACTTTGTAGAATATTATGTGAATTCTTCACAGCAAAAACTCCATTCTCCCTTTTCTTTTTATGATCGTCAGTTACATAAAAACTATTGAAGACAACATTTCCCTGTTTCATCAGTTCAATAGAAGATCGCTCTTCCTCCGTCAATTCACAATCCTCAAATTCTGCAACTTTTAGATAAGCCTCCATCTCGCGTATGCGAGATTCCTCCATCTCGCGTATGCGAGATTCCTCCATCTCGCGTATGCGAGATTCCATATAAGCGAAATCTATGCCACCTCTTTGAGTATATGGAAGTCGTATTTCCATGTCTTTTGCTATGATTCTTGTAAATTTCGTAGCATAATCAAATCTTCCAAATGCAGCCTTTCGAAAAGCCACAACAACATACAACAAGACTTTTTCTGTCCAAATTTCTTTATTTTTCAAAGGGTATAATCCTTGCACATGTGGATATCCAACAAAAGGAGATGACTGATAAAAAATAGAATCAGAAGTTGTTGTGTCACTAAAAGTAATTATTCCACCATCTTCTGTAGGTTTCTTATTAGTATATCCACCAATGCCATTATTTTGGCTTGAATTAGCTACAACTGGAGTTATCCCATTTAAGTCAAACAAATTTGCATTCGTTAGTTTATATGCTTTTGTCGGATGTATATCAAACAGGGTTCCTAACTTAACATTTTTATACGCCCACGCCTTCAGCTTTGAAGGTCGTGGGCAAACTATTTTCCCAGGTCATTCTCTCCTTTAAGCACCTGTCCTACTTTCCACGAAAGATATTCTCTAACCACATTTTGAAAGTCTTCCTCTGTTGGCACAGTATCTATTTTTTTGTGTTGTCCGTAGGTCCAATCATTACCCGAGAGAGTGATATAATCCTCCGTATAGCAATCCTTGAAGTAGTGCAAGTTCTTATCGTTTGCACCTTTGCCATAAAGCACAAGTTTGCATACTTCGTCATAACGTTCCTTAGCATGGTCGGTATCACGAAGATTCACGCTCTGCCCCGATTTTTTTCGGTTCATACGTGTATAACCATCGTTGCTGAAGTCAATGAAGCGCACCAAGTCATTTTCTGCATTATGCGGACGGTTTACCTCAAACACATAGATTGCAGTCTGTACGGATGCTTTACCAATGAATAATTTTTCGGACATCTTGATGGAAGCACGCAACGTATTGTTTTTGAGAATATTTGCAGTAAAGGGTAAACCATTTCCATTACCAGCATTCTCCTGTATAAGGACAGCTGCACGACCTCCATGTGTCATTTTACCAAGAGCCCTCTCTACAAACACAAATCCCTTACCATCAGTAGAATAGGGAGGATTCAACAGAAACACATTGGCAGGAAATGGTTTGTTCTTCTTTTTGCCCTGTTTATAATTTCCGTCATATTCCAAAGAGTTACCTTGAATGATGTTTGCGCTACCGTCTTTCATTAGAATCATGTTCAAAACAGCAAGCATATATACCTCTGGCAACTTCTCTATACCAAGAAGCTGTTCCATTTTGATGTGGCTGATTTTCTCTTCCAATTTGTGCGGACTATTGATTTTTTGCTTGGCATCATCTATCATGTGGTGCATTGCTGAGATAAGGAAACCGCCAGAACCTAAGGCGAAATCCCAAACATAAGAATTCATGTTCACCTCACACAATCTTGCCATTAGTTCGGTAACATAGCGAGGGGTCAGCACCACATCGTTTTTATCTCCATCAGGAGGTGTAGCTATCCAATCGTTCATTACATTGAAAAGGCGACCTGTAAAATCAATATTGTGCAATTCACCAGTTAAGTAAGGCAGAACGTCACGTTTGACTTCTGCATAAATAGTATGTAATTTGCTTTCTCCGTTTTTAGGAACTTGCAAACTTGATTGAGTAAACACGACGTTGAGAATATCCGTTATCATTTCTATTTTCTCCTCCGGCAAATTCTTATGAGCCAAATACAATTTTATTTTGCTCATGATAATCTGCCCGTCATTGTTTTCTTCGTCCTCTCTACCCAACAATTCTTCTACACGAAGAGGAGGAACTCCATCTGTTCCCAATCCTGCCATTATAAGTCCAGCTACGAGCTGCACTCGTTTTTCAACAATAACATCCTCCTTATCATGAAGACTTTGATTCAACGCTTTTAGCTTGCGTTCTATTTCATCTTCAAGAGCCAGTTTGCGCTCTTCAAGTTCTTCAGGAGTTAAAACGAGTGCATCAACCTTCTCGATAAAGGTCTTTATATTATCTTTCAGTAGAAAAGAAATATCCTCATAACTCCCCATGTGCTTTGGCATAAAGAGATTGTCTTTAGAAACATACCAAACATCAACTTCGTGAATTGTATCACCAGCTTCATCATATCCATTTACGCCTATTGCCAAAACCTCCTTATAGCTATCTGCAAAGCTAAGTATGGCATTAGCATAATGAACAGCACCATTAACAGCATATTTTGAAATGTTCTGATAATTAGGCTCTGAATTTTTCTTTACATTGTCTACTTCTCCTTTGTCATTAACCTTAATAAGACAACCTTTTATCCCTTTCACTTCAATCATCACAGGAATTCTGCGACAGTTTTCTACTGTAAGCAGACACTTAATATCTGGATAATTTTTTCCAGAACCGCCCTGTTTGCTTGGAGCCTTTTCAAGAGCCGACTCTATCTCGGAATTGATAAAGTCGGTTTTCGTGTAATATTTCTGTCCTGCGAATTGTTCCTTGCACCAATCCTCAATCCGCTCTTCTATACTTTTTATTGTCTTAGCCATTTTGCTTTTTCTATTTATACAATTTTACTTCTCATACCCCTCATAATAGTAGCTCTGCTCTATTCCCTTGAATATCACTTCACGGTTCTCCGTATCGGAAGTGAGGTTCTGTGAGAGCAGATAGCGCAGTTCGAGATTGTTGATGGGTGAGCGTTCCACGGCCGAGAGGTATTGGTCTTTGTCCACATACTGCCAATTGACCACTTTGCCAAGAGAGCGCTTGAGCATCATGTCGAGCCAGATGCGTGTGGAGCGACCGTTACCTTCCATGAAAGGATGGCACACATTCATCTCGACATATTTTTCAATGATATGCTCAAAGGAATCTTCAGGCATTTTCTCTACGGCAGCGAGGGCTGCTTCAAGATAAAGACTATTGACAAAGCGGAAACCGCCTTTGGCTATATTCTTATCGCGGATGACACCAGCAAATGGGTATAACCCATCAAACAGATAATGATGTATCTGCTTGAGCCCTGCCGTCGTGCCAACAGGAATTTTATTTATATCGCCCGCCTCATAAAGGCGGTGTGCGTTATCTAACGATTTTTCGTCTATTTCCTTTGTTGTCATAATCTTCTAATTGTATTCATCTTACTGGTTTGATGAGATATTAAGAAGTTTTTCCGCTTCTATCTCAATGTGGCTTTTCTTTGTCTGCACGATGAGCGAGCGCACATCAACATCGAGTGCCTCTGCCACTTGAACAAGCGTTTCGAGGCTTGGTTGCGAATAGTTGGTACACCACTTGCTCACGGTGGCTGGGTCTTTACCCAATTCATCTGCCAGCCACTTGGCTGTCCTTTTGTTTTCAACCAATACTATCTTGATGCGATTGATGTCTTTCTTTGCCATATCCTTTCATGTGTTTCTTGGTTTACAAAGGTAAAAATTATCTTGGATAATTAAGAAAGATAATGGAAATAATCATCTAAGTTATTGCGTTTTACACCAATTTCTCTATAAAGAAGGACTAAATAAAGTTTCCGCCATCGCAATTCTGCTATTTTCTGCTCGTTTCTCACTGATTATAGTTACCTTTGCTTCATCAGAGCTACCGCAAAATAGCACGAAGAAGAAGCCTGGTACGAAGAGATATGCGCAACGGCTGAATATCAAGGAGTTGAATTTTCTGAAGATGTTCGGCTAAATGCTGATATTCCGTCCGTACCGATTAGAGTGCAATGCGCTTGACTGTCAGGGATGTGAAGATAGTGCGTGGGTAAATAAAAGGTGGGGCCTCTCTTGGGGCAATTGCAATTGAGCCTATCTAACTTGGGGGCGACGCGTCCCCGCGTCGGTATTTGCTTGTCAAGGCTCGATGCCTTGACAAGCAAATGCTCTTCTATTTAAAGCATTGCCATGTTGGGGCCTCGAACTCCAACATGGCAATACCGACGTGGGGACGCGTCGCCCCCAAGTTAGACCGATAAATGGCTGTTTATATGAATCCGAAACTTGAATGTTTAAAAACGACTATTATACGTTATGATTATTCCAATTGTAGTATTAGCCGTTTCGGCTGTGTTTTTTGCCATCGGTCGGGTGCGTGCCGATGTGGTGGCGCTCTGTGCACTGTTGGCTTTGGTGCTTACACACGTATTGACACCTGCTGAGGCATTGGCGGGCTTCTCAAGCCCAGTGGTGGTGATGATGGCGGGGCTGTTCGTCGTCGGAGGCGGTGTGTTGCAAACGGGGCTGGCCAAGATGATGAGTGGCCGCATTATGGCCCTTGCGGGGCAAAGTAGGGGAGCCGTTTATTTGTTGGTGATGTTGGTGACGGCCGTTATTGGGGCTTTCGTGAGCAATACGGGCACGGTGGCACTGATGCTTCCTATCGTGGTGAGCATTGCCGCGAGTGCGAAGACGAACGCTCGCACATTGCTTATGCCGTTGGCCTTTGCCAGTAGCATGGGAGGTATGCTAACACTGATAGGTACGCCGCCCAACTTGGTGATAGATGAGGCCTTGGTTGAGGCTGGATATGAGGGGCTGTCGTTCTTCTCATTTTTACCCGTTGGCGTGGTGTGTATTATAGTCGGTGTGCTTGTATTGTGGCCGCTGAGTAAGTATTTCTTGTCGAAACGAAAGGAAGCGGAGGAGACGAGTCGTGGCCGTAAGAGCTTAAATGACCTTGTAGGAGAGTATGGTCTTGATGTGGAGTTGACGCGTTGTCGGTTGGAAGCTACGTCGCGTTTGGTGGGCATGAAAATGGCCGACGTTGATTTGTATAATCAGTATGGCTTGACTATCTTAGAACGTCGACAAGAACGCATGGCGCCAACGCGTTTGATGAAGAATGTGAGTCAAACTACGGTAGATGCCGACACGGTGTTTGAGGCGGGTGATGTGCTTTACTTGTCGGGCAGTCGTGATCGTTTAAAGGCGTTTGTTGCTGACTATCAGTTGAGCGAAGATGTAGTGGTTGAAGGAGGCGTGAAGGGCGAAACTGCATTAGAGTTTTATGACATTGGTATGGCCGAATTAGTGATGTTGCCTAAATCGCGCTTGGTGGGGCGCATGATTCGGAATACGGCTTTGCGGGCTAAATATCATATGAATGTGTTGGCCATTCGTCGGAAAGGTAAGTACATTCGCGACGGATTGGCTGATGAGGTGCTTTCGGCTGGCGACGTGTTGCTAGTGCAGGGCAGTTGGAATGATATAGCACGTCTTGAGCGTGAGGAGGACGATTGGGTAGTATTGGGGCAACCGCTTGCCGAGGCAGCGCGGGTAACGCTAACTTATCGCGCCCCCATTGCAGGACTTATTCTGTTATTAATGGTGGCTATGATGGTGTTCGACTTTATACCCGTAGCGCCTGTTACGGCTGTGTTGTTGGCGGCTGTGTTAATGGTGTTGTGCGGTTGCTTCCGAAACGTTGAAGCGGCTTATAAAACAATCAATTGGGAGAGTTTGGTGTTGATAGCCGCAATGATGCCCATGTCGGTGGCTTTGGAGAAGACGGGTGCTTCGGCATTGTTGTCGCACACGTTGGTAGATGGATTGGGTGGGGTAGGCCCTGTGGCCTTGTTGGCAGGTATTTATTTCACTACATCGTTGCTTACGCTATTTATTAGCAACACGGCCACGGCTGTTCTGATGGCTCCGATAGCCCTTTCATCGGCTGCCGAGATGGGGGTAAGTCCTTATGCTTTTTTGTTTGCCGTAACGTTGGGCGCGAGTATGTGTTTTGCTTCGCCTTTCTCTACGCCGCCTAATGCGTTGGTAATGCAAGCGGGGCGATATTCGTTTATGGATTATATTAAAGTAGGTATTCCGCTTCAAGTGATAATGGGACTTGTGATGCTGATTGTTCTGCCTTTGCTCTTCCCGTTCTAAAGAAGAATGGTTGGTTTGTGGGTAATGCTCATTAATAAACTGCAATTTATCGAAGAGAAGTGCGCCACGAACGCGCCTACGTAACGCGTGCTTTTCTTTGTATAAGATAGGCTGCGGCTCAGCATAACGCTCAAGCAAGCTTGGCGTTCTGCATTCGCCTTGCACTATCTTTGTATAAGATAGGCTGCACCTCGGCATAACGTTCAAACAAGTTTGACGTTCTGCACTCGGTTTGCACTATCTTTGTATAAGATAGGCTGCACCTCGGCATAACGTTCAAACAAGTTTGACGTTTTGCACTCGGTTTGCACTATCTTTGACATTATCGGCTGCGGCTCAGCAATTCGAGCGAGCTCGATTGCATTCGCCTTGCACGATAATTCCAGCACGCACTTCCTAATGTTGTAAACTCAAGGAAAAAAGGTGATTTTGTGAACGAATAGTTCACCAGTGAAATCCGAAAACATCCGTGTAAAAAAAGCGTAAAGAAATCCGTGTCTCCGTGAAATCCGTGAGAGACTAAAGTTTTG
Source organism: Alloprevotella sp. (assembly GCA_050874425.1). Taxonomy (GTDB): domain Bacteria; phylum Bacteroidota; class Bacteroidia; order Bacteroidales; family Bacteroidaceae; genus Alloprevotella. Next base: position 8,261 of record JBNMKQ010000047.1, read on the forward strand.
AGTATTAACCACTTATATATCTCTCACGGATTTCACGGAGACACGGATATTTCTTGCTGTAATTCTATTACACGGATGTTTTCGGATTTCACTGGTGAACTATTCGTTCACAAAGTTACCTTTTTTCCTTGAGTTTGCAACATTCTAACTACGCGAAATGTTGCAGAGCCACTTTTTATGTCCTATCCCTCAAGTGTGATGCTTTCGCTCTCAACGTGTTCGTGCATAAACATGGCGGCGCTGAGGTTAAACTTCTCACTGCTTTCGGTGGTGAGGTAGTGACACGTGCCGTGTTGACTGAGAGCGGCTTGCATGTCGGTGTGGCGTTGCAGGTAGTCGCGCAAGGAGGCAGCTACGTATTCGCCCTGAGGCACGATGCGCACACCAGCGGGCACGTATTTCACGATTTTGTTCATCAACAAGGGGTAGTGCGTACAACCGAGTATGAGTGTGTCAATCTGTGGGTCGAGACGCATGATGCCGTCGATGCGCTTCTTAACGAAGTAGTCGGCCCCGGGAGAGTCGTATTCAAAGTTTTCGACCAATGGCACCCACATGGGGCAGGCCAATGACGTGACAGTGATGTCGGGGTAGAGTTTGTGTAACTCTAAGTCGTACGACTGCGAGTTGACAGTGCCCTGTGTGCCCAAAAGGCCAATGTGGCGGGTGTGGCTCAAGGGGCCTACGGCCTCGACGGTGGGACGTATCACGCCTAGTACGCGGTGCTCTTCGCCCAAGCGGGGCAGGTCGCACTGCTGAATGGTGCGTAGGGCTTTGGCCGAGGCGGTGTTGCACGCCAAGATAACGAGGCGACAGCCACGACGGAAAAGTTCTTCGACGGCCTGAAGGGTGTAACGATAGATGATGTCGAAGGAGTGCGAACCGTAGGGGGCTCGCGCATTATCGCCTAAGTATATGTAATCGTACTGCGGCAGGAGTTGACGTATTTGACGGAGGATGGTTAATCCGCCGTAACCTGAATCGAAAACACCAATTAAATTGCTTGACATGTGGACGTATAATACTTAAACACGTTGGACGTTAAGGGAACGCTAAGGTCGCGCTTCGCGCTCCTGGGTTTGAACATTAATTATCATTAATTAGCCATTAATTATTTCATTAATTTCATCGTTAATTACCAAGAGAGAAAAATTGGCTCTATAACGAATAGTGTGGGAAGAGACAAAGATTAACGAAAAGATTAACGAAAATAGATTAATGAGACGATTAATGGAAAAGATTAATGGAAAGATTAATGATTGATTAATGAAACATTAATGTTTAAAACTAAGCGCGAAGCGCGCCTTATCCTTATCCTTAACGTTCGTATTCGTGTGAATTAGATGTTAATCCCGTGTTTACGGGTTTGATGTTTCACCGGCCACCAGACGGAGGCGAAGCCCACGACGATGACGGTAGCAATGACCAGTAGCACGTCCGTGGCATGAATGCTAACGGGGTAAGCATCGATGATGAAGTTGCTCTTGTCCGACCCCATCTTGATGAAGCCAAATGCCTGTTGCGCCCAGCAAAGGCTGAGGCCCAACACCGTACCTATGGCTGCTCCTATGAGAGCAATGATACGACCCTCGTAAAGGAAGATGCGGAAGATAAGACGGTCAGAAGCACCGAGGTGGCGCAGCGTTTCGACATCGTTGCGCTTGTCGATGATGAGCATTGACACCGAACCGATGATGTTGAAGCACGCCACCAACAAGATAAACGTCAAGAAGAGATAAGCCATTGACTTCTCAATGTTCATGACGTTAAACACCTCTTGCTGCTGCTCCAATTGATCCTTCACCTTAAATCGTTGGCCCGCCAACTGTTGCATCTTGCGCTTTGTCGCATCAAGGTTGGCCGAAGGCTGTAGGCTGAGTTCGAGCGCTGTGACGCAACCCGGTTGTTCAAAGAGCCCTTGAGCGAAGGCGAGTGAGGTGATGAGATAATTCTCGTCGTACTTACGTTGGTTGACATCAAAACATACGCGAGGCGAGGTGATGTCGTCGGCATTAAAGCTCTCGCCAGGGTTCGTCAGGTTGACCCGCTCGCCCTTGCGAGGGGCGCAGATTTGAAGTGTGCCGTAGTCAATGCCGCCCATGGCAGAGGCGAGGCCAATGCCAGGTATTCCATAATTCAATGTGCCGCGATGCAGTTCGTAACGGCCTGTGCCGTAGAGGATAGAGCGAATGCCCGTCACGCGGTCGTAGTTGTCGTCAACGCCTTTGAGTGTAATGACGGTGGGACGTCCGCGAAAGAGAATGAGTGCGTGGTCCTCCAGTGTGAAACTGGCGGCTTTCACTTCGGGTTGGCGCATCATCTGGAGTAGGGACGGATCGTCGGTGGTCGCAAACTTGCCCTGTGTGGGCACCACCATGAGAGGCGGGTCGAAAGCCGTGTAGAGCGAACCGATGAGGTCGCGAAAGCCGTTGAACACACTCAGTGTGCACAACAAGGCTGCCGTGCCAAAGGCTACTCCTAAGACGGATATGCCCGATATGATGTTGATAGCTCCCACGCGCTTGCGCGAAAATAAGTAGCGTAGGGCCATGAAGAGGGGTAGGCGCATGAGTAGTAAATGTGCAAATGCTGGGTTAATGTGCAAATGTGCGAATGTGCAAATGTGCAAATGCTTAGTTAATGTGCAAATGTGCGAATGTGCAAATGTGCAAATGGTCGCCTTTATTTGCTGCGTTATAGGCTGTATCTTGGCTGATAAGGCATTAAATCATTTACACATTCTCACATTTGCACATTTGCACATTTCCCCATTTGCACATTCTCCCCTTCGGGGAGATTATTCTTTTAACAAAGCGTCGATGTGGTCGAGGTAGTCGAGAGAGTCGTCGATGAAGAACTTCAGTTCGGGAATGATGCGTAACTGGTGGCGCACACGTTGGCCTAACTCGTAGCGCACTTGGCGTGTGTTAGCATTGATGTTGTTCAATATCTCTTCGGCACGCTCTGAGGGGAAAATGCTCAGGTAACCGCGTGCAATGCTCAAGTCAGGACTGATGCGTACGGCACTAACCGATACTAACACACCATGGGTGCCCTGCGTTTGACGCTGAAAGATGTCGCTCAATTCCTTCTGAATTAAGCGAGCTATTTTTTGTTGTCTGGTTGTTTCCATTTTTTTTCTTTTTAGCTAAAGGGCTTTTTAGTTAACAAGTTGACAAGTTGACGAGTTAACGGGTAAGTTTGTTCATTCTTTAAGGTAACTTACTCGTCAACTTGTCAACTCGTCAACTTGTCAACTTGTCAACTCGTCAACTTGTCAACTCGTCAACTCGTTAACTCAAAAAGTTAATTTTCCTCCTCAATCGCAGCAGTGGCGCGAGCCAACCAGCGTTGGTCAGCCTCAGAGGTGAGGTGAGGAAGGAGGGTTTCGCGCACGTGGCGGTGGTACGTATTGATCTGTTCAATCTCACGCGGTGAGAGTAGTGAGAGGTCGAGTGCACGCAAGTCGTAGGGACAGAGCGTGAGCACCTCGAAGCGGAGGAAACTGCCGTAGTCCGTCGTGCGGTCGGGCACGCAGAGGAGCGTGTTCTCAATGCGCACACCAAACTTGCCTGTAACGTACACACCTGGTTCGTCGGTAATCGTCATGCCCTCGCGGAAACCGATGAGCGTCGCTGGGCGCTCGTCCTTGCGAATTTGCTGAGGCCCTTCGTGAACGCAGAGGTGGGCGCCCACCCCGTGTCCGGTGCCGTGGCCAAAGTCGTAGCCTGCAGCCCACATATCAATGCGAGCAGCGAGGTCGAGCTGTAGGCCCTTTGTGCCCACGGGGAAGTGGAGCGAAGCCAAACGAAGGTGGCCCTTCATAACGAGCGTGTTGACGTGGCGTTCCTCGTCGGTCAAGGGACCAAGGGCAATAGTACGCGTGATGTCCGTTGTGCCTGAAGCGTACTGTCCACCACTATCGAGCAAGAGCAGGCCGTGGGGTTCCAAGGTAGCGTTGCTCTTCTCGTCCGCCTCGTAATGGACGATTGCACCATGAGCACCATAAGCCGCAATGGTAGCAAAACTCGGTTGCTCAAAGCCTGGCTGTTCAGCACGGAAGGCGGTGAGCTGACGGTCAATGTCCATTTCCGTAACCGTAGCTCCGGCTTGCATCTGTTCGTCCAACCAACGCAGGAAGCGCACCATGGCTACACCATCGTTGAGCATAGCCTGACGGAAGCCATCCATTTCTGCCTCGTCCTTTTGAGTGCGCCAACGAGGCACGGGGTTTTCGAACGTGCGGTAGTTGATAGCTGTCAATCCGATTGGGCCGTTGCTGAAGCGCATGTGTGGCATACGCAGCAAAGGCAGCACTTCAGCGTAGGGACAAATCGATACGTCCGCCTCGCGCAGTTGGGCGATAGCCTCAGGCGTCATCGTCTCATCGTGGGTGAAGAGCGAGAAGTGGTGGAAGCTGCGGTCGTAAACGAGGTAGCCCAAGAATACGGGGTTGTACTGAATGTCAGCGCCACGAAGGTTGAGCAACCAAGCGATGTCCGTCAAGTCGTTGAAGACGAACATGTCGTCCTCGCAAGAGTTGAAACGGGTCAATTCCTTTTCCAATCGCTTCAGTTTCGTCTTGACGTCGCTACCCGTGTAGCGTGCATCTTGGGGCACGATAGGAGCCGCGGGTAGGGCGGGGCGGTCGGTCCAAATGGTGTCAAAGGCATCAGCGCGTGTAACGATTACGGCATCATCGGGGTGGAGCATGAGCTCTTCGTCAATGAGATAAGCAATTTGGAGCACTTCCTCGTTAATCAATTCAGCGGGAGCACCTATCTTTGCCTCATAGCCTACATGTTTGACTACCCAATCTTCGGGGCTCTCAACGCCTTCCGCGCCTTCGCGCATGAGTTGAAACTCCGAGCCTTTCAGTTGCTCTTCGGCTTGTAGCCAATAGCGTGAGTCGGTCCAGAGCACGGCCTCCTTCTGAGTGACGATGGCCAGACCCGCAGAACCTGTAAAACCTGTTATCCATTCGCGGCAAGCCCAGTGGGGAGCCACGTATTCACTATTGTGAGGGTCGGCAGTAGGAATGATGTATACATCGGGCGCAGTGGGCTGAGCTGCCATCCACTGGCGCAGTGATTTTAATCTTTCGTTCATAACGTAAATGGTGTTAAACATAGAGAACGTTAAGCGTCTTGGCGCGTTTCGCGCGGGGGAGAACATTAATGATTAATTAATGATCAATTAATGTTCGAAAACTTGAGCGCGAAGCGCGACCTTCGTATTTTGTTTTAACGTTCGCGTATAGGTTAATATTACTTACTAAGTTCGAGCATTCGCTCGATAGGTTTCACCGCGCGTTCAGCCACGTCGGCCGGCACTTCGATAGTAGGCCATTCGTAGCGCAGCGTGTTGTACACCTTCTCAAGCGTGCAGAGACGCATGAAGTTGCATTCGTTGCAGCCACACGTACTGTCATCGGGCGGAACGGGAATGAAATGCTTGTTGGGGCAATTCTTTTGCATCTCGTGTAGAATGCCACTTTCTGTAACGACGAGGAAAGTGTCGCAGTCAGAGTCGATAGCATAGTGTAAGAGTGCAGCTGTCGAACCTACCACGTCGGCCAACTTAACCACGGCACCACGGCACTCGGGGTGAACTAAAACCTTCGCCTTCGGATATTCACGTTTCAACTCTACGAGTTTCTCAACCGAGAAACGTTCGTGAACGTGGCAACCACCATTCCAAAGCAACATATCGCGTCCCGTTTCAGCGTTGATATAATTGCCCAAGTTATAGTCAGGGCCAAAGATGAGTTTTGCGTCCTTCGGGAAGGTTTCGACAATCTTCTTTGCGTTGCTTGAGGTAACGACCACGTCGGTCAGCGCCTTAACGGCAGCCGTTGTGTTAACGTAAGAGACCACCTGATAGCCAGGGTGCGCTTCGACAAACTTTTTAAATTCATCAGCCGGGCAACTTTCGGCCAATGAGCAAGTAGCGTTCAAGTCAGGCACCAAGACCGTCTTGTTAGGACAAAGAATCTTATTTGTCTCGCCCATAAAGTGCACACCACACATCACGATGATGTCGGCATCTGTCTTAGCCGCCTGTTGTGCCAGTCCGAGGCTATCGCCTACGAAGTCGGCAATGTCTTGCAGCACGCCTTCCGTATAATAATGTGCCAAGATGATGGCATTCTTCTCTTTACACATGCGGCGAATTTCGTCCTTGAGGTCGAGTCCTGCGGGGATAGGTTCGTCAACGTATCCTTTTTCTTTCCAAGAGTCCTTTACTTGTGTCATAGTTCTTGTTGTATGATTTTGGGTACAAATGTACAAAAAGATTGACGAAAAAAGATTAATGAATCGATTAACGAAAAAGATTAATGAAAAAGATTAATGGAAAAGATTAATGATAGATTAATGAGACATTAATGTTAACAAAAGCGCGTAGCGCAAAAAAACTTTACGTTACGCGCTTCGCGCTTAGTTTTAAACATTAATGTTTCATTAATCTTTTCGTTAATCTTTTCATTAATCTTTGTCTGTTTGATAAATTGCAGTTTATCGAAGAGAATAGGAATGAACATTAAGGCGCGCTTTGCACTTTGAGTCTTAAACAACTACTAGTTATATTGCAAGAAACGCAAGGGCGTAGCCTGTTTGTATATGCCTTGTGCGTAAGCACAAGGCATAGTATTTATAATAGTATTTATAAATGGTATGTCGAAGTATGTAAAAAGTATGTTATGTTTGTTCTCGCGCTAAGCGACTTTTCTTAACAATCGCATCAACTACTTACTAATTTTCGCTTAGCGCGAGAACATACTTCGACATAAGGTTTA
>JBNMKQ010000048.1:0-14961 GCA_050874425.1 Alloprevotella sp.
CCATTAATCTTTTCCATTAATCTTTTCCATTAATCTTTTCCATTAATCTTTCCATTAATCTTTTCCATTAATCTTTTCATTAATCTTTTCCATTAATCTTTCCATTAATCTTTTCCATTAATCTTTTCATTAATCTTTGTCTATTCGACAAATTGCAGTTTGTATCTGTTATTAAACGCAATATTACCCACATGATTCGTTGTAGAGCCATAATTAATGTTCAAAACAAAGCGCGAAGCGCGTCACGTAAGAGTTTTACGTTCCGCGCTTCGCGCTTAATGTTTCAATGTTTCACGGAGATGACAAGTTACAACACCACTTTGCGAGCCTTAATGCCTCGTCCGCCACGGCGCACCTCAACGATGTGGACGCCACGTTGGGCGGTGGGCAGATAGAGTAGTTCGCTCTCCGCACGCTGCGTGGTGAGCAATTGGCCAGCGGTGGTAAAGAGGCGAACTACATCACCCTCTTGCAAACCTTCTACCCTGATGCGCTGCTGCTGGGGCTGCGGCGTGATGCGTATGCCCTCGGCATCAGTGGGCCCATCGGGCAAGGCGGCCGCACGGAAGGTCAGCGTGAAGCGCCCCGACAATTCTCCAACCTCGGTGGCCGTGAAGCGATAAGGCGCTTGCTTGAGGTTGACGGAGCGGCCCTTCACGAGGTCGTTTAAGTAGATAGCCTCGCAAGCCTCGTCGGCAGCATTGTTGGCTGGGAGAGAGAAGGTGTAGCTGCCGGCCTTGGGAATGTTGACACCCACGGGCAGTGCCGTCTCATCGCTCAGTGCGGTGAGCATACTATAACGACCGCCTTCGCGCTCGGCAAATAGCTGCGTTTGCGCTTCGTCAACAAACTTTACGCCATCGGCCGACAGGTCGAAGTAAGCACGTGCCTCGGTGGGCGTAGCCAACGACAGGTGGAGCACATCGCGGTGAGCGGTGGAACCTTCGGCAGCCTCAGCCGTTGCTGTGGCACGTTGGCGAGGCGCAGCCCCCAAGTCATCCACCTCTGACGGACCGAAGTCTACATCAAGGTTCGTGTTCTGCTCATAAGCCGATCCAACGCGTTGACTCGTACACTTTACCGAGAAGCTTTCAGCGCTTTTGAGCGTAGCCGTTTGTGTAAACCAGGCATCGAAGGCGGGAATGTAGCCCGATGTCATGCCAGCCGTGTTGATAGGCACGTAAGCATTGTCCTCGCTACTGTAGGTATAAATCATGCGGCCATACGTCATGTCGGCATAGTTCATGGCACAGAGGTAGGGCGATCCGAGGAGGTTCCACCCCATGTTCTCTTTATACGTAAAGCGAAGTCCATCGGTCGCGCCCGACGACCACGGCTCTTGATAGTTATACTGCGTGACAGTCATACCCTTCATAGCCGGAGCGTTCGTATTTTCCGTATACAAGTTGCCATAATAGCGTATCGTAAACTGAGCCTTGGAGTCGACGCGCACACCCGTGGTGGTGTGGTTGGCCGTTGAGAGGTCGCGCGTCCAAGCATTGCCCTCGGTCTTGCCATAGCGGAAGGTGTACTGCGAGCGCGCCAATCCGTCGTAGGTGTAGCTAGTGTAGCTATCGTCGTCAACAGCACTCAGAATGGGGTTGCCCTCATTGTCGCAAGCATACATATCGCGCGCTACGGCCGTAAAGGGCATTACGTAGAGTGAACTCTGATTTTTCTTCAAGAAACGCTCTACGGCGAAGTTGTTCAATGCTACCGTGGCGCCCAAGCTGCGCAAACCAGCATGGTGGCGCAACAAAAGGAAGCCGGGCGAGAAGGGATTGCGCGGTGTGAAGAGCAAGGAGTCGAGTTGCAACTCGATGCCTCCTTCGTCGCCCTCCTTCTCAACATACACCACCGACTCGCCATGCGGATAGTCATAAAGGCTCGTCTTGTGGTCGCGAAGCACATACCACGTTTCGAAGCAACCCTTGTCTAAGGCATCGCGGAAGCGGCGGTTGCCCGCCAAGTCGGTGCGGTGACCCACAATGTTGGCCTGAGCCACGGTGGCCGCAGAGTCAACGGGGGTGCCTTCATCGTCAACTACGTTGATACTACCGTCGGCGCGGTCGCGCATAGGGTCGCACAGTTCCGTATCGTTGAGCTGGTAACGCCAATAGTCTGAACTGACATACTTGTTCACCTTCTCAGCATTATTGGGGTTGACCACGCGGTTGGCTGCATTGCCCGGGGCCGAAGTGACAATAGTGCTTTCATTACCCTCGTCAAAGGCCGAGCTAACAAAGGTGTTGCTCACCTCGGTAAGGTCCTTCACGGGCGACTCACCATTGGTCGGACAGATCACCAACGAGTTGTAAAGCACGGCATCGGCCGCGCCAGCTACCGTTGTGCCGCTCTCGATAACCGATGTACCAATCGTGCCACGACGCGCATTGAGGGTCGACCCTGTGAAGAAGAAGCCGTCAACTACCGACGAGCGCTTGTCGGTTTCGCTCGCATCATAGCCCATGTCTAAATTGGTTATCGTTGTGTGGCGCGAACCACTAATGACCGAGGGACGTTGCAACAACAAGGTGTCGACCTTTTGCTCTGCTGTGAGTGGGTTGTCTTTGTCCTCATTATAGGTTTCGCTACCCTCCATACCACCATAAATGCGCACACCTGGCAGCATCACCTTGAGCTGCTGCGTGTTAACGCGATTGGTGGCAAACACATAAGCGTACTTGTCTTTATTGTCATTGGCAAAGAGTTCGGCCAGGTTGACCGCGTTTTGTAGGCTATTGGTGGCCTTTGTCCAACTCTCACCCGTGTTATCATTCACGCGGTTGTCCACATAAATAATTTGGTTGAGGTTGGCATTACACTCATAGGCCCCCACATCGAGCACACCATTAAAGCGTGGGTTGCTGCCTAAGTCGACGTGCAACGTGTCAACCGTGCCCACATATCGGTCAAACAACAGGCTATCGGCCTTTGCCATAAGGCTGAACGACGGACGAATTGAATAGTCGTGTGCCTCAGGGTCGGTAAAGCACGGCCCACCGAGCACATCGTCGTTCGCTTGTCCGTGAGCAAATACTACGTTCTTTTGCCCCGCACTAATGGGCAGTGCCGATTGATAAGCGGCATCAGTGGGTGCATTGTTCCACGAGGTGGAGTTATACACCGCAGGGAGCGTTTCACCCACGGCTGTGGCATCAGACAGGCTAATATCGCCCGAAGCGTTTTGCGCAAAGGTGGTATTGACCAATGTGGTGCGCTGCTTGGGCGTTACGAGACCATAGCCTCCGCTATTGGCCAAGCCACCATTTTCGGCATAGAGGGTGTTGTAGACCAATACGTCGGCCGTACTATTCTCTGACACGATCATGCCGTGGCCGTCGTTGCCTAAAAACGAAGAGTTTTGCAACGTCACGTTGCCCGTGAAGCCTTCTGCTATTTCTTCAGCCTTCGTAGGTCGAATGGCCAACACGTTCAGTCCATTGCCCCCCGTTGCGCCTTCGTAATGATTGCGGAAGGAGAGACCCGAAAGTCGAATCGGACGGCTGCTGGTCGTTACGTTGAGCAGGTTGTCAGTTCGGCTCTTGGCTGGGTTGGGCACGAGTATGGTAGGACGCGAAAAGTCGCGCACCTCGCTCAAGTGCTTCTTCGTTATTGGGTCGTTCGAGGCGGAGGTCAAAGCTCCGATTATCTCTATCGAGTGGAGTGCCTTGAGTTTGGTTTCGTCGCTCGTTACCGAAAGGGTGAAGGCATCGTAGCCCTTATAGCTGGGCGAATAGTACTCACCGCCCTCAACGTATATCTTACGGTCAGACGAAATAGCTCCCACACTGGTGTCACCCGTGGGGTTACCCACCGCTACAATAGCACCATAAAGGTCAGACGAACGGTCGTTCCACGTCGAGCCATCGCCTGTGCCGTGGTCTTGCGTTCCGATATAAATGGCACTGTAGTCGCTAAAGCCATTAAATATGTATTGGAACTCATACATACCCATATCGATGGTGTGCACACCCTCTGTGCCATCAGGATTTTGCGGTCCGAGGTAACGCTCATAGGCCGCACGACCGCGAGCCGATGTTACGCCCGACTGTGTGGCATAGGTGATGTAGTTGAGCTTGTCGTCATTATATTTGAGGTTGTACAAATGGGGGTCGTGCAGTTTCCACCAAGCCAAGTAGGCATTGTCCATCTCGTTGCCACTATTCGTGGCCTCGGGTGTACCTAAGCCTGCATCGGTTAAGATGGATATGGCTGCAGGGTTCCACATCGCGTCAAGGTTGTAACCGCTCACACCTGCCTCGGTGGTGGGCTGCGTAAAGCGCGGACCAGTGGCAGTAAAGTTTTGACTGTCTAAAAGCACATTGTGGTGAGTGGGGTCGCTGGCCATAACAGGGTCAACTGAAATGTCTTCGTTCAACAACCCTAAGTAGAGGGCATCACAAGCGCTGTAGCGCATATCATACTCTGAGGCTACTGTCAAAGAAGCCGGACTTACCATAGCACCGCGATTGGTTACCAACTTGTTGTTCCACAACACGGTGTTGTAAATTGAGGGCAAGTAATTGCTAAAGCTACTACTTACGTTGTCGCGATAGTACGCCTCATAAGATGTGTCGTCGTCAGGTCCAGCATAATAGATGGCTGTTCCCTTCGAGTCGGCATTTTGTCCGGTCGCGCTGTTGCTCACAAACAAGCAGTTGGTGATGAACACGTCGCGATAGGTTTTGTCATACTTGATGAGCGGACGACGCACATACAAGGCACCACCTAAAGCGGGATAGGTTTCTGAGTTTCCACGTCCTGAACTCTCATACGCCGTGTTGTTGGCAAAGATTGAGTTGACAGCGTGGAAGTTGCCTCGATTAACAATATCTTTCGTGCCGCGACGCTCGTCGTCTGATATGTAAACGTTAATGGCGCCACCGTGGCCACCAATGTTTGACTTATCTTCTTCCGAACCCGCCCAGTTGCCTGCCACGAGGGTGTTGATAATGTCGCAGCTGGCATCTTGTATGAACATGGCACCGCCATGCACGCCCTTATTGTCGAGCAAGCGACAACGGTTCAGTGTGTAGCTCACGTAGCGGCTATAAATGCCACCACCATGACCTATGTTGTCGCGCACCTCGTTGCCATTGTCGTCAACGTGAATGGAGTCGGAGGTTTGTCCGTCCATAATGGTGATGCCGTCGAGCAACACGTCATTGTCATTCTCGGCCAACGACTGTGTGGGGTCGGGTATCTCGCTATAGACCACATGGTAAATGTGCTTCTCGTTGCTCGATGCCTTGATGTCGCCCGAGAAGATGGTGGGGCGGCTGAACTCCCATGGCTCTATCAACTGGTTTTTGTTGATATCGGTCATGTGGGTCTCGTTGTTGCGCTCGTTTAAGATGTCGAGTATATCGCCATTGGGCTTCAACTTTACCGTCTCATCACCATTTTGAATGCTGTCGAACGTTCCCTCTGTGTCGTCTATCGTCGACACGTTGTCGGGGTCGACGGGGTCGGAGGAGTAAGGGTCGGTGTTGTGGAACGAACCGAATATGCTCACATTGACGGGTATGACGAACGACTGCAAACGGCGGTCGACTACGAGGCCCGAATTGGTCGAGTCGGTGCGGGCTTGTGTGGGTTTGTAGGTACCACCCGTCATGAGAATTTCGAACTTATCCTTGTCGGAGGCCAAACCCGTTTGACGCACATTATTAATATAGGCGATAGCGGCCTCAAGCGAGTTGAAGGGGGTGTAGAAGGAACGGCCAATGTACTTGGCACGGTCCTCGGCCGATACTTCAGCACCACCGTCAGCCGAAACGAACAAGCGACGCAGCAACTTGCCCGCTGGTACATTGGGCGCATACAGGGCGTAAGCGCCTGCCGTCAAGTTGGTCACGCCCTCGCCACGCAACGTGCCTAACATATCGTAGGCGGGAGCGCCCATATGCATCCATAGTTTATGGTAACTTACCGAAACGCCTTGTTCTATCAAGGGAGAGTAGGCACGGGGGTAATACTCACCCACGTTTGAGAAGTAGGTGAGCAATTCGCTCTCCATGCGGTCGTTTTGCGTGTTGGCGGGCAATTGGTAACCCTCTACGAAGCAGTTGTTGTAGGGATAATACTGATTGTCGGCCACTTGACCGTCAGCTACGCCTTTCGACAAGAGGGCGTGTATCATGTCCTTAAAGGTGCGGTCTACCACACCACTGATGTTATTGTCGGTCGTAGCAGTGTTGCCCCAGATAACGGTGTTACCGGCCAACAGGGCACCGAGTTCTTGGTATACACCACCGCCAAGCCCATTGGCATGATTTTCGGCTATGGTGCATGAGGCCATGTAGGCACGATATTGCTGCGAACCGTCGATGGTGTCGCCACAAGCGGCATAAATGCCACCACCGTCGGTTGCTTCGTTGTCGTGCATCACGCTACCTGCCGTCACACTACCAGGCAATAGGTACAATGCTCCGCCCTTCAAGGCTTTGCAGTCAGTGATGACGCAGTTGCGCACAATGGCATACGAGGGCACAATCGCACCACCGCCCATTGACTTAAACACGGTGTTGTCCGTGGCTTTGCCGTCTACCAAGCGCACGCCTTCTATGCCCGTGCGGGGGTGAAGGAGTTTGCCAGCCTTATTGGTGCGACCACGCAGAGCATGTTTGTAATAGTCGCCTAAGTCGGTATCGGGATAGCTTGGATACTTGCCAAACGTTACCACGTGGTAGCCGTTCACCTCTTGCGTAATGCTCGAACCGCTTTGGGGCAGTGCACGTGCGCTGAGTATGGTCTGATAGTCGGTCATCACGTCGCGCTGGTCGTTGTCCCAATTATAGGTAGTTGGGTCGTTGGGGTTGCCTTCGTTGTAACCGCCCATGAGCATCACGCCCTCGGGTATGAGGAAGGTGTAGCTTTGGGGGTCGTCGGGGTTGCCAAGGGTGTTGGCATGATAGGTGAAGCGCAAACCGTTGTCGTCGGGGGCATAACCGGCCACTTTCACGTATACGGGGGTGTAGGCATCGTTCTCCGCAAAGAGTTCGTTCACCTTCTCGCCTGCCTTTGTCAGCACACTCTGCAACTTGTCAGCACAGGCAGCATTTTGGGGCGAGTTGCCACTTCGAGTGCCGTAACCGTTTTGCGTCACATAGTATACGTAGTAGGTTTCGGTCGTTGCCGAAGTGCCACTTCCTGTTGTTTTTTTGCGCTCTTCTGGCTCAATGTTTTCCGTATTATCGGCCTCATAAGCACCTATATCAATCGTACAGTCCTTAATACGACTGGTGTAGTCCATATCGTAGTCGGGTATGTTGGGCATGTTTTCCGTACCGCCATTCAAACAGCGGTTACCCGTCAAGCCTGCTGCTTCGTTTAAGCGGAAATCGTTGTAGGCGCGGGCTTTACGAAAACGGATGTCGGAGCTTGTTCCTGAATAGCCTGCAATGCTGAAGGGGAATTCTATTGAGGCTCCTGTCACGTTGCCGTCTGCGCTCGCGAATTTGCTACTCAAACTGCCCATATCACTATTTACATAACAGTTGTATGAGCGTTGAAATTTGCCAACCGAACTTGAACCTATCTGTGTCGTTCCAACCGTTACACCATTATTACGCATGTTGTCATACACCAAGCAGTTGTAGAGCGTCAGCTGCGAAGCAATACCCGTAGTGTTATCCTGCCAGTGCATAATGCCTGTGCCTTGCACGTTGTTGGCCATGTTATAGGCCACGGTGTTGTTATAGAACTTGGCGCTCTCGATGAAGATGCCACCACCTTGCGACAACGAGCGGTTGCTGGCTACTACCATATTATAGCCCACACCCTGAATCATGTAGGCACCACCGCCATAACAATCATTACTGCCCCACACGATGTTGCGCAAGAGGTAGGAGTTAGAGATGACGGAGTTGTCGCCGTCTAAGTAGAGTCCGCCACCACGCGAACGCTTGCCATGAGTGGCATTATTAACGACGATGAGGTTTTCAAGTCGAATACCACGGAAGGCGCGCACGCCCGAACCGCCATCACGGTTGGCCTCGTAGTTGGCTATGTAGCCGTGACGAACGGTAAAGCCGTCCCACTTCACGCCTGTGTACTCTTGATAGCGGCTGTCTTCATAACTGCCACTGCCTTTGTAGCGATACTGGTTGGCACCTACGGTCGTTCCCAAGCCGTCGCCACTAATGCCCCATGTGGGCAGGCAAACATCGGGCTGATAGAGCACGATATGGCGAATGGTTTTGCCCGCCTTAACGGCTTTGTCGAAGTAATCGTAGTTCGAGCCGTCGGAGGGCTTACCCTCTGACCACCAAATTTCACGCGATGAGTTGGTCAAGTAGACGGGGGTCTCTTTGCGCACCTGCAAGATGGTTTCGTACTCGGCCTTCTTCAGTCCTTCGTAACCCTTACGAGCGGGCACGTACTGCGAGAGCAAGGGACGGCGGTCGTCCTCGCCAGGGTTGCCCTCGCTGCAATAACCGCCATATACCTTTACACCATTGCGAATGACAAATCCTTTGAAATCGGTATATACGCCACCGGCCACCCATACGACGACGGAGTCTTCGTCGGGATAGTCGCGGTTGTGTTTGGCGGCCATTTCGACGGCATACTGCAGACCGCTCACATACTGCTCATAGCGGTCGTTGGTGATTTGATTTTCATTACGGCGCGTGGTGGAGTTCCACACGTTGGCTTTATTGCCATTCGATACGCCCGATGTTCCTCCTGATAAGAAGAAGGAACTGTAAGCGTTCGATGTTTGGCCGTAAGGAGCGGTCGTGGCATTGTAGTCGTTGCCATAGAGGGTATTGTCGAGCGTGGCGGCCAAGAGCTTGCCTTGGCGGTCGCGTACATAGAAGTCGTTGTCGGTACGATCTTTCGCTACGTTGCAAATGGCATTGCCCATTATGGCACGTCCCCAACTGCGGCCGTCGTATACGTTGGAGGGATTGTCGTTCAGCAAGTTGAAGTTGGGCGTACCGTCTATGCAGTCGTAGGGGGTACCCTCTGAAGTTTGTTCGCCATCATAGTTGTCGGGCACTACGGTGTTGTAGGCTCTTACGTAGATGACCTTTCCCGAACGAGGCAACACAGACTCAAAGGCTCCGAGGTCGGGGTCGCCGCCGAGGTCGCGGTCGGTCGTCTCGATGCTGTGGTCGGCATCGTCGCTCGTCACGGGGGCCTGATTGATTATCACGTTGTTGGCCAACGACGAGGTGAGGGGACGGAACGAGGCATCACCACCATAATATACGTTGCCGCTTATCCTAGCTCCAGCCTCATTGGTAGGATTATCGAAGTTGGCTGCACCGTCCTTACCTGTTGTAGCCAAACTGAAGGTGTTGTTGGCGCCGTCTGAACCGAAGAGGTGGGGGTCGACTCCTTCGTCATTCGTGTTGCGTTGCATAGCGCTTTGGCTGGTTTGGCTCAACACGTTGCCCGCAGCGAAGGAGGTATTGCCTAACACGTTGGCAGCGGGGGCACGACCGATGTTATTCACCATGCTTACGTGGTTGAAGGCTATGGTATTGGAAGCATTGTGGAGTTGTATCACGTTGCCTGTCACGTCGTCGGCCTCATTGTGCGAGGTATTGTTGTTTACCAGGCAGTTGGTCAGGCGCACCGTCACGTTGCGTGCATCGTCCATCGCTGCAATGGCCGCACCGTCATAGGCAGTGTTGTTCTGCAGCACGCAGTCGGTCAATCTCAATTGAGTAGCCACTTCTGACGCACCCGTCACGCTACCTATCAAGATGCCACCGCCGTAGGGTATATTGGCCGTTCCAGCAGCATAACCGCCTTCAATACAGAGGCCTTCTAACTGATAGTTACCGCCCGTCTCCATACGGAACACGTGGTATAGGCCTTCGCTCAACTCTGTGGCCGAACTTTCAAGGCCCGTAAACGTGGTGCGATACTTCAAGGGCTTGCGGTCATCGTCGGTGGGGTTGGCCATCGTCAACTCGTCGGGGTAGCCACCCACGATGCGCACAGGCTTGGTCGTTGCAATGGCGGGCAGGGTAATGGTACGCGCCAGACTGTTGTTGGTTTGGTAGTTATAGGGAGTCTGGGGCACGATTTGTCCCGCACGGCATACAAATTCGAATTGGTCTTTCGTCGGGTCGACCGTATAATAACCAGTGGTTTTACTGCCAGCGTCTTTTACTTCAATGTGTTCGCCATTGGCGCTCAACGTGGTGTTGATGTAGTTCAGGGCATCGTTTACCGAACGAATGGCCTTTGCCCACGACGATCCGTCTTGCTGTAGTCCGTCGATGATTTCGTCCCAATCGGGGTTATCGCCCAACTTAACCGTCTGGTCGCGGTTGTAGTAAAGGCGCAACTTGTAACCACCGTCGGCCAAGGCCGAGCGCTCAAACACGTAACCATAGGCTTCGGGCTTGAAAGCACCAATCGGCGGATTGGCCTTGAAGTTTTGTTCGCGCAAGTCGGTTGGCGGACGGAATATGATGTTGTCCGTCAACTGTGAGTAGTGCAAACCGTCTGTGCGCAACACCGAACCTCGACAGGCTTGCCAATAATAGTTGATGTAGGGCCATGCGCTTTGCACACCGCGCTGGGTCATCACTTTGGCAAAGTTTTCAAAGTTCTTTTCTTGCTTATCAGCCACGTCGAGCATGGCGGGATTGACAAAGGCCAACCAGGGCGAACCGTTGTCCAACTCTACCGTGCCTGACTGATAAATGTTGTTCCACGTCGAAGCGTTCACATTCGACATGGCGTTGTTATAAAAGCGTGTTTGGCTACGGCTCGGACTGCCAGCATATATCTGTGCCAACGATGAGGAGCGCGCACTCGTCGTGGTGCTCGATGTGTGGAGCGTGTTGTTCCAGATAATGTTGTTGATTATCAAGCCATATTGGGTCAGATAGAGTCCGCCTGTATAGGCCGTCTGCTTGTTCGTGGCATCGGTCACGTTCGAGGTGTAGTTGTTGACAATGGTATTTTGTTCTATCAAGGCCGAACCTTCTACATACACACCTGCATTACGCGTTGACTGGTTGTTGGCCACTACGGTCGTGGCCAGCACCATATAGTTGTCGGGATAGTAGGCATTCGACTTACACATATACACGCCACCACCCAACACGGCTGAGTTGTTCGACACGATGCTATTGTTCAAGAAACCTACGTTCTCCATATACAAACCACCGCCATGATTGGCCGAGTTATTGTATATCAAGCAGTTACGCACCTGACCGTTCTGGCAGTACACACCACCGCCTTGCCCAGCACTCACACCGAGGTCGATGCTATTGTTGCGCACCGTGCAGTTACGCATCAAGGCATTGGCTGAGTTGATGTATACGCCAGCCCCCTTGTAGGGCATATAGTCGTCACTCACCGAACTGTTGCTGCCGTTGCTGCCGCCCTCAATCGTAAAGCCGTCTAACAACGTGCTTTGACTAAAGTCGGCCGCATCAGTTGGCAGCGGGGCGAACCACACCACATGACACGACTTACTGCTCACATTCCACTGCTCTGAGGCGGCTGACCACGTAGCACTGCCCGAGGTGTAACTATCGCCTTGAAGCACGGTGGGATAAAAGTAGTCCCAAGCCACACGAGTGGTGCCTTGCTTACTGGCTGAGCCATCGTCCGATGCTTCTTGGTAAAAGTTGCGAACACGCTCTGTAATGCTCGCTTCTGAACCATTAAAACCACCATATACGTTCACGCCGTCGCGCATTCTAAACGACAAGGGATACACGTCGTCTGTTCCGCCCACACGGGCCTTAGGGCTATACGTGCCTGTTTTGACCCATACTTCGCCCTCGCCAAAGTGGTCGGCCACGTAGTCAATGGCGGTCTGTAGGTCGTTATAGGCTGTCGCCCATGTAAGGCCGTCGCCCCCTTCTTTAGCATCGGCAGCCACATAGCGGCGCTTGCTCGACAGGTCCTTGCGCTCGTAGGCACCGATGTCAATAGCCGTACCATCACCCATGGGGTTACCTTGTATACGGTTATTGCTACGACTCGTAAGGTCGTGCGCATCGTTGGCATCGCTCTTGAGCACATATTCTTTATAATAGTCAAATCCCGCTAAGTCACCCATATTCATCAAGTGGCTCTCTTCCTCCAACTTGAAGGAGTAGCTGGGGTAATTGACGTAACCTGTTGTGAACGTGTGGTCATAACCCATGGTTGAAGTCGGCGTAACGAACCACGCGCCGAAGTCGCCCTCACCACTCACGAAGTTGTTCGTGCTGATGTAGAGGTTGGCATTATCGTCTACCGCTAAGTTCTTATCCACCTCAGGATAAGCGCAGTTGTAGAACTGCGGCATCGTTTCGGTCTTCGAAAGCGTAGCATTTGCCCAAAGCACCGTGCTATAAAGGGCGCCATCACCATTCGCACTCGTCCCCCCCTTCAAGTCGGCACTCGTTAGGTCGGCTGCCGAGGCCGTGTTGTGCACCACCGTACAGTTCACCACCTTCGTTTGGTCCGACAGGGCAATGCCACCATTCTCATTGTTGAATATCAACGAGTTATGTATCAACGTAGCACCCTCAGCCCATATACCACCACCTTGGTTTTGATTGGCCGTACGCGTAGCGGCCACGTTGTTATAAATGGCGCTATACTTTATCACACCTTGCTTCGTGATGCTCTTGTCTACATACACCGCACCACCATAGCG
This sequence comes from Alloprevotella sp., assembly GCA_050874425.1. Taxonomy (GTDB): domain Bacteria; phylum Bacteroidota; class Bacteroidia; order Bacteroidales; family Bacteroidaceae; genus Alloprevotella. Next base: position 12,629 of record JBNMKQ010000048.1, read on the forward strand.
GCCAAAGTTATCGACCATGAAGCACTGCGAAATCTCAAACGTGCGATTCTTTTGATTATTATCCTCGGTTTGGTTAATCACCAACACACCACCGCCGTGCTCCGCATTCTTGGCTTCCGTAGCCTCCGTGTCGACCGTTGCCGTAGCCTCGCCGTCGGCACTTCCGCCCATAATGGTAAAGCCATTGAGCAGTGTCTCAATGTTATTACCATTCAGATTGGTGCTGCTTTCAGCCACACCGAGGTCCATCACCAAGGCATGGCGTGCATTATCGCTGCGCGTCGTGTTTTGCGGATATATCAAGAGGTCGGCCGAGGTCTCATCATTCTGCCCTAAGTCGCCCGAAATAACCGAAGACGTAACAAACTCATACAAGCTATTTCCCTGCTTGCGGTCGTTGATATTTGTCTCCGTGCCAGCAAAACCGCCATAAAGTTTTACGCCCGACTTGAGGCGGAAGCCATTCAAGTCGGGAGCATAGTAAGTGGTAGCGGCCGTGTTTTGTGCATAGCCGCGCACCCATATTTCGTCGCCTGCCACAGCCTTTTCCAAGGCCTTTTGCAGCGTCGTAGGCGATTGCCAGCTCGTGCCCGTCCCATCGTCCGAGGCCTCCGCCGTCACAAATATCGTCTTCGTTTGTGCTAATATCCGTGTGCCCCCAGCGCCACACCACAGCGCCACCATTAGGGCTAATATATATCGTTTCATTGTTGTGCTAATTTTCGTCCTACGTAACTCACATTTTAACATCTAATAGCGCGTGCTGGAAAGCACGCGTTACGTAGGACGCGCCATGCTGAATATAATAATCTAACCTTGTATGTATGCCTCTATAATGTATGCCTCTATAACTCTATCACTAAATGCGACCATTTGCACATTTGCACATTCGCACATTTGCACATTTACCAAGCATTTGCACATTAACCATGCATTTGCACATTAGCCATTGGCGACCATTTGCACATTTGCACATTTACCATGCATTTACTTCGGCACCACCACCCCGCTCTCTACTTTGTCGCCTTTTATGCGCATCGTGATTTTATACCACGCGGCGGGCAACATATAGTCGTTGCGTTTGAGGGCGGATTTCATATCCATTGTTATCTGAGTTTCCTCAGTGGGTTGTTGTACATTATTTATCGTGCGGTCTTTCGTCACGTTAAATATAATCTGTGGCGCTTGCAACGTGTCGCGCACCCCATCGGGGAAGAAGTAGTGCGTCACTCTACCATTGCGTTCGCTCACAGGCGTTTGGTTCAAGAAGTCCCAGCGACCGCCCAAGGGCTTCGCCGTTTCATCTGTCAGCCAAGGGAAGAGGCGACCGTAGCCTTTATCATTAGCGGCCAAATTTGCACGGCCGTCATACACGAAGCCATTCACCTTCACCTTCGTCAATACGGCTCCGTTCTTATTCGTCGTAAATCCGTCCGTGGCGTCCCACTGCACATCGACCTTCGTGGCCAATCGGTGCAACACCATTTGCCAGTATTGCTTCATATAGGCAGAGGTATGCTCTTTCGATATCTCCAATTCATAAGGGTTCTCCACCGCAGCATCGGTCGTTGTGGCCGTACCCGTGGCCACACTCAGCATGGTCGACAGACCTGAATAGCCACCAACAGGATTGTTGTCATACTTCACATCACCATAACTATTTGATATGAGCATTCGGCCTATCTCGTCGGCATGAAAGGTCTCATTGTAGGGGTAGCGCTTCACGCTCACCGAGTCCTCTGGGTTAAACACGCTCAATTGGCTCGTTGCATACGTCACGCCAAACACGCGCACTTTCCCCACGGGCAACATCATTTCCAATCGTCTATAGTTCGTGTCCGTCCCGTCGCCCGAAAGAACGGGGGTAAGCAGTGTACCATCGGGCAGCGACACGGCTTCTGTCTTCATAAAGTCCGAACGTTTGATTACTTCATAGTACACCGTTTGTTTCGGATTTTGTTCTATGCTCCCCTCATCGTTAAAGTTTTTAGCCGTATAGGCCACCACAATGAGCAGCGAGTCCCAAGCCTCCTCTTCATCTGTATCAATGCCTGGGTCTGGCATCCCACGTGTCGCTCTATCCGCTTGTGGCACAGCGATATTAAACTCTACCGCCACGCCCCCTCTCGGCCGCACCGGTTTGTCCGGTTCGTCCGTCTCATGGCTACAGGCTGCAAGAGCCAATAGCAAGAAGGATAATATGTAACAGTAGAAATTCATTTGTTTTTGAAAAGTTTTTTATAGGGCGACGCATCCTCACCTGGGGGCACGCATCCTCACCTGGGGACGACGCGTCCTAACCTGGGGGCGACGCGTCCCCGCGTCGGTATTGC
>JBNMKQ010000049.1:0-14940 GCA_050874425.1 Alloprevotella sp.
TTTGCACCCTCTCGAAAGTGTCTTTTTTCTCTGAGAAAATGGGCTGCGGCTCAGCAATTCAAGCTAACGCTTGATTGCGTTCGCCTTGCACCATTTTTGAAAGCAAACTCAGTCACATAGCCCGCTATGCTCCTTCGTTTGTTTTCAAAAATACACTTCCGATAGGGCACAAATCAACGCGCCAGAATTTTAAGAACACCCCTATGAGATGATAGAAATGAATGGTTTCTGCACTATATTATATATGGCCAGTTCTAAAAAATAGATAGTTTAAGGTTATAAGATGAGAAGGTTAATTAGATTATTATCAACGTAATGTAACTATATAACCTTCAAACTGAAATAAGAACATTCATTCATCCATAAAAAACACGACACATGTCAGACGAAATACTTGAGCAACCTACCTCTTCTGCTAACGAGAGCGAAGAAGCAAAGGCAGAGGCTGAGAAGGTTGAGATAGAACAAGATAAGAAGAAAGCCCTAAAGGCATTGCGCGAACTCACGGCTGATGAAGACAATCCCGTGGGCGTGGAAGGCAGCCATACAAAAATCACATTGTCGTCGATTTTGGGTGGCGACATGTTGGGAGGGCGATGGTTTAGACGTCAGTTTTGGTTTATTGTAATGGTGGTCGGCATGATTATCGTTTACGTAAGTAACCGCTACTCTTGCCAACAAGAGATGATACAGACCAAGATGTTGACCGACACCTTACTCGACCGCCGTTATAAGGCACTCACCCGTTCTAGTCAGTTAAAAGAGAAAACGCGCCGCAGCTATATCGAAGACGCGCTGACTGATACGACACTACAAACACCCAACACTCCCTCGTTCAACTTAAAAGTTGATGACGAAGAGTAAAATACCTCCATATAACCCTTAACGCTTTGATTAAAAGTGAATTTTCCTGCTAAAGATGTAATAAAACGATATGCCGCAGTGGCATCTCTTCTCTTTTTATTAGGCTTTGCTGTTTTGGTCAAGGCCGCATACATCATGACCGCACAGAAGGACTTCTGGATGGCGGTGAATGATCGTTTTGTCAAAGAGAATGAAGAGGTGCAACCCACGCGTGGCAACATTTTGGCTGATAATGGTGAGGTGTTGGCAGCATCACTGCCCGAATACAAACTCTATATGGACTTCATGTCGTGGGAGAAAGACCCCAAACGACGTGATAAAGAACAGCATAAGCGCGATAGCTTGCTCAACGCAAAGATGGACTCCATCTGCACGGGCATACATAAGATATTGCCTGACGTTGACCCTGTAGAGTTTAGAAAGCTCATGCAAGAAGGACGTGAGAAACAGAGCCACCACTGGCCACTTTATAAGAAGCGCATCTCTTACATTACCTATCGTGAGGTAAAGCAACTCCCACTGTTCAACCTTTCGGCAAACGCTGGTGGTTTCCACGTAGAAGAGTTTAAGACGCGTAAAAATCCTTATGGCCGCTTGGCCACTCGCACGATTGGCGACTTGTTTAAAACTTCGGGGCTGCCTCGTACAGGTTTGGAGCTCAAGTTCGATTCCGTATTGCGTGGTAAGCCGGGTATCGCTCATCGCCAAAAGGTGCTCAATCGCTACTTGACGATTATCGACAAGCCTGCAGAAGACGGTTACGACGTGATGACCACGCTCAACGTAGGTATGCAAGACATTTGTGAGAAAGCTCTTTCGGACAAACTCACTGAGATTGATGCCAACTCAGGCGTTTGCATACTTATGGAGGTGGCCACGGGCGACATCAAAGCAATGACAAGCTTGCGCCGTATGGATAATGGCACGTATCAAGAGGTGAATGCCGATGCGGTGAAGAACCTTTACGAGCCTGGTTCCGTGTTCAAACCCATGTCCTTCTTAGTAGGCATGGACGACGGCTATATACATATGACCGACATCGTCGATGTAGGCAATGGTATAAAAGAGATGTATGGCCGTAAGATGCGTGATGCCAACTGGCGATCGGGTGGTAGTGGGGTCGTAACGGTACCCCAGATATTACAAAAGTCGCTCAACGTAGGCGTTAGTACGCTGATTGACCGTGCTTATCACGACAATCCACGTAAGTTCGTCGAAGGCATTTACCGCATTGGTGTAGCCGAAGACTTAAAGATACCTATTCCGGGTTATGCACGTCCCAACATTCGTATGCCCAAAGAGGACGGCAGTAACTGGTCAAAGACCGCCTTGCCTTGGATGAGTATCGGCTACGAAACGCAAATACCGCCGATTACTACCGTCAACTTTTACAACGGCATTGCCAACAACGGTAAGTTGTTGCGTCCACGTTTGGTAAAGGCCATTATGCGAGGCGATGAGGTAGTGAAAGAATATCCCGTAGTCGTATTGCGTGAACACATGGCCAAGCCAGAGGCCGTAAAGAATATTCAAGACTGCCTCGAAAGTGTGGTAAGCGTCGGTTTAGGCAAGAAGGCTGGCTCGAAGTATTTCCACGTATCGGGTAAAACGGGTACGGCACAGATTTGGACGAAGAACGGCTTCTCTGCCCAATACCTTGTATCGTTCGCTGGTTACTTCCCTTCCGAAAACCCTCAGTATTCGTGTATCGTCTGCATACAGAAGGGTGCTCCCGCTTCAGGCGGTGGTATGTGTGCTCCTGTGTTTAAGCGTGTGGCTGAAACGGTCATGGCACAACGCTTCTCAAGTGATTATAGCCAAGCACGCGACTCCGCCAACTGTCTCATACCCGTGGTTACGGCAGGAAATATTGTGGCAGCACAGAGCGTATTGGAACGTTTAGGTATCAAATACACCTCTCCTCTTGAAGCCGAAGAAGCCTCTCTTACGTGGGGAACGGCAACAACCTCCAGTAGTGGTGTGAGCCTATCGCCCATTGATGCAAATCCTGATAACAACGTTGTGCCCGACGTGCGGGGATATGGATTGCGCGATGCGTTGTTCCGCCTCGAAAAGTTGGGACTCAAAGTGAAAACTCGCGGTATAGGTCGCGTAACGCAGCAAAATATGCAGCCAGGCTATCACTTTAAGCGTGGCGAAGAGATAACAATCATCTTGGGCGATCCGAAAGATATACCTGCGGCCGAACTCGATTCTTTAGTTAATGACTCAACACTGCAACAAGTAGGCAATACTTCGTCGGAAGCAACCCTGCAGGAGCAACCTAAGTCTGTGAACGAACCCGAAGACTACGAGGCAGCTCCTACGAAAGCAGAAGAGCAGAAGTTGAAGCAGCAAGAGGCAGAGCAGCAACAGAAAGCCAAAGAACGCAAGGCCGAAAAGGCTAAACAAAACGCTGAAGAACAAGAGCGCAAAGCGGCTCAGCAGAAGAAGGCAAAACAGCCGGCTATCGAACCGCCTAAACAAAAGACTACGGCCCAAAAGGCAAAGTCGAACGATGATAAGAAAAAAGTTGATAAAAAGCAAACGGACAAAAAGTCGGTAGGAAAGCAAACGACGGAGAAGAAGTCGGTCGAGAAGAAAACGTCGAGCGATAAGTCCACTGCTAATAAGGCGAAGAAGAAAAACTGAAATTAAAACATAGACAATGAAACTATCCGATACACTCAAAAAGGTAACTGTTGTAGCCGCCACGGGCGACTTGCAGCGCGATATTACTGGAGTAAACATCGACTCACGACAAGTAAAGGCGGGTGACCTTTTCATTGCAGTGAAAGGTACGCAGGCCGATGGACATGTCTATATACCCAAGGCCATAGAATTGGGCGCGGTAGCCATCTTGATGAGCGAGCCGCTGAAGGGTGAACCCGTAGAGGGTGTTACTTACGTACAAGTGGCTGATACTGAAGACGCGGTGGGAAAGGTTGCCACCCAATTTTATGGCGACCCGACGACCAAACTCAAGTTGGTAGGCGTAACGGGCACGAATGGCAAGACAACCATTGCCACCGTACTTTATGAAATGTTTCGTGACTTTGGCCATAAGTGTGGACTTTGCTCAACCGTCTGCAACTACATTGACGGTCGTGCTATCCCTGCCGATCACACCACGCCCGACCCCGTTACCCTCAACCGCCTTTTGGCACAAATGGTCGATGAGGGGTGCGAATATGCCTTTATGGAATGTTCGTCACACGCTATACATCAAAAGCGCATTGGCGGTCTGCACTTTGTAGGGGGTATCTTTACTAACCTTACACGCGACCACTTAGACTATCATAAGACTTTCGAAAACTATCGTGACGCCAAGAAGGCCTTCTTCGACGGACTTCCCAAGGGAGCTTTTGCTATTACCAATGCCGACGATAAGAATGGCATGGTAATGGTGCAAAATACGCAAGCTACCATTCGCACTTATTCAACGCGTACGGCAGCTGACTATAAAGGTCGCATCTTAGAGGAGAGCATTGAAGGCATGTTGCTCGACATCGACGGACGGGAAGTGAGTGTGCGATTTGTAGGTCGCTTCAATGTATCGAACCTTTTAGCCGTATATGGGGCTGCCTTGATGTTGGGCAAGACGCAGGACGAAACCTTGCGCGTACTCTCAGGCCTTCACCCCGTCAATGGTCGTTTCGAGGCCATTCGTTCGCCGAAGGGCTTTAGTGCCGTAGTAGACTATGCCCATACGCCCGATGCCTTAGTTAATGTGCTTACTGCTATCAACGAAATCGTGAAGGGCAAAGGGCAAGTTATCACCGTCTGCGGTGCTGGTGGCAATCGTGATAAGGGCAAGCGTCCACTCATGGCGCAAGAGGCTGCCAATCGTTCCGACCGCGTCATTATCACTAGTGACAATCCCCGTTTCGAAGAGCCGCAAGACATTATCAACGATATGTTAGCTGGACTTAACGACGAACAGCGTCAGAAGACCATTAGCATCTGCGACCGTCGCGAAGCCATTCGCACGGCTGCCATGATGGCACAAGCGGGCGACGTCATTCTCGTAGCCGGTAAAGGTCACGAACCCTATCAAGATATTAAGGGCGTGAAACACCACTTCGACGATCACGAAGAGATTAAGAAGGCTTTCGGAATATTGTAAGTAACCATTAGAACACAGAAGAAATATGCTATACTACTTATTCCGCTTTTTAGAGCAGTTTGGTGTGTCGGGTTCGGGCATGTGGTCTTACATCTCGTTCCGTGCCTTATTGGCGCTCATATTCGCCTTGATTATCTCGGCATGGTTTGGCGAATACTTTATTAAATGGATGAAGCGTCACAACATTAGCGAAACGCAGCGTGACGCTTCGATTGACCCCTTTGGCGTGAAGAAAATTAATGTGCCCTCGATGGGTGGCATTATCATCATTGTGTCCATATTGGTACCTTGTTTGCTGCTGGGCCGATTGCGCAACATTTACCTCATACTCATGATGGTCACCACGGTGTGGCTCGGTATGTTAGGCTTCCTTGATGATTACATCAAGATATTCAAACACAATAAGGACGGCTTAGCAGGTCGGTATAAGATTGTGGGACAGGTGGTGTTGGGCCTCTTTGTCGGTTTGACGCTCTATCTAAGTCCTGATGCAACGATACGCGAAAACATTGAGACACAGCGACAAGGCAATCACATTGAAATTGTACACAAGAGTCAGCCTGTTAAGAGCACCAAGACGACGATACCCTTTGTAAAGGAAAACAACTTCGACTATGCCACGTTGGTAAGTTTCTGTGGAAAATACAAGAGACAAGCAGGCTGGATATTGTTCGTATTGGTAACGATATTTGTCATCACAGCCGTATCGAATGGTGCCAATCTTAACGACGGTATGGACGGTATGGCGGCTGGTAATTCCGCTATCATATTCATTGCCCTGGGCATACTGGCCTATGTGTCCAGTCACATAGAGTTTGCCTCTTACTTGAACATCATGTATGTGCCAGGGTCGCAAGAGTTGGTTATCTTTACTTGTGCCACGGTGGGTGCTTTGATTGGTTTCCTATGGTACAATGCTTATCCCGCTCAGATATTTATGGGCGACACAGGCTCGTTGGCTATTGGTGGTATTATTGCCGTGTTGGCCATTATCATTCACAAAGAGCTGCTCATTCCCATTTTGTGCGGTGTGTTCTTGCTCGAAAGTCTCAGTGTGATACTCCAAGTAGAATGGTTCAAACTTGGCAAGCGTAAGGGGCGCAAGCAGCGTATCTTTAAGCGCACCCCCATTCACGACAACTTCCGCGTATTGCCCTCACAGCTCGACCCCGACTGCAAGTATCTCTGCAAGTGGCCGCGTGGCGCATGGCATGAGTCAAAGATTACGGTCCGCTTCTGGATTACCACCATATTGTTGGCAGCCCTTACGATTATTACTTTGAAGATTAGATAAACACGACATCTACAATAAAAAAATGAAATTAGTTGTTTTAGGTGCTGCAGAGAGCGGTGTGGGTGCTGCTATCTTAGCACAGCAAAAGGGATATGAAGTGTTCGTATCGGACATGGGCAGCATCAAGCCACATTATAAGGAAATGCTCGATGCTCACCACATACGCTGGGAAGAAGGCCACCATACAGAGGCTGAAGTTCTCTCGGCTGATGAAGTAGTGAAGAGTCCGGGTATACCCGAAACGGTTCCTATGGTGGCACGTCTCATCGCACAAGGTACGCCCATATTGAGCGAAATAGAGTTTGCAGGCCGTTACACTGATGCACGCATGATTTGCATTACGGGTAGCAATGGCAAGACGACTACTACGTCACTTATTTACCATATACTCAAGAAGGCGGGTGTTGATGTAGGCTTAGCCGGCAACATTGGCCATAGCTTGGCCCTTCAGGTGGCTGAGGCTCCACATACCACTTACGTGATAGAGCTTTCGTCGTTTCAGCTCGATAATATGTACGACTTCCGTGCTAACATAGCCGTGCTGTTGAACATTACCCCCGACCACCTCGACCGCTATGACTTTAAGATGCAAAACTACGTTGACTCTAAGATGCGCATCTTACAAAATCAAACGGCTGATGACACCTTCGTTTATTGGCGCGAAGACGAACACGTGCCACACGAATTGACGAAGTATGCGGTGGAAAGCTGTAAATGTGGTTTCACTGACGAGTTGCAACCCGATGCAGCAGGTTATGCCCATGAAGGAAAGTTTGTGGTAAATGCCCCTGTACATTTCGAGATGCCTTTGGCAGAGCTCTCTTTGCCTGGCCGTCACAATCTGCGTAACTCATTGGCTGCAGCCATAGCTTGTTTGGCTTATGGCATTCAGCCCGAAGTGGTGCGCGAAGGGTTGTCAGACTTCCCCGGTGTAGAACATCGCTTAGAGAAGGCTGGCACTGTGAATGGCATTCACTTCGTTAACGACTCAAAAGCCACTAACGTTGATGCTTGCTATTGTGCTCTTGAAAGCATGACAACGCCTGTTGTGTTGATACTTGGCGGCAAAGACAAGGGCAATGATTACTCACAAATCATTCCATTCGTTAAAGAAAAATGCCGCGCTTTGGTATTTATGGGTGTTGACAATAGCAAGTTGCACGCCAACTTTGACAATTTAGGCTTGCCCATTGCCGACACGCATTCGATGAATGAATGTATGCAAGAGGCTGTAAAGTTAGCCCAACCAGGTGACACGGTATTGCTCAGTCCTTGTTGCGCCAGCTTTGACTTGTTCAAAAACATGGAAGATCGTGGCGAACAGTTCAAGGCGTGGGTAAAGCAGCTTTGAGTCTAATAAGTTTATTGAGTTTAATAAGTTTAGGGGTTTAATAAGTTTATTGAGTTTAATAAGTTTATGAGTTTTAATGGTAATAATCTTTATGTGTGCTAACAGTGCGCTTTGCGTAAACTCATTAAACACATAAACTCATTAAACTCATTAAACTCATAAACTTATTAAACTCCTCAACTCATTAAACAAAAAACAACATCTCCCATGGGATTTTTCTCGAAAAAAAATAAGGTAGAGCCAACATCTATGCCAATGGTTGATGAGGCCCCCTCAGAGGCTGCAGTCCCCGAGGTGGCTTCCTCATCCTCAGCAGACGAGGTAAGTGCTCAAACCGAGAAGCGCCCTCGTCGCTCTATCGGTGCCCTTTTCATGGGCGATAGAGTAATATGGGTGGTATTCTTCTTCTTGTGCATCATTTCGCTTGTCGAGGTGTATAGTGCAGCCAGCACATTGGCCTACAAGAGTGGTCGATTCTGGGACCCACTTGTCAAGCAGGCCCTTTTCTTGGCCGCAGGAACGTTGGTAGCCTTGATTCTTCACCGCATACCATGTCGTATGTTTAAGGCACTGCCCATATTGTGCTTGCCCTTATCCGTGTTGTTGTTGATTATAACATTGATGGGAGGCAGCACGAATGGCGCCTCGCGTTGGATAGAGTTAGGCTTTATTCAATTCCAACCGTCCGAGATAGCCAAAGGTTCTGTTATTATAGCAGAGGCACTTGTGCTCTCGCGATTGCAACGCGAGAATGGGGCCGACCGTAGAGCCTTTCGTATTATTATGATAATAGCGGGCATACCGCTATTCTTTATCGTAACCGAAAACCTTTCAACGGCCGGATTGTTATTTGGCGTAGTCTTTATATTGATGTTTATAGGTCGTGTCCCATTGGTACAATTAGGCAAATTGTTGGGTGTGGTGGCATTGATAGGCGTGTTTGTAGGCGTGTTAACCTATTTCTCAACTGATGTACCAGGTTTGCACCGTTTAGAAACGTGGAAACACCGTGTTGAAACCCACCTCTCTGGCGATGAAAATAATCGTGATGACGACCCTGCTACCTACGACATTGATAAAGGAGCACAAGTGGCACATGCCAATATAGCCATTGCCTCGAGCAATGGCATTGGTCGTATGCCGGGCAACTCTGTGCAACGTGACTTCTTGAGTCAGGCCTTCTCGGACTTTATCTTTGCCGTGATTATTGAAGAAATGGGGTTATGGGGAGCGGCCATTGTTGTCTTCTTATACATAATACTTCTCTTTCGAGCGGGGCGCATCGCGAGTCGGTGTGAACGCAATTTCCCGGCCTTCTTAATTATGGGTTTAACCTTACTGCTTGTCTCGCAGGCGATACTCAACATGATGGTAGCTGTGGGATTGTTTCCTGTGACGGGACAGCCATTGCCGCTTATTAGCCGTGGTGGTACGTCAACGCTCATTAACTGTGCTTACATTGGCATGATACTTAGTGTAAGTCGTTATGCCAAGCAAACTACTCATCCCGTTCATACGCAGTTCGACGGCCCTATGACCGATATCAAACACACGGAAGAGCGACGGAAGGTAAAAAAGTGATGGGGCCTCTCCCCCCTAACCCCCTCCCCCACAGGGGAGGGGGAATAAGTAACCTTTACTTGCTGCGTTTCTAGTTGAAAACCAACAGAAAACTCAAGAAGTAAGAGTGACTTATTCCCCCTCCCCTGTGGGGGGTAGGGGGGAGGCCCAATTGCAGTTTGTCGTATGAAAAAAAAGAGAATGCGATTTCATTTCTGAAAAGCGCATTCTCTTTTTTGGGTTATAAACGTTACAAAATACTCTAATTCTGGTCGTAAGCGTGCTTAGGATAGTCAACGGTGTAGTGAAGACCGCGGCTCTCTTTGCGTTCAAGCGCTTGACGCGTGATGAGATAACCCACGTTAATCATATTGCGAAGTTCGCAAATGTCGCGTGTTGCCTTTACTTTCTTGTAGAGTTCCTCCGTCTCCTCGTACAAGAGGTCGAGACGCGTCCAAGCACGTTTCAGACGAAGATCAGAACGTACAATGCCTACGTAAGCTGACATCACTTGCTCTACCTCTTTGGCATCTTGAGCGATGAGCACCTTTTCCTCATTCGTAAGCGTGCCCTTGTCGTTCCATTCAGGCACCTTGTCGTTGAAGGAGTACTTGTCAATATTCTCAATAGAGTGCTTAGCAGCTGCATCGGCATAGACCACGGCCTCAATGAGAGAGTTGCTGGCCAAGCGGTTGCCACCATGCAATCCAGTGCATGAACATTCACCTACAGCGTACAAGCGGTTGATAGACGAACAAGCGTTTAAGTCGACTTTGATACCGCCGCAAAGATAGTGGGCACAAGGCACAACGGGTATGTATTGCTTCGTAATGTCGATACCAATAGAGAGACACTTCTGGTAGATGTTGGGGAAGTGGTGCTTCGTCTCCTCAGGGTCTTTGTGCGTTACGTCCAAACAAACGTGGTCAAGACCATGAATTTTCATTTCCTTATCAATGGCGCGTGCTACAATGTCACGTGGTGCGAGTGAAAGACGTTTGTCATACTTCTGCATAAACTCCTCGCCATTGGGCAAACGAAGGATACCGCCATAACCGCGCATGGCCTCGGTGATGAGGTAGGCGGGGTGCTTCTCGCGCGGATTGTAAAGAGCTGTGGGGTGGAACTGAATGAACTCCATTCCCTCAACCGTAGCCTTTGCACGATAAGCCATAGCTATACCGTCTCCTGTGGCAATCTCTGGGTTCGTTGTCGTAGCATATACGGCACCACAACCACCTGTGCAGAGTACGGTGACACGTGAAAGGAAGGTGTCAATCTTGTGTGTGTCGGGGTCGAGCACGTAAGCACCATAGCATTCAATGTCGGGTGTGCGGCGGGTTACCTCTATCCCTAAGTGGTGTTGCGTGATAATCTCAACGGCGAAGTGATTTTCAAGCACCGTGATGTTGGGGTGGCGGCGTACGGCTTCAATCAGTCCGCGCTGAATCTCGAAACCCGTATCGTCGGCATGGTGCAAAATGCGGAACTCAGAGTGGCCGCCTTCGCGGTGAAGGTCGAAAGTGCCATCTTCCTTCTTGTCAAAGTTCACACCCCACTTTACCATGCGCTCAATGCCTGCGGGCGCATTTTTTACTACTTGTTCAACAGCACGAGGGTCGGAAATGTAGTCGCCTGCTATCATTGTATCTTTGATGTGCTTCTCAAAGTTGTCAATCTTCAAGTTCGTTACAGAAGCCACACCGCCTTGAGCTTTGGCCGTGTTAGCCTCTTCGATTGAAGTTTTGCAAACGAGGGCCACCTTACCTTTGCCCGAGGCGGCCACCTGGAGGGCGTAACTCATTCCGGCAACGCCAGAACCAATTACTAAAAAGTCGAATTTGCGTATCATCGGTATGTTCGCTAATTTGCTGCGAAATTACAAAATGTTCATTGAAAATAAAAGGCAACTAAATGGAAATGCGTACATTTGCATATAATTCAAACATTTTGTTAGTTATGGCTACGCTTACTATCAATCGCAATGAGGCGATTAATAAAGAATTGGATGATGAAGGAGACAGTAAAGAATACATACTTGCTGGACTGAGAGAAGCATGTAAAGAAATTAATCTGGCTAGAAAGGGATTAGCACAAGCCATTGATGCAGATGTTTACATTAAAATGCTCGAAGATGAAGATAGACAAAATGCATCGCCGCAAGAATAATCTTAACAAAATAAGCAATGACCTTGTGGTGACAGATAGTAAAGCATATATTTTAGCTGGACTTGCAGAGGCTATGGTTGAAGCCAAACTTGCAAGACAAGGTAAAATAAAGGGACGTCCAGCGCGCGAGCTGCTTCGCGAACTATAAGTAGATGTTCAAATTTATTTTACTTAAGGGGTGTTCTAAAAACAGAATTAGAACATTCTAAAAACAGAATTTTTAGCCCCCCCTTAAACTTCTAATTTAGTCAAAGTGGAGTTATCCAAGCTATAAACTTGAGTTATTTTACCATTCATTTTATGTAGCAAATCGCCCCCTTCATGCGTCAAACCTAAAAGAAACAATAACTAAATCATCATACAATGAACAAAATCAAAGCACTTTTGCTGTTGTTGGTGGCATTCATCGCATTGCCTACCTTAGCACAGCAGTTGCCCACGTTGCCTGTTGATAAGGACGTGCGCATTGGTAAGTTGCCCAACGGATTGACCTATTATATCCGTCATAACAACTTGCCCGAAAATCGTGCCAACTTTTACATCGCACAAAAGGTTGGTGCCGTGCAAGAAGAAGAAAGCCAACGCGGTTTGGCTCACTTCTTGGAACACATGTGTTTTAATGGCACAAACAACTTCCCCGGTGATGCGCTTACCAAGTTCTGTGAGCGCATTGGCGTAAAGTTTGGTCAAAACCTCAATGCCTACACCTCTACTGACGAGACGGTGTATAACATTGACGATGTACCTGTAACCGAAAGCAACGTTGACTCATGCTTGCTCATTCTTCACGACTGGGCTGACGGCCTTACGCTCGACCCCAAAGAGATTGACAAGGAGCGTGGCGTAATCCACGAAGAGTGGCGTATGCGTTCAAGCGCCTCACAACGCATCTTCGAGCGCAACTTAGCAACTCTCTATCCCAACTCTCGTTATGGCCATCGTTTCCCTATCGGATTGATGAGCGTGGTTGACAACTTTAAGCCCAAAGAGTTGCGCGACTATTACGAGAAGTGGTATCGCCCCGACTTGCAAGGCATTATCATCGTGGGCGATATCGACGTTGATAAGGTAGAGGCTAAGATTAAGGCTCTCTTCTCACCCATCGTAATGCCTGAGAATGCTGCTAAGTACGAACACTATCCTGTGCCCGACAATGTAGAACCTATCTACGTTATTGACAAAGATAAGGAACAGAGCCAAGCTTACATTCAAGTAATGTTTAAGCACGATCCACTCGTGCCCGAAGAGTACAAGAACACGACGGCTTACCTCACTGTACAGTTGATGGAAAGTGTAGCCAGTAGTGCTTTCAACGCACGCTTGAGCGAGGCAGCACAGAAGCCTGACTGCCCCTTTGTCTATGCTGGAGTAAGCGATGGTAACTATATCATCTCTAAGACGAAAGATGCTTATAGCGTAATCATCGTGCCCAAACCCGGTCAAGATAAGGAAGCGCTTGAGGCTGTCATGAAGGAGGTGAAGCGCGTTGACGAGTTTGGCTTCACTGGTAGTGAAATCAATCGCGCCAGCGAAGAGTTTATGAGTGGTCTCGAAACAATTTACAACAATCGTGACAAGCAGAAGAATAGCTTCTTCGTTCCGCAGTACGTTCGCCACTTCCTCGAAAATGATCCTATCCCCTCAATTGAGGACGAGTACAACACCTATAAGATGATGACGCAGCAGATGAACCAAATGCAAATGTTGGCTCCTGCTTCTTCTGAACTCTTTAAGGAACTCACAGCACGCACCGATACGAACTTCGTGTGCATGGCGATGTATCCTGAGAAGGAGGGCGTAACCGTTCCTACGGTCGATCAATTCAAGCAAGCTATCGCTGCAGCTAAGGCTGCTAAGGTAGAGGCATACGTTGACAATGTTAAGAACGAACCGCTCGTTCCCACTCTCCCCAAGAAGGGTAAAATCGTAAAGGAAACGCCTGCAGACTTCGGCTACACTTGCTGGACTTTGTCAAATGGCGCTCGCGTATTCTTTAAGAAGACGGACTACAACGACTCTGAGGTGCAATTCATTGCCAGCAGCTTCGGTGGCCAAAACGCTATCATCAAGAAGGATATTGTCAACACAAAGTTGATGCCTCAAGTAATGAACTCTATCGGTGTGGGCAACTTCAACAGCACTGAGTTGCAGAAGAAGTTGGCTGGTAAGCAAGTAGGCTGCGGCGTTGACCTTGATAACACAACGGAGAGTATCTCTGGTACTTCTACTCCGAAGGACTTGCGTACACTCTTCGAACTCATCTACCTTCGTTTCCAAGCTCCTTGCAACGATGTTGACGGTTATAACAACACCATCACCATGTTGCGCACCAGCCTTGCCAATGCTGAAAAGCAACCTATGAAGGCGTACTCTGACTCTTTGCAGGCTACTCTCTATGGCCATAATCCCTTGCGTGCTTCGCTCAAGTTGGCTGACCTCGACAAGGCTAACTTTGAAACGATTAAGAAATTGTATAGCGAACGCTTCAATGCGGCTGGTGACTTTGACTTCTTCTTCACAGGTGCACTCAATGTTGACTCTCTCCGTGAGTTTACCGAGCAGTACATTGCTCCGCTCAAGAGTGTGAAGAAGCGCGAACAATACATCGACCTCAAGGTAGAACCCGTGCAAGGTGTGGTTAACAACCACTTCTTCCGTCAAATGGAAACCCCACAGGCTGTAGTCGTTCAGATTTATACGGGTAAGAATCCTTACTCTATGAAGGAAGCAGCCGTAGTCAACGCTCTCGGCGCCGTGCTTACGCAGCGTTACCTCAAGAGCATTCGTGAGGACGCAGGTATTGCTTACAGTGTAGGTACAGACGGTTCTGCCTCTTACGGTGTAAACGATCGTTACACGCTCGTAACTCAATGTCCTGTAAAGCCGGCTCAGCTCGACTCAGCTCTCTTGCTTATGAAGCAAGGCATTGAAGACATTGCTAAGAATGGTGTAACAGCTGACGAACTTGAGAAGGTGCTCGCATTTGAGTTGAAGGACAATGCCGATAACCAAAAGAAGAATGGTTACTGGATGAACCTCATTACCGAAAAGGTGATTTGGAACAAAGACCTCCGCACTAACTACGAAGCTACGCTCAAGAGCATTACTTCAAAGGACATTCAAGACTTTGTCAACAACGTAGTGCTCAAGCAAAACAACTGCATCACCGTCTCAATGCGTCCTACTGACATGACCGAAAAGGACGGTGCGAAGTAACATCACTCGCTAACATCACTCGCTAACATTATAGCACATCTTAATATAAGCCACGCTTACTCAAAAGGTAAGCGTGGCTTTTTGGGTTTAATTTGTTG
The DNA here is from genome assembly GCA_050874425.1 of Alloprevotella sp. GTDB lineage: Bacteria > Bacteroidota > Bacteroidia > Bacteroidales > Bacteroidaceae > Alloprevotella. Next base: position 14,679 of record JBNMKQ010000049.1, read on the forward strand.
GGGTCTCTCCCCCTAACCTCCTTTCCGATCGGGGAGGTGGTAGGGGAAGAGACCCCCAATTGAAAGCCTAATATAAACGAAAATGGCTCTATAACGAATTGTGTGGGTAAACTGCAATTTGTCGAAGAGAAGTGTGCCACGTACGCGCCTACGTAACGCGTGCTTTCCAGCACGCGCGGCCTAATGTTTCAAACTCAAGGAAAAAAGGTAACTTTGTGAACGAATAGTTCACCAGTGAAATCCGAAAACATCCGGGTAAAAA
>JBNMKQ010000050.1:0-14754 GCA_050874425.1 Alloprevotella sp.
CCCTCCCCTGTGGGGGAGGGGGTTAGGGGGAGAGGCCCCAACAAATTGCAATTTACCCACACATTCGTTATAGAGCCAAAAGTACGTAGGTGAATAATAATGCCTATTTATACCCCAAAAAGTTAGAAATCGAGACAAAATAAACCTACCGAAATAGCTCTTTGGGGGAGTATTTTGGAGAATCACATACGTAGTTTTTATCGTAACGATGTCCCATTAAAACGCTCTTGATGAGTAGATTTAACGCAACCGAGGAAAAAGTTTATTTTTTCTTCGGTTGCGTTTCATTTTTATCTGCAAATTATTTTTTTGCTTTTATAGAATACTACTATACAATTTTATAGACTTCTTTAACTATAAAGCAGAGATTCTACTATCAAACTACTAACAAACAACAAGTGAGGAGCACACTATTGGCTTGCCCCTCACTTATTGAGATACTTATAATTTTAAATTATCACTTCACTAGTGCTTTTTCATTATCACCAAATACGTGTTTGCCGTAATTAACTCCCTTAAACTGATAAAATGAAGGTTCTGTTTGCAAACGTTGCAAGAAGTTCGGATAGCTGCGCTGCCCTTGCGGCGTCCAACCTGCCTCCGCTACTGCTGCTAAACGAGGCAACATAAGGTATTGAACCGTCGAAGCATCTTCTACCCACTCTGTCCAAAAGTTTGCTTGCACCCCTAAGTAATGCGGCTGCAACGATGCGTCAACACCCTTCATGGGCTGATAATTGTATACAACCTCAACCGTTTCTGTTCCCCAACCTTGCGAACGAGGTTCTGTTGGCAACTTACTCTGACGGCGATTGATATAATAAGGTATTTGAGGGCTCAGTATTGTGTTAAATCCTCTCGAAGCAGCATCTTTTGCCGCAGCATCGGCTCCTACCCATGCCATAATAGTTATATCCTTGCCAAGAGGTTGGGTATTGCCATGCAACACTTCGTTCCAAAAAATGAGATGACGTTGCTTATCCTTAGGCTTTTGCGCTATATGCTGCTGCAACTGCTTATAGAAATTTATCTGCAAGTCGCGGTAGTTGGTGCTTTGAAGCGATTTGAGTTGCTCCTGACAACTAACATTGGATTGCCACTTGTTAACAGGACATTCGTCGCCTCCTAAATGAAGGTAAGCATAAGGAAAAACTTCCGTCAACTCGTCAATGACATCTTCGGCGAATTGCACTGCTCGCGGATTAGACACATTTATCACATCTGTCGACACTCCTTGATAGCGCCATACCTCATGTGAATTTTGAGGGTCACAGGCCAAAAGTTCAGGATAAGAAGCTACTGCGGCTTGTGAGTGGCCTGGAATATCTACTTCGGGGACAATTTCAATAAAACGATCGCGTGCATATTTTACGATTTCTCGTGCATCTTCTTGCGTATAGAAACCACCATATTGAATATCATCTGGTTTCACCTCACCATACGCTAAAACTTTGCTATTACGCCATGCACCGACTTCGGTCAATTTCGGATATTTCTTTATTTCAATGCGCCAACCTTGGTCTTCTGTTAAATGCCAATGGAAACGGTTCATCTTGTAACTTGCCATCACGTCAAGGACCTTCTTTACCTCCTCCTTTCCAAAGAAGTGGCGCCCCTCATCTAACATAAATCCTCTCCACGCAAAGCGCGGTTCGTCCTTAATGTCAACTACAGGCAATGTCCATTGTTTGATACTATCGGGAGCTTTTACACCTGCCAACACACTGCGCGACGGTAATAATTGCTGCAATGTCTGCAAAGCATAAAAGAAACCTGCAGGACGCGAAGCCTTTATTACTACTTGACTTGGCGACACTGATAACTGATATGCCTCTGCTTTAAGACTTGGGGTCAATAAGAGCTGCATATCAGCCCCACTCGCTCGCTTTGCCTTTTTAAACTGCTTGCCAGTTGAGTATATTAGTTTCTTTTCAAATTGGTTCAACACCCATTGAATGCTATCCCCTTGATAGGCATCAGCATAGACTTTTATTTTGTTTCCCAAAACGAAAGAACCATTGCCTTGCTCCACATGCGATGGCAACGGAATTAACGATAACGATGCTTCGGGTTTTATATCTTGCGCATAAATACTACCGCTATATAACATTACAGTAGCTAATGCGATTTTGTATAACTCCATTACTTTAATAATCTTATTTTTTTAGTTCTGGCGTTCAAGTTCCTGCCAAAAGTTTTCAAGGTCTTCGTCCAAACCTTTCATGAGATCGCCACTTATGAGTATCGTGTCGTCATCAACCAAATACAAGTCGGCAATCGTTTCGTGATCTTCACCTATAAGCGTAAAAGAGTAAGGCTTGATTATCGCAATGTTCTCAGTAACGTCTTTTATTCGTTTAATCGCATCAATTAGTACGCTCTGAACTTCCTTGTAAAAATTTTCGTCCTTATTTCCTATCCACTCTTCAACAACACAACGAGTTATTTCGTGATCATCGTCATCAAAGATGCGCAATTCGCCACTATCTTGTAACACCTGCAAGTGAAGGTCTGTAAGTGGAGGGCACTCTACGTCCGTCGGAAACTTTGAAGCTACCTTACGTAAAGCGCGCTCTATTTGCTGATATGTTTGCTCATTAACTGTCATAGTATAAAAACTAAAAAGGGTTTACTGCGCAAATGTACAAATTAAATGCTTCAGCGCAAAACTATCGCATTGCTTTCTACTTTCTCGTTTGGATGGCAAGGCCAAAAAATCCACGTAAATGGGTGTTCATCCCATTTACGCGGAAACACATTAATAATGTAAGGGGTGTTCTAAAAATTCTGTTTTTAGAATGTTCTAATTCTGTCGGTTGATTTGCACCCTCTCGAAAGTGTCTTTTTGAAGGCAAACTCAGTCACATAGCCCACTATGCTCCTTCGTTTGCCTTCAAAAATACACTTCCGATAGGGCACAAATCAACGCGCCAGAATTTTTAGAACACCCCGTAAATCAATTCATATCAGCGCCAAAATCATCTTCTTATGCCCCTCACCAAGAAGAACATGATATGTACAGCACCAAACAAACCTGCGATCCACAGCATAAGATGACTTTCCCCCCACCCTACTGTCTGCTGATGCCAAAATCCTGTTACAATACAAAGGAAGGCTATAAAGACACCTATTCCGCTTAGAATGGTTTGACCATGACGACGAACAGTACCACCACCTATCACACTATGCTTTATGCCATAAAAAGAATAGATGTCAATGCCGATAAGCATCCACATAACGAGTCTAATCCAAGTCTCAGCAGGCAAGAACAGCATCATGCCTACACAACAAAGGAGACCGGCTGCGGGAATCCAAGGAACAAGTGGCGTTTTAAAGCCACGCGGTGCATTAGGTTGTGTGCGACGTACGACTATAACGCCTAAACAAACTAATGAAAAGGCGAACAACGTACCAATACTTGTCATCTCACCCGCAATATTAGGAGGTACCGTACCAGCTAACACGCCAATTATTATCATAAAAAGGAAATTACTGCGAGCAGGCGTATGGAAGCGTTTGTGCAAATGTGAGAATATCGGAGGGAGCAAACCATCTTTACTCATACTATAGAATACACGGCTCTGGCCAAGCATCATCACTAATACTACGCTTGCATAGCCCAAAAGTATAGCAACAATAATGCCTCGATTGAGCCATGGATAGGCTGGAACGACCACGCCGTCAGCACCGACTGGGCCCATGTGAGCTACTGCCGTTGCTGCAGGAGCAATACTTTCTGCTCCAATATAAGCATGATAATCTACAACCCCTGTCATCACAAACGAGAAGACCATATAAAGAATGCTGCAAATAATGAGCGATCCTAAAATACCTATAGGCATATTGCGACGTGGATTCTTCGTCTCTTGGGCTGCTGTACTTACTGCATCGAAACCAATATAGGCAAAGAACACGATAGCGGCACCGCGCAATATGCCCGACCAACCATATTCACCAAACACTCCCGTATTTTGAGGGATAAAGGGCGTAAGATTATCTGTATTTATATACTTAAAACCAATTCCGATAAATGCCAATACGACAATTATTTTGAGCGCAACCATTAAATCATTAAACTTAGAACTACCTGCTGTACCACGCATGAGAATAAATGAAAGTACTACAACAAGTAAGGCTGCTGGCACATTAAAGATGCCCCCTTCAGCTGGACAAGCTGTCCATTCTATTGGAAGGGGGTATCCCATATCGGTCAACATAATGCTGAAATATTTGCTCCACGAAATAGCTATGGCAACTGATGCCACCGCATATTCAAGTACAAGGTCCCAACCTATTATCCATGCTACCAACTCTCCCATTGTAAAATAGGAGTACGTATAAGCTGAACCTGCTACAGGCAACATAGAGGCAAATTCAGCATAACACAATCCAGCCAAGGCACAAGCGATCGCTGCCAAAGCAAAACTTATGACGATAGCTGGCCCCGTGTGTGCACCGGCTACAATGCCAGTGACAGAAAAAAGTCCCGCTCCTATAATGACACCAACACCTAATGCTATCAATCCCCAAGGGCCAAGTACGCGCTTCAAACCGCGTCCTCCTTCATTCTCCGCTTCTTGAAGAAGTTCGTTGGCTGTTTTCTTCACAAATAAATCCATAACAAAGACTATTTTAGTGGGTTGTTATACTGTTTGTCTTAAAACCTCTTACGAGATAGAAAAATAAATGGAATACGCCAAAGCACAGAGCTATATAGAACAACAATTTCGAATCGTTCCAACCCAACGTTTGCTGATGCCAAAAGCCAGTAATAATGCATAGGATAGCTACAAATACTCCGATAGCGCTTAATATCGTTTGGCCATGGCGGCGTTTGATACCTCCACCAGCAACACTATGTTGCACTCCATAAAAAGAATAGATATCTAATCCTATGAGCATCCACATGACAAGCCGTATCCATGTATCGGCAGGCAAAAATAGCATCATGCTCACACAACAAACAACTCCTGCTGCTGGCACCCAAGGAACGAAAGGTGTCTTAAAGCTGCGTGGTGCATTTGGTTGTGTGCGTCGCACCACAATTACACCAAGACAGACGAGTGAGAAAGCCAGCAACGTGCCGATACTTGTCATCTCACCTGCTATATTGGCAGGAACGACTCCAGCTAAGAGTCCTATCACAGTCATAAAGAGTGCATTGCTACGTGCTGGAGTATGAAAGCGCTTATGAAGATGTGAAAAGAGTGGAGGAAGTAATCCATCACGACTCATGGAATAGAAAACGCGGCTCTGTCCCATTAAAGTTACTAACACAACACTGGCATATCCCATCAAAATGGCTAAAATTATACCTCGATTTAACCAAGGATAAGCTGGAGTCACACTGCCATCTATGGCCGTAGGCCCCATGTGTGCAATGGCTGTTGCCGCGGGTGCAATACTGTCCGTTCCCTTATAAGCATGATAGTCAACGACACCTGTCATTACAAGTGCAAACACCATATAAAGCAAGGTACAAATCAACAGTGATCCAAGTATTCCTATGGGCATATTTCGACGCGGGTTCTTGGTCTCTTGTGCTGCTGTACTAATCGCATCAAAGCCTAAAAAAGCAAAGAACACGATAGCTGCACCACGTAGCACACCCGACCAACCATATTCGCCGAACACGCCCGTATTCTGTGGTATAAACGGAGTTAAGTTTTCAGCTTTCACATACCTAAATCCTATGAAAATGAACAATAGTACTACTGCTATCTTAAGTATTACTAAAAAATCATTAAACTTTGAGCTACCCTTAGTTCCACGCATAAGTATAAGCGACAGAACAACAATAAGCAATGTTGCAGGCACATTAAAAACACCTCCATCGGCAGGGCAAGCACTCCACTCCATAGGAAGTGATAGCCCTATATCATTCAGTATAATGCAAAAATATCTACTCCACGATATGCTCACTGTCATAGCTGCAAGCGCATATTCTAACACCAAGTCCCAACCAATTACCCAGGCTACTAATTCTCCCATGGTAAAGTAGGAATAAGTATATGCTGACCCCGCAACGGGAATCATTGACGCAAATTCTGCATAACATAACCCTGCCAAAGCACAACAAACGGCTGCTATGGCAAAGCTCAATATGATAGCTGGCCCAGTATGCTCACCAGCTACAATACCTGTAACAGAAAATAGGCCAGCACCTATAATAACGCCTACTCCCAGAGCTATCAATCCCCACATACCAAGCACACGCTTCAAGCCCTTACCGCCTTCATTATCGGCTTCAAGCAATAGCTCTTCAGTTGTCTTTTTTATAAATAAATCCATTGTTTTATGTCAATTGTTAGATTTTTGTTTTGCAAAGTTAACAAATTGTACATAATCTAACACACTATTGCACAAAAAGAAACATAAAAAGAAAGCGAGAAACCTTCTTTTGTGGAAAAGGTTCCTCGCAGTATAGCAATTTATAAATATGTAATTAATGCTCTTAGCCTAAATACTTCATCAAAATTTTAATATTATCAGCTTCGCGTAGACGGCGCAATGCACGCTCCTTGATTTGGCGTACACGCTCACGCGTAAGGTTGAGCGTATTAGCTACCTCTTCTGCCGTCATTTCGTTACGTCCAATACCGAAGAGCATTTTCAATACTTGGCGTTCACGATCGTTGAGTGACTTGAGTGCAGCATCAAGGTCAGACGAGAGCGATTCTTTCTCCATTTGGTTATCAGTACCAGGAGCACTGTCATCCGTCATAATGTCAATCAGACAGTTTGAATCGTCTTCAGCAAAGGGAGCATCTACGCTCACCTTTTTACCATTCGTACCCAAGGCTTCTTGTACTTTACTTACATCCGTATCGAGCAATTCTGCCAATTCGCCTACAGAAGGGCGACGCTCAAATTCCTGCTCAAAGCTTACAATTGCTTTAGTAAGTTTACTTTGAAAGCCTACTTGGTTGAGGGGCATACGTACGATACGACTTTGCTCTGAGATAGCCTGGAGAATGCTTTGTCGAATCCACCATACAGCGTATGAGATGAACTTAAAACCACGTGTTTCGTCAAACTTCTGCGCTGCCTTAATGAGTCCCAAGTTACCCTCATCAATTAAGTCATTAAGTGTAAGTCCCTGATTTTGATACTGTTTAGCCACACTGACAACGAAGCGTAGGTTGGCACGCGTCAGACGATCCAGCGCTGCTTGCCCATCAGGGCCACCTCGATGAATACGCTGTGCAAGTTCTACCTCTTCATCAGTTGAGATAAGTTCCTCACGGCCAATTTCTACCAAATACTTGTCCAATGCCGCACTCTGGCGGTTGGTAATACTTTTATTAATCTTTAGTTGTCGCATAGTTCTTCTTTCACTCGTCATTTAGAATAAGTGACATCGCGTCACAACACAACAAATGCCTGCAAAGGTTGTGCCGATGCAGGCTTTTGCTATTATTTTATCCTAAGACGTTCATAAATACAGACTCTTCGTAATTTGTCTGCAAAATTACGAAGAAAAGAGAAGTCGCGCCACTATTTTAATATTTATTAATAATAATAGTAACGCAACCCCGCAACTTACAAATGCTTTTGCTTAAACAATTGCTCAAATAGATTTAAACTATCAGGATGCTCTTTTACGAAGGTGTCAATATGGCGCATTCGCTTTTGTTCTAAAATTTCGTCTACAGCAAGAAAGATACCAGTCTCTTCTACCTCACCAAACTCATGATTAATCGCAGTACCAAACACGCGCATCGTCGGACTCAGTCCCATATAAGCATTAACCAATGGAGGAATATTAAATCCGCGCTTGCGCACTTCTGTATTTAGTATGCGATAATCAGACTTAAAGTCATCACATACAAAAAGCTTTTCAAGGTCTTCTTCCGGAGTATCAATGACAAGAGGAGAATAAGGAGTTATCAGTTGATCCTTGTCACCAAAGTGCTTCTTCAAGAAAAACAATATCATATCACGTGCCTCGCGATTAAACGAAGGATACATCGTCATCTTTCCAAAGAAGTACTTTAGATTTGGAATGATTACGGTAAGAGCACCAAGCCCGTCCCATAGATTGTCCAAAGCAAAAATACCCTTGCTCATGGCTCTAGTACTTTGATACTCAAGCGTAACGAACGACCGTCCAAGCTCAACCGTATCAGCCATATATGTTTTCAAGAAATGTTCAGAGAAGTGAAACATGTGGCTTGTAGCCAAACACGGCTGCCCCTTATCATCATATTTTGCTTCGTTTCCAGGCAAGAAACGATAACCACCCAATATGAGTTCTTCCTCTGGATCCCAAACAATTAGCTGATAATAAGGATGCTCACAAGTATCAAATTCATCCCAATCCAACTCCATGCCAGTGCCACCTCCAGCAGCTCTGAAGGCAATTTCGCGTAAACGACCAATTTCGCGCATCACATTGGGAGCCTGCTGATAGGTTATAATATAAATTTCATTGCCAGCTTTGTTTGTCGTGCGCAGACGTCTATCTGGTGTTAATTCTTTTTTTAGTAGCGTTTTATCTACAGGTGATATAATTGGTTGCATGACTAAAGCATTTGTATATGAGTCTGAACTAACAAAATTTGGTTATAAGGTTATGAGGTTATGAGGTTAAAAAGTCACCTTATGCCTCACCTTTCGACTAAAAATACCTTATAACGTTTTAAAACACAAAACCGTCTATTTTTAAAACACAGCCATTAGGAGTGAGGCAGTTGATAAACGATACCCTCCACCCAAAGCGCCCATTCCGACGGACGTTTGCTCTTATCAAAGTGCTGCCACGGAATAGGTTTCCCTATTGTGACCTTAAAAGTCTTATGCCGATTACGGAAAGTCTCATCAGCGAGAAAAAGCATGGCAACGTTAAATTTTAAGCCCAATGATTTTGAAAGGTTGGCTATTCGATAGAAGCGATCAGAGTTGCACCCCTCAAAGTGAATAGGTACAACATCACGCTGCGTTTCGACACTTTTGGTTATAAAAGTTTTATTCCATGGTAAGTCATGAATTACTCCCTCCCTTCGCCGTGAGCATAATTTAGCAGGAAACATAATCACATGATTATCACTACTAAACGTTGCCTCTATTTGTCGTGGAAGGTCCCGATTTTGCTTTCCCGTCACATTTACAGGAACACAAAGTGGAGCTAAGCCATGAAGGTTCATAAGTAGATCGTTTACAAGATAACGTATCCTTCCATTATAACGATGACCAAGGATTTGACCTATCGCAATACCATCTGGACCGCCTAAGGGGTGGTTACTTACAAACGTATATCGGTGGCCGTCCCCATCATCAGGCAGATTTTCCAAACCTAAAATTTCAATCTTATCGTCCAGAAATTCCATTACCGCATCAATCCAAGGTAACCCTTGCTTACTCCCAACGCTTTCAAGGAAAGCATTAATTTCTTCTTGATGCACGATATGTTTTAGCCAATTGCAAATAAAGCGAGGAACGAACTTCGACCTCTTCCCCATTTTACTTTGCAACACCTTATCAATGTCTATTTTAAAAATCTTATCGTCTTCCACCTTATTAAATGTGAGATTTAGATAGAGTTTAGTCTTCTTTGTATATGCAAATGTACAAATTTATTTTTGGTCAAATGTATGAATAGCGTTTATTGTATAGATTTTATCTAAAAAAAGAAAGGCTATGACTTAGTAAGCCATAGCCTTTTTACTTCATATATTTATGATATGAATTACTCAGCACGAAGCGTAAAACGCTTGAAAGCCGTAACCGTGAGGTCCTTGTCTGTTGACTTCAGATACTCAGCGACAGTCTGCTTGCTATCCTGAATGTACTCTTGATTCAAGAGGCAAGATTCCTTGTAGAACTTCTTCATACGGCCGTTAGCAATGTTCTGAACCATCTGTTCGGGCAAGTTAGCAGCCTTTTCTTCTGCAGTCTTAGCCTTCAACTCGCGGATAGCAGCAGCGTCCTCTTCAGTGATATTACCCTTACGGATACCTTCTTCGAGGTGTTCCTCACTTTCAGCGATATAAGCATTATAGCCAGCCTTCTTGATAGCAGCCTCTACAGCCTTCTTCACTTGCTCTTCCTTTGTCTTCTCAATAGCCACCTTGAGTTCTTCGTCCTTTACTTCTTGAGGAACGCTTGCTTCATCAAGAGCCACAGGATTCATCGCAGCTACTTGCATAGCCACATTGTGAGCTTGTTCTTCTGCAGGCTTGTTTGTCTGAACCATAGTGCAGAGCATGTGACGGCCCATGTGGTCATAAACGGCTACATTGTCACCCTCGATAAAGTTGTAACCATCAAGTTCCATCTTCTCACCTGTAATACCACTGCGATCAGTTACAGCTTCAGCTACAGTGTGACCACCGAGTGTAAGCGCATTCACCTCTTCGAGGCTCTTACACTTATTAGCTACAGCGAGGTCAAGAATATCCTGAGCGAGCTTAACGAAGTCTGCATTCTTAGCTACGAAGTCAGTCTCACACTTAAGAGCGATGATAGCAGCAAAGCCATTTTCGCACTTTACGAGTACCGCACCCTCTGCAGCTTCACGATCTGAACGCTTTGCAGCAACAGCTTGACCCTTCTTACGGATAATTTCGATGGCCTCTTCAATGTTGCCATTTGACTCAGCGAGTGCCTTCTTGCAGTCGCCCAAACCTGCACCAGTCATAGTGCGAAGCTTCTTGATATCTTCTAATGATACTCCCATTTTCTTTTGGAAATATAGTTGGTTAGTAGTTAGGATTTTAAAAGTAGAAAAGTATAAAGCACAATGTATAAGGTAATAAAAGTGTAATCTCACGAATGAGGGTTATACTTCCTACTTTATACGCTTATACTTTATACTTTCAATAAATTAATAGCAGATTACTCAGCCTTTGCTTCTTCAGCTGCGGGAGCTTCAGCCTTTTCAGCGCGAGCCTTAGAAGCACGCTTATTACGTGACTTCGTTTCGCCCTCACCTGCGGCTTCAGCGTCTACCTTCTCAGCCTTACGTTCTTCAACGCCTTCAGCGATTGCGCCACATACAGCGTCAAGAATTACCTCGATGCTCTTGTTAGAGTCATCGTTAGCAGGGATAAGATAATCTACAACGTTAGGATCAGAGTTTGTATCAACAATACCAAATACTGGAATGCCGAGGCGTTGAGCCTCTTTTACTGCGATGTGTTCCTTGCATACGTCAACAACGAACAATGCAGCAGGCAGGCGAGTAAGGTCGCTGATAGAACCAAGATTCTTCTCCAACTTTGCACGCTGACGAGAAATCTGAAGGATTTCACGCTTTGAGAGGTTAGAGTAAGTACCATCGTTCATCAACTTGTCGATATTGGCCATTTTTTTGATTGCCTTGCGAATCGTTGGGAAGTTGGTGAGCATACCGCCCGGCCAACGTTCAGTAACGTAAGGCATATTGACAGATGCAGCCTTATCAGCTACAACGTCCTTTGCTTGCTTCTTAGTAGCTACGAAGAGGACACGCTTGCCCTGTTTTGCAATTGCCTTCAAAGCTTCTGCAGCTTCGTCGATTTTTGCAACAGTCTTGTGGAGGTCGATAATGTGAATACCATTGCGCTCCATGAAGATGTAAGGAGCCATAGCGGGGTTCCACTTACGTTTGAGGTGACCGAAGTGACAACCGGCCTCCAAAAGGGTATCAAATGATGTTCTTGACATTTCTTTTCTTTTAAATTCGTTTACTTTCTTGTAAGTTGTTTTAGTTCAACCAGCCAAGAGGTAGTTTGATTAAAGTATTAAGTATTAAGTATTAAGTATTAAGTGTTACATATAAATTATAAGTATTAAGTACTACTTATAAGCCATCAATGAGTTACTTTTACTTATTACTTTCTCACTTACTTTTCCACAAAGTCTTCTTGGTTTAGATACTAAACGTAAATCCAGCAACAGTCCTAAAATCACGCAACACCAATATAATAAATATATAAATGCTTTGATTTCAGGCAGCGCAGAATATTAACGCTTGCTGAACTGGAAGCGACGACGAGCCTTGGGCTGACCTGGCTTCTTACGCTCAACGGCACGGGGGTCGCGAGTCATGAAGCCTTCAGCGCGAAGGGCCTTCTTGTCATCAGCATTGATTTTTACTAGTGCACGAGCGATAGCAAGGCGAAGAGCCTGACTCTGACCCGTGAAACCACCACCACAGAGTGTTACCTTAATGTCGTACTTTTCAGCAACGTCCAAGAGGGTAAGAGGCTGCTTAACAACAAACTGCAGGATGGGAGAGGGGAAATACTCAGTAAGATCTCTCTTGTTAATGGTAATTTTACCTGTACCTTCGGTTACGTAGATACGGGCGATGGCGCTTTTACGACGGCCTAATGCATTAATCATTTCCATTACTGCTAAGCTTATTTAAGGAGGTTAATATCAATTGCCTTGGGCGACTGTGCTTCATGCTTGTGTTCTGCGCCTTCGTAAACATAAAGATTACCAAGAAGCTTTGCGCCAAGCTTATTCTTAGGAAGCATGCCCTTCACTACACGACGGAACAACTTATCTGCACCATTAGGCTTAGCCATAATGCTTGCAGGAGTATGTTCACGCTGGCCACCAGGATAGCCAGTGTAAGTAAGATAGATACGATCAGTCCACTTCTTACCAGTAAGCTGAATCTTATCGGCATTGATGATAATAACGTTGTCGCCACAGTCTACGTGCGGAGTAAAATTGGGTTTATACTTACCGCGCAGCAGTTTGGCAACCTTTGTACAAAGACGACCCAAAACCTGATCAGTAGCATCTACTACTACCCATTCTTTTTGTGCAGTCTCTTTGTTAGCAGAAATGGTCTTGTAACTTAAAGTGTCCACTTTTGTTTGTTTTAAATTGTAACTACTAATGTTTATCTTTTTACCGCAGATATTACCTAACCATTACACCCTGGCCAATAAAAACGGATGCAACTATTAATCCGCGGATCAGCAGGCTTTTTGAGCCAGCCAGATAATAATCGGCGTGCAAAAGTACGTTTTTTTCTTTAAGTGACAAATATTGCGAATACTTTTTCTTCCCTTTCCTATCAAATTAATACGTTTTTCAGGCTTTTACGCCATTACTAAGTAGGTGTTCAAAAAAAAAACACAGAACACAAATTATAAAAAAAAATGACCACCCACTTATACATAAAAAGCCCCACATTCTTCTCTAGTAAGAACATGGGGACACAAAGTACATTATGCTTCCTCTTGACTCTCTTCAAAGTCCATGTGAGCTTGAACGACAAACAGAAGGTCCTCAGGGCTAAAAGCGCCCATTCCCTCTTTATTTGCTTTTTTCGCCACATATTTTGCGATAGCCTCTTCATCTATGTCGATATAACCCTCCTTATCAGGTTGTGCATCAAGGATACCACTTTCAGTATAGTATTCGATGATCACATCAAGGAAGTAATACAGTTGTTCTTCCGTAAACTTCTCCTGAAGCTCTTGCGGCAGATTGTTTTTTATAAAAGCTACTGCAGCCGCATCTTCTTGAGCATCAAGCATTAATTCTTCGTCAATGTTCATAAAAGTATTTTTTGTGGTGGCTAATAAATCCGCCTTACGTTTTGAGGTTATGAGGTTATAAAGTTACATCATATTGATAATCAACAAAACTAACTTTATAACCTCATAACCTCTAAACTATAAACCGGAAATATTTTAGAAATAGTCGAATAAAGCTTTTTTAGTTCAATAAAGCTTCAATTTTCTCAACAAATTCTTTTTCAAGTCCAGCACCAACGTGTTTATCAACGACCTCACCATTTTTGATAAAGATCACAGTAGGGACGTTACGAATACCAAACTTTGAGGTAAGTTCTTCATTATCGTCAACGTCACATTTACCAATGTTAACGCGTCCTTGGTATTCTACTGCTAATTTTTCAATTATTGGAGCAATTTTCTTGCAAGGACCACACCACGTTGCTGAGAAGTCAACTACCACGGGCAAGCCTTCTGCCACAATGCTTTCGTAGTTTGAATCTGTAATGATATTTTTCATTATTAATCTATTTATTTTGTTTCCAATTGCAAAGATATTTATGAAAGTGGATATTACCAAACATTTTAGGAACAAAGTATAGGGGTGTTCTAAAAATTCTGTTTTTAAGATATACTATAGCATAAGTTTTTTAACTCCTTATACATTAAAGTTTAGTTCATTTTTGTTTCAACGTTTCATTTCTACCCATAACCATTTGATTTCTAATCCTTTTAATGAATGAAACATACGTCCCGCATGTTTCATTTTTGCCTTCAATGTTTCACATTTACAAACACTATCGACAAAAAGACAGAACAAAGTGCAAGAGAATTCACTTCTTGCTGCAAGCAATTGCAAAACACAGTGGAAGAAATACGCACTGAAAGGATGAAGCCTAATATGAAGCATCAGTTATCACATTTCAGTCACTGGAATAATTGATAATCAACGATTTAGAAACACAAACTGAAACATGAAAGATAAAAAGTCATTGCCCTTTAAAACACGTAACGTGCGGAAGGAGTTTGCTTTCTTGCTTGAAGAAAAAGTGTACAAAATGTACACACTTTTTGCCCCACCTCTCATGGTGTTGTACTTTTGCACCAAACCTAAAATAAGACAACTACCATGATTAAAAACATTATCCGCCAACTACTAAAACTGGCCCAACGACTCTTTACGCAATTAAGCAACAACGAAATTGTACGCATCGTCAAAGCATGGGCCATTCAATTATTTACTGAGAAAAAAGAACAAATAGCAAAAACACCTCAGCGAAAGACAAGACAAAAA